>JAZNOY010000022.1:0-7818 GCA_045589375.1 Acutalibacteraceae bacterium | reverse complement strand
TTCAGCGATTATTTAATGTCCACCATAGAAAACTTATGAGGATATAAAAAAGGACACTTCCCGATTCGCTGAGTTCCGATAAGTCAGTATTTGTTTCTCAAACAAAATTCCCTGTATTATTGCCAAAAGCCTCGCAAGGCGTCAGCCTTGCTGCGTTTTATGGCTTCTATACAAGAAATTTTAATGTTTTACGAAACTGCGAAGCACTTTAAAATGAAAATTTTGAGTGCAAGAAGAGAAAAAAATCCCCGATAATGCTGACGCATATCGGTGATTTTTGACAAATTATTGTGCCAAAAGTTCGCATTTTAAAGAAATACTTCCTTATCGGAGCTCAGCGTTTGCATAAATTCAGCTTTTTTTACAGACTCTATGCATAAATGATATATAATAATATCTTGCATTGTAGGGCGCTATTTGCTATAATGGTGTAAGTATAATTAGTCGTATTGTGTCTGCTTGATTTTTTTGGCGCACAAAACGCAAATTATTGGGAGATGACTGATTTGAAAAAAGGAAAAGACGGCTTTTATTATCGCTTCGTTAAAAGAATACTCGATTTGGCAGTTTCGGTTGTAGCCTTAATCGTTCTCTTGCCTGTTTGGTTGGTGCTCTCGCTTTTAGTTTTCATAAAGCTAGGCTCACCCGTGCTCTATACCGCAAGGAGAATCGGCACAAACGGAAAGCTTTTCAAGCTTTATAAATTCCGTTCTATGACTAATGAGTGCGATGAAAACGGCAACCTGCTTTCAAGCAAGCTTCGCACCCCCCGTTTCGGAAAAATTCTCCGTTCCACCTCGTTGGACGAACTCCCCGAACTTTTCATAAATGTAATAAAGGGCGATATGTCCTTGATAGGTCCTCGCCCGCTTAGCGAAAAAACCCTGCCCTATTACACTAAAGAGGAAATGCATCGCCACGATGTTCGACCGGGTATAACAGGCCTTGCTCAAATCAACGGCCGAAACTTTTTAGATTGGCAGCAGCGCTTCGCCTTGGACTTAAAATATGTAAACGAGGTTTCGTTTAAGCTTGATATGCAAATCCTCTTTAAAACCTTTATGAAGGTTATAAAGAGAGAGGATGTTATCGATGCATCTAAGGGAATCGAAATCAATTTCCCCGATTACCGCCGGGAGCAATGGGATAAAGGTCTTGTTGAAAAAAACGGGAGGGAATAAAAACGATGACTGAAATAGGAAGTGAATTTTGGGGAATTCCTTCTGTCGACAGCAGTAAAAAATATTTATTATCGGGAAGAACCGCCCTTGAATATATTATAAGGGATATAAAAAAACAGCGCCGCATAGATGCCGTTTTACTCCCAAGCTACTGCTGCCATTCTATGATAGAGCCTTTTTTGCGTCACGAAATTTCGGTTAGATTTTATGAGGTTTTCTATGATAGAGATAAGGGGCTTTGCGCCCGCTTACCCGAAAAAAAGAAAAACGAAATTTTTTACTATATGACCTATTTCGGCTTTTCGGAAATAAACGGCATAGATATAGGCGCAATAAGGGCAAATTACGATATCATTATTGAGGATAAAACCCACTCTTATTTAAGCGGGCAGGATGATATCGGCTCTGACTATGCCTATTCAAGCCTCAGGAAATGGGCAGGCTTTTACGGGCTTGCAGAGGCGCAAAAGCGAGAAGGCGAATTTTTAATTGAGCCCGTGGCTGTAGGAACTGACTACAGCAGCATAAGAAAAGAGGCTATGCTTTGTAAAAAAAGCTATATCGAAAACCCCGCAGGCGATAAATCGCATTTTCTGGATTTGTTTAACAGCGCCGAGGAGCTGCTTGAAAAAGACTATGTGGGTTATGCGCCAACGGCAGAAAGCATCGAGCAGTTTTTAACCGCAGATATAAAGCTTATCAAGGCGAAAAGACGCGCCAATGCCGATGTTTTAATTGAGCGGCTAAAGAGCGTGAGCGGCTGCGAGCTTATCTTTAAGAGCAGAAAGCATTCCGATACCCCGCTGTTTGTTCCGATAATTGTTGATAAAAACCGAGATGCGCTTAGGCGCTATCTGATAGATAATCAAATTTATTGCCCTGTTCATTGGCCGTTTTCCGAAATGCACGGGGAATTTTCCGAGGAAACGAATTATTTATACTCAAATGAATTGTCGCTCGTTTGCGACCAGCGTTATTCCGAGGATGATATGAACCGAACGGCTGATTTGATTATTAATTTTTTTAAAGGCAGGCAAAAAAGATGAATTTAAGCGTTTATACATTAGAGCAAAGCGAAGCTTGGGACTGCTTGGTTAAATCTTTTAAATCATATGATGTATATTGGTTGAGCGGATATGTAAAGGCCTTTAAGCTCCACGGCGACGGTGAGCCGATGTTGTTTTATTACGAGGCCGATAACCTCCGTGGAATTAATGTTGTTATGAAAAGAGACATTGCTTTAAGCGAGCATTTTGTCGGCAAGCTCCCCGAGGCTACATATTTTGATTTTTCCTCTCCCTACGGCTATGGTGGTTGGATTATAGAGGGTGAGGGGGATGAGCGTGCCCTCTGGCAAGCCTATGAGCAGTGGTGCCGCTCCAACTCGATAATCAGCGAGTTCGTGCGCTTCCATCCGGTGCTCGAAAATGAGGCCCGTGCCCAAGGCGGATACGAAACCGTATTTTTAGGGCCTACTATTGCGATGGACCTTTCCTCTCCCGAGGCAATTTGGGCAAATATAACCAGCAAAAATCGCAATATGATTCGCAAGGCTCAAAAGAACGGTATTCGTATTTATAACGGCAATTTCCCCGAAATTTATAAAAAATTTCCCGAGATTTATAACTTAACTATGCAAAAGGATAACGCCAATAAATACTACTATTTTAAGGATGAGTTTTATCAAAGCATACTAAACGATTTGCCGCAAAACGCCCAAATCTTTTATGCTATGCTTGAGGATGAAATAATCGCCGTTTCTATTGTGCTTGCAGCCGACGGCAAAATGAACTATCATCTATCGGGCTCACTGCTTGAATATCAAGGCCTCGCTCCCACCAACCTGCTGCTTTATCACGCGGCCTTGTGGGGCTCGGCGAACGGTTGCAAAACCTTCCATTTAGGCGGCGGCGTGGGCGCCCGCGAGGATGGCCTTTATTCATTCAAAAAGGCGTTTTACCGCGGCGAACCTAAGGGCTATCATATCGGCAAAAAGATTTTTGATGCCGAAGCCTATGATAAGCTTGTTTCCTTAAGAAACGACCTTGAAGAAAGCGGATTTTTCCCGCGCTACAGGGCATAAAAACAAAGAGGTAATAAAGACACACTGAAGGGGTATCAAAATGGTTAATCTAACAGGTAAAAAAATACTCTTTACCGATGGCTCCGCCTTGGCGGCCTGCGCGGTAAAAAGAGCAAAGGAGCTCGGCGCTCATACAATCGTTGCAAATTTTTATGCGGCGGATAAGTCCCCCGCAAAGCTCGAAGCCGATGAAGCGCTCGATATTGATTTTAGCGATATACCCGCAATGGTTTCGCTCGTTAAAGAAAAAGGAATAGATGGTTATTTCATCGGCTGGACCGATTCCCATCTCCCCTTTTATGCCGAAATCTGCGAAAAGGCCGGCCTTCCCTGCTGTGCCAATGCCGAGCAGTTTGAGATTCTTTCAAACGATAAGCGTCGCTTCAAGGAGCATTGCATTAAGCATGGTGTCCCCGTTCCTAAAAACTATCCTATTTCAATAGAATTTTTAAAAGAGGATTTAGAAAAAATCGAATACCCCGTTATTGTTAAGCCGGCAGATGAAAGCGGCAGCAGAGGTATTAGAAAGTGCGAAAACGAAGCCGAGCTCATTGAAAACTACACCTGGCTTTATAACCGCTCTCAAAGCAAAAAGATTTTCGTTGAGCAATATATCGAAAGCAATCAGGAAATCTTTATTCACTATACTATGCAAGACGGCAACTATAGCCTCTCCTCTGCCTTTATGAAGCATAGAGCGCAGAATGAAAATGGCCTTGCCGCATCGGCAATCTTGCACGTTTTCCCCATTTCCTGCTTAAAGTTTTACCAAGAAAAAATCGAGGGCTCTATTTTGAATTTGATGAAGAGCCTCAATTTAAAATACGGAGCCATCAATTTTCAAGGCTCGGTTGTGGGCGATAAAATATATTTTTATGAGTCAGGTCTTAGAATGGGCGGCGAACAGCACTATGTGTTCGGTAGCGTTTTAAACGGCGTTAACACCCTTGACCTTATGCTTGAGTTTTCGGTTACGGGCAGGATGGATAGTGCCGATGTTATGGCGCTCGATAACCCGTATTACAGTAAGCCCTGCGTTAACTATTATGTAACCCTTCGCCCCGGCACCATCGCCGAGATTAAGGGCATTGAGGCAGTTGAAAAAATGCCTCAGGTGCTGCAGTGCGCAACCTTTAAATCAATAGGCACAACTATCGACCCCTCAAACTCTCTCGACCGGGTAATTTATAGATTGCACGTTATGGATGATGATTGCGAAAAGCTTGCAAAAACCCTCGAAACAATCAGCTCCACCTTGAGAATCTTCGATACCGAAGGCAATGAGATGCAAACCGAGCAGCTAAGCTATGACCGCGCGCTGTGGATGCTTAAAAATTCTTAACGCAAGAGGTGCGGTATGAAAAAAGAGGCTCTTTGAGCTGATAGAAAGCGTTTAAAAAAGCGGCTTTATTGCTATGGAAAAGGGACTATATGTCCATATTTTTTCAAAAAAGCCTCGGCAAAGGCTTGTTTGACGGCGATGGCAACGATAAGGGCTTCAGTCTTAACTTCGGTGATTAATCCGTAAACAATTAAAATTTAAAAGGAGAGGTTCCCTTTGCTCGCTTGAGCAAGGCGCCTCTCCTTTTCGTCTTTTCATCTTTAATATATAGAAAGCTCTATAGTTTGTCAATATAAAAAAACGAAACACGAAGCTCATAAAGTGCTCTGATTTTCAATGTCTAACCTTATTAAGAGAGTTTTGATTTCGTGCGGCTTGAAGCTCACCTCGGCGCTATTTTTATCACGCTCAAGCAGTTGCGTGCCCTTTTCATAAAGGTCGGTTTCCCAAATTTCCCGTGCGGTGGGGCCAAGCTTTAGAAGCATTTGCGCTTCACGGCTTGCCGTAAGCTATCTCAAAACGCACTACCGCGAAAACGCTTCGGTTAAATTATATGCTTCGCTGTGTGGGGTAAGCGAAAGCTATCTTCGCAAAAAATTTGCCGAATATATCGGTATGTCCCCCATCGCATACCGCAATAAGCTTCGCTTTCAAGAGGCGCGGCGATTATATGCGGAAGGATATAATATTCAGGAGATTTCAGAAGCAGTTGGGTTTTGCAGCGCCAATTATTTTACCCGCCTTTATAAAAAAGAAACCGGCGTTTCCTTAAGAAAGGACCCGCAGGTTGTCTGATTCTCCCTGTGCGCTCTTTATGGGCGCCCATGGCTTTTAACGCCTTTTAAAGCTTTGCACAAACAAAAAAATCGGAGTGAATTCACTCCGATTTTTTATTTATAAACCTATTTGTTTACTTTTCTTATTCCATAACGATTGCAATCTTAACGCCTGTTAATGAGATATTCTTCTCCATAGCGTCAACATATTGCTCTAACGGATAGTGGTCGGTTACGAGCTTTTCAACCGGAATAGACATTTCCTTTGCCTTCTTTAAGAAGCCCAAGGTTTCTATGTATTCATTAGCACTGTATACCCAAGAGCCAACCAAGGTGATTTCCTTGTTGCAAAGGTCGAAGTGAGGATTCATTGTGCACTCGCCTGCATTTACAAAGAAGCCCATTTCGCAATATCCGCCGCCGCGACGAACATACTTATAAGCATCAGCAGCAGCCTGAGCAACACCTGTGCACTGGAATACGAAATCAGCACCAAAGCCGCCGGTTAATTCCTTAACCTTTGCTACTCTCTCCTCAATTGTCTTGAACTCTCTAAAGTTAATAACTGCGGTAGCACCCATTTCCTCAGCGAGATTAAGGCGGGTATCAACGCCGTCAACAGCGATAATGTTAACAACGCCTGCAGCCTTCAAAACTGCAATCTGCATAAGACCGATAGGTCCACAGCCCTGAACCAATACGGTAGAGCCAAAGTTGATAATATTGGTAGAGTTTGCACGGTTCCAAGCGTGAACGCAAACGCAAGCGGGCTCTATGAGCATTCTCTCATCAAGAGTCATGCCGTTTACTACGAATATAGAAGAGTTCTTGCGAACCAAAATGTGCTCGGCAAACCAACCGTTGTTGTGATGCTCTGCATCATCCTCAATAAGACCGTAAACGCCGAGACCTTCGCAGAGATTGGGAAGCTCGGGATAACGACGGCAGTAATCACAGTCACCGCAAAGAAGAACCGAGGTAACAACCTTGTCGCCAACTTTAATCGGGTCGCCCTTTGTATCAACTGTAACGCCCTCGCCTAATGCTACAACCTCACCTGTGCCCTCGTGACCGAGAACTATCTCCTTGTAGCCGAAGGGATTGTAACGATATTCGTGAACATCGGTGCCGCAGATGCCGCAGCCCTCAACCTTTACAAGAATTTCTCCGGGACCGGGGGTGGGGATTTCAATGTCGCGAAGCTCAACTACTGCCTCGCCCTCAACACCGTCAACAATTTTCGGTTTAACGAGATATGCCACTTTTGATGTTGCCATAATAAAAACTCCTTTAAATCAAATTTCGGTAAATACCATATTAATTATAACCGATTGATAAAATTTTGTCAATCTCGAAAACTAAAATCTTATCTACTCTTTGGGGGAGCTCGCCTCGGTTTTCTTGCGGCGGTAAAACTCTTTAGGCGAGCAGCCTGTTATGTCGTGAAATCTTTTGGAAAAATAATTGCTGTCATTAAAGCCGCAGGCAAAGGCTATTTCGCTTATCCTCATAGGCGGCTCCTCACTTAGCAGCTGCTCGGCTTTTTTTATGCGAATGAGCGTTAGATATTCGTTAAAGTTCATTCCCGTTTCCTTCTTAAAGGTGCGCGAAAGATGCGAGGCGCTCACATAATGCCGAGCGGCCACCGCGGTCAAACTAATATCACTCGAAAAATCGTTGTTAATTTCCCTGATAACATCTTCTATTAATTGATTTGTGTCCGAATTATCGGGGCGCCACCGATTTTCGTTGCGCTCTAAAAGAACTAAAAGGCGTTGCATATCCCCCTGTATTAAAAGCGGTGAAAATCGGTCGTTTCGTTGGTATTCGTTGCCTATCCTTATAAAAATATTGTAGATTTCTTGGGTTATATCGGAATTGCGATACACCGTCTCCCTCGGAAGCGGCAGACGAAGCAAAAAATCCTCTTGGCAGTTTATAAGCATTCGGCTGTGCCGACCTACATAGCTTGCCGTATGAAAAACACGCTTTGGGATTATGGCCAAATCCCCTTTTTGCATACTGTATCGCCTGTCACCAATCAAATAATTGCATTGGCCCTCTTCGAGAAAATAAAACTCCACCGCACTATGATAATGCTTGTGCCCGTTAATTGCACTTCGTTGCTTGCAAATTTCAAAATTAAAGGAATCCCGCTCCACTTGACTCCCCCCAATATATCAAAAATTTTAAGATTACAAGCCTAAAATAACATATTTACCCCAAAAAATCAATATTTTTGATTTGATGAGCGCTGAAAAAATGTTTTTGTTTGGGTTTGCCTCTAAACGAAGTTAAGGTGACAAGAGTAATCCGAACCAGCCTCAAAGGCGCATATTTCGTGTCTTTTCACCCAATTTATTCTTGCAAGGCGTCAGCCTTGCTTCACCTAAATTGAGCAAAAATCCATTAAAATCTATCGCCCTTGAGGTCGAA
>JAZNOY010000021.1:0-40800 GCA_045589375.1 Acutalibacteraceae bacterium | reverse complement strand
AACGCTGAGTTCCAATAAGGAAGTATTTCTTTAAAATGCGAACTTTTGGCACAATAATTTGTCAAAAATCCCCGATATGCGTCAGCATTATCGGGGATTTTTTTCTCTTCTTGCACTCAAAATTTTCATTTTAAAGTGCTTCGCAGTTTCGTAAAACATTAAAATTTCTTGTATTGAAGCCATAAAACGCAGCAAGGCTGCCGCCTTGCGAGGCTTTTGACAATAATACAGGGAATTTTGTTTGAGAAACAAATACTGCCTTATCGGAACTCAGCGAAAGAGCTCTGCTTTATGCAGAGCTCTTTATATATAAAAGGGGCAAAATATCGGTTATTTTGCAGATAAGACCGGCCTACCGCCGATAAGCAGTTGCTTTGCGCCCCTGCTATATAATATGCGCAATCACTTTAAGGTGACAAGAATAATCCGAACCAGTTTTAAAAAGGCGGATTGTTTTGTCACTCTTTGTTAAAATACTCGTTTATCTTAAAGGTGACTTTCTAATGAAAAGAACGCCCAAGGTGTCAGCGCCGCAGTGTGAAGAAATAGTGCAGCCTGCACGGCCTACAAATACCTCATCAAAAAGATTTGCAGCCTTAACTTGATTCACAATATCCTCAACAATTTGCTCATCACAGCCCGCATGGGTAACAAATACCCTATCGGTCATAATGTCATCGGGATTTTCAAGCTTATCGGCAACATATTGCTTTAAAACCTCGCCGTATTTTCCGCGGTATTTTTTAGCAACGCCCATACTGCCGTTTTTAACCTGAATACAAGGCTTAAGCTTTAAAACATTGGCACCGAGCATTGCAAGGGCAGAGCAACGGCCGCCTTTATGGAGATATTCAAGGTTATCAATAACAAATGACGCGTCAACGCGGTCAATAAGATTATTGATTTCGGTAACAATTTCTTGGGCAGTCATACCGCTTTTTGCCATTTCAGCCGCGGCAACGCAGAGCAATCCGCCGCCGGTAGAAAGGTTTTTAGTATCGATAACATAAATATTTTCAAATTCCTCTGCTGCCATTCGGCAGTTGTTGAAGGTAGAGGACATTTGCGAGCTGATTGTGAAATGGATGATAGCAGCACCATCTTCCATAACAGAATTAAAGAAATCAATGCACTCGCCGATATTAGCAGCGGTTGTTTTGGGCAATTCGCCTGTTTTTCTGTGATACTCATAAATCATATCGGGGTTGATATCAACACCGTCAATAAAAACCTTATCGCCAAGGGTTATTCCAAGCGGAAGGGTTTTAATATTATAGCGCTCCTTAAGCTCGGGGGTTAAATCGGTTGTGCTGTCGCTGGTTATAAATACTTTTTGTGACAAAACAATCTTCTCCGTTCATAAATATTTTTATATATTATACCACCAAACTTATGCAAAAACAATATATTTTTAATTTGATTTGCTTGACAACATTTATATGAACAATTAAAATTATAATATAATATATATAATGATAAAACGGCAGGTAAAAAAGATGCAATTGTGGGCTAATGCTAAAATCAATTTAACTCTTGATATAACGGGCAAAAAGAAAAACGGCTACCATCTTCTTGATTCGGTTATGCAGTCGATTTCTCTTTGTGATATGATAACTATTGAAAAGCGCGAAGAAATATCGGTGCTTTGCAGTGATGCCTCGGTTTTGGGCGAGAAAAATATTGCACACAAGGCGGCCCAAAAATTCTTTGAGTTCACGGGAATTGAAGGCGGCTGCGTAATATCGGTTTCTAAAAATATACCTATGGCGGCAGGTCTTGGCGGCGGTAGCGCAGATGCGGCGGCAGTGATTTTAGGTCTCGATAAAATTTATGAAACCAACTTAAGCGAAAAGCAGCTTATCAAAATAGCTCTTTCGGTTGGTGCAGATGTCCCGTTTTGTATGCTGGGCGGAACCTCAAGGGTAAGAGGAATAGGCGAAAGGGTAGAAAAGCTCGCGGATATTCCCGAATGTGTTTTTTTGATTATTAAACAGGGCGATAAGCTTTCAACCGCGGATATGTATAAAAAATTCGACCAAATGAAGATAAAGCGCCGTGATACAAAGAGGATTTTAAGAGCAATCGAGCACCAATCGCTTCAAGAAATAACCGATAATATAGGCAATAGCTTTTCACCGCTTTTTGATAACGAAAGACTGCTTTCATTGATTAAAAGAACGGGAGCTCTTGCAGTTTCGCTTTCGGGAAGCGGCCCTGCGGTTTTCGGTATTTATAAAAATATGGATATGGCAAAGCGCGCCCGTGAGGCACTTAAGGATTTCGGCTATGAGCCTATAATGGCAACGCCCGAAAACTGCGGCGTAAAATTTGAATAAAACTAAAAATTCCTGTCAATATTTCAGTTAGCGAAAATTGATAGGAGATTTTTATATGAAGAATTTTAAAAATAATGCCCGTATAGGGGTGCTCATAGGTCTTGCTTGTGCGATTGTGTTAAGTCTGGCGAGGTTTGAGGCTAAATGCGATACCGTTCGTAGCGGAGTTTTAAGACTGCATATAATAGCCAACTCTGATAGCGACGCCGACCAAGCGTTAAAGCTTAAAGTGCGAGATAATATTTTAAAATCCACCTCTATCGGTTTTGATAAGTGTAGTGATTTAGAAAGTGCCATATCGGTAGCACACAGCGAGACCGAAAGACTTGAAAAAATAGTCAATAAAACTATCGCAGAAAACGGCTTTGCGTATTCGTCGAGCGTGAGTGTGGGTGAAGCGTATTTTGAAACACGCGAGTATGATGATTTTACTCTCCCTGCGGGCGAATATAAGTCGCTTATTGTAAGGCTCGGCGAGGGTAAGGGTAAAAATTGGTGGTGTGTGGTTTTCCCGTGTGTTTGTCTGCCCTCGGCGAGCGGAGAGCTTTCGGATAGCGTCGCTTCGGCAGGGGTTGAGATTGCCGAAAACCCTCAAAGGTATGTTATGAAATTTAAAGCGTGTGAGTGGTATGAAAATATAAAAAACAAATTGAAAAAAGAAAATATAAAAAAATAAAAGTTTTACTTGATTTTTATCTCGGCTTGTGATAATATCATAATGTTACAACGATAGAAAGGGGTGACAAGGATGAAGGAAAATATACATCCACAGTATGAGAAGGTAACAATTAAATGTGCATGTGGTGCAGAATTCGAAACACGCTCTACAAAGAAGGATATTCGTTTGGATATTTGCTCTAAATGTCATCCGTTTTTCACAGGTAAGCAGAAGTTGGTAGATACCGGCGGCCGCGTAGACCGTTTCAAGAAGCGTTTCGGTATGGAAGATAAATAATTTTACCTTAAATCCGCAGATGACCACGCTGAATTTTGAAAATGAAGTAATTGCTTTTCAGATAAAATCTTTTTAAGAATTGAAAAGCACTTTAAAATGAAAATTTTGAGCGCAAAACGAAAAAGCACCCGATAATGCTATCGCATATCGGGTGCTTTTGACAAATTATTATGCCCAAGGCTTGCATTTAAAAGAAACTGATTTATCAAAACATAGGCGTATAGGCAGTTGCGGTTTTTTCTTTAGGAGGTGGCAACGGTGCAATCGTATATAACGATTGATGGTCAAAGCAGCTCGGAATACAGCGAAAAGCATTCTCGCTTTATTGCAACGGCTTGGCATATTGAGAGCGAGGAGCAGGCGACCGAAATTCTATCAAGCCTTAAAACAAAATATTGGGATGCGAGGCATATTGTTTATGCCTATGTGCTCCACGATGGCAGGGCGCGCTTTTCTGATGACGGTGAGCCCCACGGCACCGCTGGTAAGCCCATACTTGATATAATCACGGGAAGCGGTGTTACCGATGTTTTGGTTACCGTAATTCGTTATTTTGGAGGTATCCTTTTAGGAACGGGCGGATTGGTGCGCGCCTATTCAAGCTCTGCACGCGATGCGATTTTTACGGCACAGCGAGTGGAAATGTGCCCTTGTATCAGCTATTCTTCTGTATGTGAGTATAGCGATTATGAGCTTCTAAACAAGCTTATTGCCACCCATAACGGTAGTATTGAGTCGACCGATTTTACCGATAAGGTTGAAATCAAATATATAATTAAAACCGAGCAAGCAGAGGTATATGAGGCTGCACTTATCGAGGCGTTTTCTTCAAAAATCTCGGCAAAACGCGAAAAAGAGCTCTCATATCCCATAAAAATTTAAGAAAAAAGAGGAAAATGCAATTTTTTTGCTAATATATATAGTAAGTGGATAAATAGGCGGTGAATAATTTTGGATAATGTTAGAAGGATTACCGAAAAAATAGAGCGCGAAACCCTCAGCAAATTTGCAACGCTCAGCATTACCTCTAAGGGTAGAGAAAAAGAGGAAGCAGAGTGTGAGCTCAGAACGGTGTTTCAGCGCGATAGAGATAGGATTATACATAGCCGCGCGTTTCGCCGTCTTAAGCATAAGACTCAGGTTTTTCTTTCTCCCGAGTCTGACCATTACCGCACCCGCCTTACGCATACCTTGGAGGTTTCCCAAATTGCCCGCACTATTGCGCGTGCGCTTAGACTAAACGAGGATTTAACCGAGGCAATTGCGCTCGGTCACGATTTAGGGCATACCCCGTTTGGCCATGCAGGCGAGCGCTCGCTCGCAGAGCTCTGTCCGGATGGCTTTACCCATTATGAGCAAAGCGTTAGGGTTTGCCGCCTTATTGAGCGCGAGGGCGAGGGACTCAATTTAACCTATGAGGTGCTTGATGGAATAGTTAAGCATACAAAGGGCGATTGGGCTCAAACACCCGAGGGAAAAATTGTTCGTATAAGCGACCATATAGCTTATATGAATCACGATATAAGCGATGCTGTTCGGGCAGGTGTTTTAAGGGAGCAGGATATCCCTGAGGACATTGTGAAGTTTTTGGGCAACAGTAAAAGTAAGCGGATAGGAACGCTCGTGAATTCGGTTGTTCAAAACAGTCAAAACGGCGAGATTAAAATGGATGGCGAAACCGAATTTTATTATAATAAGCTTCACGATTTTCTTTTCGAGGCGGTTTATTATAATCCCGTTGCAAAGGCTGAAGAGAAAAAGGTCCGTTATATAATAGAGGGTATATACTCGTATTTGCTCGATAATCCCGATAAGCTGACGCACGAGTATGCGAAAATTCGTGAGCGTGAGGGACTTGAGCGCGCTATAGTTGACTATATTGCCGGTATGACCGACCATTATGCAGTCACCACCTATTCAGATATATATATCCCTAAATCTTGGAAAATGTAAAAAAGCTTTGGTTAGGAGGTGCTTTGTTTGGCAATTCCCGAGAGTGTTATAAATGAAATTAAATACCGTAATGATATTGAATCCGTCATCTCGCCTTATGTCACATTAAAGCGCCGCGGTAAAAATCTGGTAGGGCTTTGTCCCTTCCATAACGAGAAAACTCCGTCATTTACCGTTTATCCTGAAAATGGTAGCTTTTATTGCTTCGGCTGCGGAGTAGGCGGAGATATTTTCAGCTTCACAAAGCTTATTGATAATCTTGATTATATAGAAGCGGTCAAGCTGTTGGCCGAGCGTTCGGGAGTGGTGTTGCCGCAGGATGGCTATGATGATTCAATGCAGCGGCTTAAAAATACCATCTACGATATTAATCGTGAAACTGCAAAGTTTTTTCATACATATCTAATGTCCGAGGGTGGTAAATGGGCGCTTGATTATCTGCTTGGCAGAGGTCTTTCAATGGCGACCATTAAGCACTTTGGTCTTGGTGCCGCCCCTGAAAGCTGGGATAGCCTTATCAATCACTTAAAGTCAAAGGGCTATTCGCTTACCGATATGATGCAGGCTAATGTTATCGGAAAAAGCCAACGCGGCTCATATTATGATAGATTTAGAAAGCGCGTTATGTTCCCGATTATCAATATAAGAGGTAATATAATCGGCTTTAGCGGACGAGCTATGCCGGGGGATGATAAGGCGGGCGGCAAGTATGTCAATACCGCAGATACCCCTGTTTATAAAAAGAGCGAAAACCTGTTTGGTATGAATTTTGCTAAAAACCATTGTGATGAACGCATTATATTGGTTGAAGGCAATATGGATGTAATTTCGCTTCATCAAGCAGGATTTACCAATACCGTTGCGGCACTCGGCACCTCGTTTACTGATGAGCAAGCAAAGCTTCTCTCCCGTTATACAAAGGAGATTGTTTTAACTCTTGATTCTGATGCCGCAGGTCAAAAGGCGGTGCGCCGAGCGGGAGAAATCCTTAAAAACACAGGGCTTAATGTGAGGGTGGTTGTCGTCCCCGATGGTAAGGACCCCGACGATTTCATCAAAAAACACGGCGCCGCAAGGTTTAAGGCATTACTCGAGGGTGCAGTGAGTGAGATAGAATATAAGCTTGTTATGGCGGTTGAAAACATTGATGTCACGAGCGATAACGGCAAGCTTAAATATCTCTCAAAGGCGGCAGAGATTATCGCAGAATCGGGCGATATGATGGAGAGAGATATCTATATCAGTCGACTAAGTGATAAGTATGGCGTTTCCAAAGCAACGCTTAATGATAGGGTAAATGAGCTTCGCAAATCAAATCGTAAAAAGCAGGAGAGAAAGGAAATCAGTAATATAGTTCGGCCTCGCTTCGACCGCAACGATGTCAATCCCGAGCGGTATGAATATCCTGCAGCAGCGGCGGCAGAGGAGGCAGTTATTGCAATCCTTATGCAGCATCACGATTTTTATGAAACCGCAAGGCAATCGCTTTCGGGTGATGATATGCTAACCTCGCTTAATAGGCGGATATATGAAGGTATTTGTGAATGCTTCGATAGTGGTAGAAGCCCCGATATATCCTTCTTCGGTGAAAAGCTGAGCCCGTCAGAGATGGGGTATTTAACGGCGCTTATAAACAGCGAAAAAGGCGATAAAAACGCCCTCATTGTATTAAAAGACAGTATTAAGGTAATATTAGATGAGGGAGAGCGAAAAAAATCATCAAATGTTAAGGAAATGAGCGTTGATGATTGGGCAGAAAATCTCAAAAAAATGATAGAAACAAAGCAAAAGGGGAATAAATAATTATGGCTAATTCTAAAAAAACAGAGCTCGATGCAGAATTGAACGAACAAAATCAGGATATTCTTGATGAAGAAGAGGTAACAGGTGCTTCTCTTGACGATATTGAAAATGCTCCTGAGGACCTCGAGGAGCTGTTTAGCGAGCCCACCGTTTTGGACCTTGATTTCGATGAGGAGCCAACCGAGGAGCAGCTTCAGCTTGAAGAGGTAGATGTAGATAATTTAGATGACGATATTTCTGTCGATAATATCTCTCTCGATGATCCGGTTAAGGTTTATCTTCGCGAAATAGGCCGTGTTCCGCTTTTAACCTCCGAGGAGGAAATTGCTTTGGCGGTTAAGATTTCCGAGGGCGATACATTAGCCAAGCAACGCTTAACAGAGGCAAATTTGCGTCTTGTTGTAAGCATTGCTAAAAAGTATGTTGGCCGTGGAATGTATTTCCTTGATTTAATTCAAGAGGGAAATGTCGGCCTTATTAAAGCTGTCGATAAGTTCGACCATACTAAAGGCTTTAAATTCTCAACCTATGCTACTTGGTGGATTAGGCAGGCGATAACCCGCGCTATTGCCGACCAAGCAAGAACAATAAGAATTCCCGTTCATATGGTTGAAACCATTAATAGACTTAAAAAAATCCAAAGCCAGCTTCTTCATGAAAACGGCTATGAGCCGAGTGAGGAGCTTATCGCCGAGAAGATGGAGCTTCCCGTTGAGCGCGTAAGAGAGATTATGCGCGTAGCGCAAGAGCCTGTTTCTATGGAAACTCCCATAGGTCCTGAGGAGGATTCAAGACTTATGGACTTTATCAGGGATGAGGATGCGCTCGCTCCCGATGATGCCGCATTAAAGACCATAACAAACGAGGATATTGATAATGTTCTTCATACTCTCACACCCCGTGAGGAAGCCGTTATCCGTCTGCGCTTTGGTCTTAAGGACGGCCGTTGCCATACTCTTGAAGAGGTTGGCACCGAGTTTAATGTTACCCGTGAGCGTATTCGTCAGATTGAGGCAAAGGCGCTTAGAAAGCTTCGCCATCCCGTAAGAAGCAATAAATTTAAGGATAGATAAACATTCGGATAAAAATGCTTGCCGAGTGTTACATAAGGTATTGCCGAGCATTTTCACAAAGTGCAAAGGAAATTTGCCTTTTTAAAACAGGGTTGGATTACCCTCGCAATAAAAGGAGAATATTTTAAATGAAATTCACATATAGAACTAAAGGAGTATGTTCAAGAAGCATTGATATCGAGATAGAGGATAATATACTAAAAAGCGTTTCATATTATGGCGGCTGTAACGGAAATTTAAAGGGAATATCCGCTTTGGTTGAGGGTATGAAGGTTGAGGATGTTATCGAAAAGCTCAAAGATATAAAATGTGGATTTAAGGACACCTCTTGTCCTGCCCAGCTTGCACTTGCATTAAAGGAATATCAAGACACAAAGGGTGATTAAGGTGTTTAAGGATATTGATAAGGATATTAAAATAGTAGGGGATAAGCCGTCTGAAGATGTAAAGAGAAATAGGCGCGTTTTAGAGGAAGCCGAGCTTATAAATGAAAGGGCTGCTGAGCAGGCCAAGCTGGTAGGGAGGCTTGTTGCGCTTAAATTTATAGAGGATGCCGGAACCGAGAGTGATGAAGGTATAAAGGATTTTGATTTGCTCATTCAAAGAAGATTGCTGCTGTCTTTTACGGCAACGGTGGGCTTCGAGCAGTTTTTGCCTGATGATACCCTTGCGGGTATTGCCCAAAAAAGCTTTTTGGAAACGATTAGAAAATCAAGCGAGGAGCTTTATAAAACATCTTCTGATACGGGCGCGTTCTCGTTTTATTACCTTGTGTTCCGTCGCGGCTCGGAAATAGAGCGCCGAATGGGGCAGACCTTTGCTATGCTCTGCTCGCACGATGGCGACCCGATTTTCCAAGAACTCGGCGAGGCCCTTTATTGCTGGTTCTTATCGGTCGTTCGTAAGGCAGTAAGCGAAAATATTAAATAACATATAATTTCTCCCCTTTGCATAAACTGTTATGCAAAGGGGAGATTTTTTATGCCGAGGATATATTTAAGCCCGTCTACCCAAGAGTTTAACCCGTATATTATAGGCGGAAACGAAGAATATTATATGAACTTAATCGCCGATGCTATGGAGCCGTATTTGATAGCATCGGGGATAGAATTCACAAGAAACACACCGCAAATGACTGCCGCTACCTCAATAGCCTCTTCAAATAGTGAAAGCTTTGATTTTCATATAGCGCTTCATTCAAATGCCACCGCCGCAGGCGACGGCTCAAGAAGGGGTAGCGAGGTCTATTATTACCCCACAAGTGCCAACGGTAAGCGTATGGCGGAGATAATTGCAAATAATTTAAGATTGATATATCCGTTGCCCGATAGGGTGCAAACAATTGCCACAACAACCATAGGCGAGGTGCGACGCACCCGCGCGCCCTCGGTGCTTATAGAGTTTGCGTATCACGATAATTATGCCGATGCCACTTGGATTCGCGATAATATAGAGGCAATCGCCGCAAATTTGGTGGTTTCAATCTGCGATTATTTTGGAATTCCCTTTAAGGTCCCACAGTGATAATAGAAGAATAATGAATAGTGAATAATGCAAACGAAAAATCCGCCCTCTTACGAGAACGGATTTTCGTTTGGTGCCGGTGGCCGGACTCGAACCGGCACGCTGTCGCCAGCGGTGGATTTTGAGTCCACTACGTCTGCCAATTCCATCACACCGGCATATAGCCGCGAAGGTTATTATACAACAAATAGGCCTAAAAATCAAGCCTTTTATTTAGATAATTTATGAGAAAAAGAAAAGCGCATTAATATATTTAAAATCAGAGCTCTGCCGATGTAATCGGCAGAGCCTCTTTTAATTTTGACTTTTAACTTTTCTGTATCTTATAAGTGCAACAATTATCGAAATAAGCGTTATTGTTTCACATATAGCGCCGGCAAGTGCACCTGTTTTAATGTTATATATTAACCAAAGCGGTGAAACTAAAAGCGATAGCAGGCGAATGCTTCTCTCCTCGGTTATATAAAGAGCGATGGTAGATATCATCATCGCGGCGGTGGGGAAAAGGCTTATAGCGCCATCGTAGGTGGCGATACCCGCTATAAAAAACACCGTCATAACTGCAATTGGGAATAGCCTTGAATCAACCAGTCTGCTTTTACCCTTTTTGGTAAAGAATAAATTTCTAAAGATAGAAACCAGATTAAGTGCAACACCGGTATATGCGCCAAGCAATAAATATTGAACGGCCCAAAGTATACTTGCGGTCATTTGCATAAGCAAAATAGTGTTTCGCCTCTTTGCTTGAAAGGAGAGTATTCCAAAAGCCATTGCGCAAAAGCCGATTAATTGTATAAGTATATAATTAAAAGTTAGCTTTTCCATAATATTAATATAATTTCAAATCTATCCAAAGATTTTCATAATACGAGCGTATTTCGGGGTCGATATCGTGATAATATTGAACCTTAGGCATATCCTTTTCTTCGGGATAGAGAATTTCGTTTTGATAGTAATAATAATCGGGATTGTTTATAACTGCAGTGTGGGGAGAGGCATAGCCTATGTATTCTGCGTTATGAAGCGCAACCTCGGGCTCAAGAAGAAAATCAATATAAAGCATCGCCGCTTCATAATTTTTAACGCATTTAGGAATACAAACGGCGTCAACAAAAATATTGGTGCCCTCCTCGGGATAGAAAAAGCGCAAATCCTCATTATTATCAAGCATAGTGAGATAATCTCCGGCATAATATGGGCCGATTACGGCTTCGCCCGTTTCCATTTTACCGTAGATTTCATCCATAACATAGGATTGCAAAACATCCTTGCCCTGCTTTAAAAGCTCAAGTGACGCATCCCAATCGGCCTTGTTTTCGCTGTTTAAATCTTGGCCGAGCAACATTTGCGCCGTCATAAACCCATCACGCGGATTGCTGAAATTAAGGGACATATTTCGGTATTTCTCGTCCCATAAAGCCGACCAAGAGTGGCTAGGCTCAGCTATAAGCGCACTGTTATAAATAATTCCAACCATTCCAACATTATATGCAACACTATACTCGTTGTTTTCATCATAGAAAAGATTTTTATAGCTGTCATCAATATAATGGTAGTTTTTAAGCTTAGAGGTATCTATTTTGGTTAGCATATCAGCTTTTTTAAGGCGCTCTATCATATAATCCGAGGGTATTATAATATCATAGGAAACGCCGCCGTTATCGAGTTGTGAAAACATAGTTTCGTTGCTTTCAAAGGTGGCATAGTTAACCTTGATGCCTGTCACCTTTTCAAATTCAAGGTTGACATTCATAAGCTCATCTGAGCCATCTGAGATATATTCACCCCAGTTATAAACATTAAGCTCGGTGCCGGCGAGATTACTGTTATAGTCCCCTTCGAGCGATAAATCAAAATATTCGTATCCGCAGCCGCAAAGGGAAAATAGCATAAGCGCGCATAACGCGAGGGAAATGATTTTTTTAACCATTTTTCACCCTCCTTTGCTCGCTTTTGGATTGAACCATATTGTAAAGCACCAAAAGCACGAAAACCGAAATGAATATAATGGTTGAAAGCGCGTAGACATCGGGGGTTACAGTGCGCTTGGTCATATTATAAATCACTATCGGTAAGGTCTGATAATGGCCACAGGTGAAATAGCTTATAACAAAGTCGTCAAGCGATAGGGTAAAGGCCATAATAAAGCCGGTGAAAATACTTGTGGAAATTGAGGGGATAACTGTCTTGAAAAAGGCTTGAACGGGTGTGCAGCCCAAATCAAGCGCGGCTTCCTGCAGACTTTTATCGGTTGCCTTGAGTCTTGGCATAACCGATAAGATAACATAGGGCAGATTAAAGGTTATCTGCGCTATAAGCACGGTGATAAAGCCGAGCGATTCAACCAGCCCGAAAAGCTTTCCGAAAAATACAAATAAGAGCATAAGCGAAACGCCCGTTACTATATCTGCATTCATCATCGGAACATTGGTCATAGTCATAACAAGGCGGTTTGTGATACGAGTTTTAAGGGCCATAATACCAACTGCCGCCGCCGTTCCGAGAACGGTTGAAAGCACCGCGGAAAGCACCGCAATTATAAGGGTGTGTTTAAGTGCTGAAAGCATAGTATCATCAAAGAGCAGTCCCTTATACCAATCAAATGAAAAACCGCTGAAAACCCAAACGCTGTCGCCCGAATTGAATGAGAATATTATCATAACAATAACGGGTGCATATAAAAATAATAGAATTAAAGCAATGTAAAGACGGGATAATATTTTCATACAACAACGCTCCCTTCGTTATCACTAAAGCGATTCATAATGGCTAAAGAAATTAAAATCATAACCATTAAAACAAGGGATAAAGCCGAGGCAACATTATAATACTCAGAGCCCGTATTAAATAAATATTCGATAGCATCACCTATCAAAAGCGTTTTGTTGCCGCCGAGCTTTTGAGAAATGTAGAAGGTGCTCACCGAGGGCACGAAAACCATAGTGATTCCCGAAATAACACCGGGAAGCGATAACGGCAGAATAACACGGCGCAAGCGATTAAGGCTGTACGAGCCCAAATCCTGTGAGGCCTCAAGCAGCGAATTATCTATTTTAGACATAGCAGTATAAATAGGTAAAATCATATAAGGTATAAAATCATATACCATACCTAAAATAACTGCACCGGGAGTATTAATAAGCTGAACAGTGCCAAAACCAAGCTTTGATAAAAGCGTGTTAATAAGACCTGTGTTTGCGAGAATCGTTATCCAGGAATATGTGCGGATAAGGAAATTCATCCACATAGGCAGCATAACGAGAAGCAAGGTCATTCTCTGCGTGCTTATATTTATTTTGGTCATAAAATATGCCATAGGATAAGCGAGCAATAGCGTTATAACCGTAGCAACAAAGGCGTAGAGAATGGATAGACCAAACGCCTTTTTATATTTGCCTATTTGTGCAAGATTTGCAAATGTGAAGGCACCCGAAGCATCGGTCAAGGCAAAATAAACCATTATCAAAAGCGGAACAATAATAAAAATTGCCGCCCAAACTATATATGGAGCCGCAACAAGACGGCTTCCGAAGCTCTTTTTCTCCATAGGCTATTCCTCAACTATATCAGAGAGATGCTCCATCTCTTCGCTATAGGTGCTGTAATCGCCATAGAGACCTGAGTATTCGGATTTCTTCATAATATGTATAGCATCGGGCTCAATGTAAAGACCAACATTGTCGCCTACAAAATGCTCATCGGTAGTTTGAATCATCCATTTAAAACCACCGATATCAACGATTATTTCATAGTGAACGCCCAAGAAATCCACCGAGGTAACAATGCCCTTAAGCATACCCTTATCGATGGAGACAATATCAACATCCTCAGGGCGCACAACAACATCAACAGGCTCGTTTGCTTCAAAGCCCTTATCAAGACATTCAAAATTCTGCCCCGAAAAATTAACGAAATAGTCGCGAAGCATAACACCGTCAAGAATATTCGATTCACCGATAAAATCCGCAACAAAGGCATTTGTGGGCTCGTTGTAAATATCTTGCGGTGTTCCAACCTGCTGAATTTTGCCCTTATCCATAACAACAACCCTGTCAGACATAGTAGGCGCTTCCTCTTGGTCGTGGGTTACGAATATAAAGGTTATTCCCAGTTGGCGCTGCATTTTTCTTAGCTCCTTTTGCATATCCTTGCGAAGCTTTAAATCCAAAGCGGCAAGCGGCTCATCAAGCAGTAAAACCTTAGGCCTGTTAGCAATCGCACGAGCAATCGCCACACGCTGCTGTTGACCACCCGAAAGGGTGCCTATGCGGCGGTTTTCAAAGCCCTCAAGGTTAACGAGCTTTAGCATTTCCTGAACCTTTTCTTGAATTTCGCTTTCGGGAAGCTTTTTAACCCTTAAGCCGAAGGCAATGTTCTCGTATACGTTAAGGTGAGGGAAAAGCGCATAACGCTGAAAAATGGTGTTAACCTGACGTTTGTGTGCAGGAACACCATTAAACCTTTCACCCTCAAACAAAACATCTCCGCTATCGGGGTTTAAAAAGCCCGCAATAATTCTAAGAGTGGTGGTTTTGCCGCAGCCTGATGGACCTAAAAGTGTTATAAACTCTTTATCCTTAATGATAAGGTCGAGGCCATCGAGCACCTGCTCTTTGTCAAAAGAAACATAAATGTTTTTAAGCTCAACAATATTTTGTTTTTCCATTTAAGCATCCCCCTTTGTCAAACAGTAGTTAATATAACTACAGTGTCGACAGTAGTAAATCTAAACGTTTACCCTGCGCGATACCCGCAGCCGATTTTTGTATGCCCTGACAAAGGGTTTTTCGTAGTTTAAACCGTTTAAACTACGGCATACATTAGTCCGAAACTGCTTTTCTACACAGATGCGTTAAATGCCGATAAAAAAGTATACCGACTAATGCTTAAATATAAGGCAAAATGCTTAAAATGTCAAGAGAAATTTGTAAATTTTCCACTTTTTTCTTCGAAAAATAACGAGTATTTTTAATAAACTTTGATTTACTCATTTTTTCTCACTTTTACTCGTTTTTTCTAACATTTTAATTTTTGCAAAAAATTAGCCCCTTACTAATGTAAAGGGCCCTAATCGGATAATTAGTCGTTTCTATTGTCAAAACTATTGTTTTGCTTCTGCTGTTCCTTTTTGTTCTGCTGATTATTTTGATTTTTATTCTGATTGTTCTGATTGTTTTGGTTGTTTTGATTGTATTTGTTGTCCATGAAAATTCACCCCGCTTTCACAAATAGTATCTGTAAAAGCGGGGTGTTTATTCTATCTAAAAAATAAATTTTCTGCATTTTGTTTTGTTTGAAGCAAAATGTTTTTTGGGGCATCATTCAAAATTTTGGAAATTTTTTGAGCGGTAAGCGGAATTAGCCCCGAATGGCAAAGCTTTCCCCTATATGGCTCGGGCGCAAGATATGGGCAATCGGTTTCGAGAAGCAGCCGTTCTTTTGGTATTGCTTCGATAACCTCGGGTAAGCGCCGCGCATTTTTAAAGGTGATAACGCCGCCTACGCCTATATACATACCTATTTTGATTATTTCACGCGCCATATCGGCACTCCCCGAAAAACAATGTAAAACCCCTTTCGGTTTGTGCTTCAAAAGCAAATCGAGAGTGTCCTTGTGGGCTTCTCGGTCGTGCACTATAACGGGCAAATCTAACTTTTTGGCGAGCAAAATTTGTTCTTCAAATATTTTCAGCTGCTCTTCGCGGTTTTCCGTCTCCCAATAATAATCCAACCCTATTTCACCAATAGCAACACACTTCGGATGCGAAGCGAGTTTTTCAATTTCCGAAAGCGAGGTGCGGCTTTTAAGATTTCCCGGATGAATACCCACGGCGGCATAAATAAAATCATATTTTTCTGCAAGTCGCAGCGCCTCAAGCGAAGAAGCACCGTCACAACCGCAGGTGATAATATTAGCAACACCGTTTGTTTGCATTTGATGAATTAATTCATCGCGAATGTCGTCGAATTTTTCATCATCAAGGTGGGCGTGGGTATCAAATATTATAGGGGCTTGAAGTTCACATTCACAAGGATATACTATCATCTTATTTTGCTACCTGCAGGAATGTCATCTGCAAAGATAACCTTCACATCTCCGCCCTCGCAATCAGCGGCAAGAATCATACCGTTTGAAACAACACCGCAAAGGGTTGCGGGCGAAAGATTTGAAACAACGATAACCGTATGTCCTATAAGCATATCGGGAGTATACCAAGTTGCAATGCCCGAGGCAACAGTTCGGTCTATACCGCTTCCGTCATCAAGGGTGAGCTTTAAAAGCTTCTTTGCCTTTGGAATGGGCTCGCAGTTGATGATTTTAGCCGAGCGAAGCTCAACCTTTTGGAAATCCTCTATTGATATTTGAGAAAGCTTAACGGTGTTTTCGCATTCCTTTTGCTTTTTCTCTTGAGCCTCGGACTCGATTTCTTTGAGCGTCTTTTCCATATCAATTCGCGCAAAGAGCGGCTTCGCTTGTGAAACGCAAAATTCCTTTACTGCCGAAAATTCGCTTTCGCGGCAATCGGTGTTAAGCTGTGCAAAAATGCTTTCACAGCTATCGGGCATAATGGGGGTGAGCATAATGCCAAGAAGGCGTATACATTCAAGAAGATTATATAAAACCGTGTTTAATCTCGGCAGACTTGCCTCGTCTTTAGCGAGCACCCAAGGAGCAGTTTCATCAATATATTTGTTGCAGCGCTTAGCGAGATTCATAACCGCCTCGCAAGCATCAGCGTTGCGGTAAGAGTCCATAAGCTCGGTATATTTAGCAAGGGTGTCGTTTGCCGTGTTGATAAGCTCACGGTCGAGCTCGTCGTTTGCTTCGGTTGCCGAAGCCTTGCCGCCGAAATACTTATTCGTCATAGCAATAGTGCGGTTCACGAGGTTGCCGAGAGTGTTTGCAAGGTCGGAGTTAAACTTGGTTATAAAGCTTTCGTAGGTTATGGTGCCGTCTTGAGTGAAGGGAATTTCCGAAAGCAGATAATAACGAACGGCATCAATTCCGAAACGCTTTGCAAGCTCGTCGGCGTATATAACATTACCCTTTGATTTGGACATTTTATCTTCACCCACAAGCACCCAAGGGTGACCGAGCACCTGCTTTGGAAGCGGCTCGCCGAGCGCCATAAGAATTATGGGCCAATAAATTGTGTGGAAGCGAACAATATCCTTGCCGATAACATGCAAATCAGCAGGCCAAAGCTTGCGGTATTGCTCGGTGGGATTTTCGGTATCGTAGCCAATTCCCGTTATATAGTTTGAAAGAGCGTCTATCCAAACATAGATAACATGTCGGTCATCAAAGCTTACGGGAACACCCCATTTGAATGATGAGCGGGAAACACAAAGGTCTGCAAGACCGGGCTTTATGAAGTTGTTAATCATTTCGTTTTTGCGTGATTCGGGAAGTATAAAGTCAGGGTTGCTCTCGTAATATTCAACCAGCTTGTCTTGATATTTAGAAAGTCTTAAGAAATATGCTTCCTCTTTAGAATCAATAACCTCTCTGCCACAGTCGGGACATTTGCCGTCTACAAGCTGTGAGGCTGTAAAGAAGGATTCGCAGGGCACACAGTATTTTCCTTCATAAGTGCCCTTGTAGATATCGCCTTGGTCAAAAAGCTTTTTAAATATTTTTTGAACGGTTTTTTCGTGTTGCTCGTCGGTGGTGCGGATAAATTTATCGTATTTTGTATTAAGACTATCCCAAACATCCTTGATTGCGGCGGCCGCATTATCAACAAACTGCTTGGGTGTTACACCGTCCGCCTTTGCATATTCCTCGATTTTTTGGCCGTGCTCGTCGGAACCGGTCATCAAATAAACATCAAAGCCCATCTGCTTTTTGTATCTGGCTATCATATCCGCAAGGACAATATCATAGGCGTTGCCAATGTGAGGCTTGCGGGAAGCATAGGCTATTGCTGTTGTGATATAAAATTTCTTTTTTTGACACATATATAGTTCCTCCAAAATCAAGGTTTTTTAATAATTGCGGCTATTAGTGAAATCGCCGTTGTTATGAGTGAATATGCTAAAACGGTGGTCTGCTTTAAAAGCTCAGCTCCACCCGAAAAAGCGGTATATATAAATGCGAGAGCTCCAAACACCGAGCAAACCGTGTAAATAACCGTAAGCCAAAGGTTTAGCTTTTTAACCGCTGAAGCCGAGTTCATAATAGTCACTGTGGTTAAATCTCCACCAAGAAACGCAGCGGGAGCAGAAATACTTTCGGCTGCGGTAGTCGCATTTTTATACATATGAACACCGGCATTTGTCATAACCTTAATTGAATCATCATAAAGCCCGAAGTAGTCACAAATCATACTTTCGCTCACATTGGGGTCACAGTTATCAATTAGCAGCGTAACACCCAGCTTTGTGATTTTCCGAAGCTCCTTGGCGATTGAATCGTCAATATTATATTCAATAACAATGAGTGCGCAGGCCTTACCCTCGGTTGCAACATAAACGGGGAAATAGCCCTGCCTTAAAATTTTGCGGTCAACCTCAATGCTTGCCGCCTCAATTCCGTGCGATTCTAATAGAGTTCGGTTGCCTATGAAAAGGCGCTCGTCGCCCACCCAACCCGATATGCCGAGGCGTTCCTCGTATTTAACAGTATCGGCATCGGGAATTAAATAAGAGGTGTTGGTGCCTGCTATTCGCTTAAAAATACTCTCAAGAGGGCTTCCTACGGCACTTGTAAGTGCGGCGGCCTTCATAATGGTATCGTCAATACTGTTAGCACATAAAACCTTCATATCCTTAAGCACGATAGTTCCGCTTGGGAAAATATCCTTGGTTGCTATAACGGCCGCATTTGCAAGCTCAAGCCGCTCGACTGCGGTGATTCCCATTAACGTTGCGCGCTTTTTCCTAAGCCTTCGTGACGCGAGATAAAGCGGCAGGGAATCTATAAAAATAAGAGTGGGCAGCGCGGCAATAAGCGATATTGTAGCCGCAGTATATAAGCCGTGATAAGCAGAGTCAAAATATAACTGCGCGGCCAACCCCGAAGCAACTGTTAAAATAACGCATACGATGAAAATTATTATTAAATTTCCCGAAAGCTTCTTGTGGAATTCATTATACTTAACAAAATCCGCAACAAAATCGGTTTTGCGCGGCGCGGCAATTAAAACATCGCCCTCAATAGAGTTTTTCGCCATAGCAAAAGCGGTAGGGCCGTCACTTATGATGCTGATTGCCTTTTTATCGCGCGGATGCGAAATTTGCTTTAGGCTCAATAGCCTTGCAGAAGCATCACCAAATCGGCAAAGCGACCTTATAAACAGACCGAGTCCGCATAAAAGCATTAAGGGGTATACGCTGGTTGAGGCTGTAATTGCATAAATTCCCAATGCAATAGTGCAAAGCGAAGAAAAGGCGAGCAAAATATCGTGGGTGCATTTTCTTTTGGGAATATTTGCGAAATCGCAAAACATCGAAATATTTGCGAGTGTTTGCGCCGATAAAAAGCTTACGCAAAGAATCATCGCAAGGCGTGGGTTGCTAATTACCAAAGCGGATAGGGGAGGAATGGCAAAGAGCAATAGCGCTATGCTCATAAGTGCTGAAAAACAGCAGCTTAAAAATGCCGAGCGCTTTTTAATTGATAACGCCCTTATTTCTCTTTTTGCATCGGCTTGGTTCTCAATTTCATTTTTCGCCTTATACTTTTCAAAATCGCTTTCACCAAAGAAATTATTTCCGCTGCTTTGGCTTTCGACATCCTCAAACTCCATGGGGATTTCAATCGGGCGAGTGGTGCTGCTTATGCTAATGTGTCCCGTGTTGCCCTTTTCGTCCTTTATAGGAACGAAGCGAACGGTTGCATTAATGTCTATATCAGCATTGTCGCTGTCAACCCCCGTTTCCTGAGTGTCAATATCCGAAATATTGGGGATTGATATAGTCTCGCTCTCGGCGTTCTTTTTTTCTTCAAAAAGCGATTCTCTTATTTCTTCTTCAAATCTTTTCTCCGAATTGCTTACCATCTTTTCAAAGCTTGGAGTGGGCTTTGAGTCGGTGGGCTTGGCCTCTCTTTGAGGCTCAGCTTCCTCTTTAACCGTAGTCTGCTTCGGACGCTTGCCTAAATCATCAACCGTTATATTATATTTTTCCGATAAAGCCTTGAGGGTTTTCTCACTATCGGTCCTCAAAATTTCGGCAACGCTCTCAAGCTCGTATAGCGGAGCGGCGTTTTGCGCCGCGTCAACACCCTTTTCATCGGTGGTGTATCGCTTAAGCCTTTGAAGCAAGGTCTTTTGAGCAATAGGCTTTGCTTCTTGAGCTTCTTCGCTGTGCTTTTGGGGAAAGACGGTGGTGGCGGCAGAGCCTTCCTTTGCGGCCGAGGGGCGCATTTTTTTCTTTAGTGAATCAAGAGCGCTCTTATCAGATATAATATCAGTCGCGGAAGCATCGTCACCCCAATCCGAAAGGATTTCTTCGGGGGTAAGTATATGCGATGGCTTTAAGACCTCTTTTTTGTCCTCACCGTCTTTTAAAAATCCGTCTTTATTTAAATCAGAGTTAAATTTCATTTTAATTCCCCTGTTAATCAGTTTCTTTTTCTAACAACTTCATACATAAGTATTCCTGCGGCAACCGAGGCGTTGAGGGAGTTGATTTTCCCGTTCATCGGAAGACTTATGATTTTATCACACTTTTTCGCAACTAAATTGCCTATTCCGTGGCCTTCGTTTCCGATAACTAAAGCGCAGGGAATATCAAAATCGGTTTTGGTGTAGTCCTCGCCGTTCATATCGGCACCAAAAACCCAAATACCCTTTTGCTTGAGGGTGTCTATCGTGTTGGCAATATTTGTAACGCGGGCAACCTTCATATATTCAAGTGCTCCTGCCGCGGTTTTTGCAACGGTGGCATTAAGGGAAGCCGAGCGGCGCTTCGGAATAATTATGCCGTGCGCGCCTGCGGCTTCGGCAGTTCTTGTTATAGCGCCTAAATTATGCGGGTCCTCAATTTCGTCGCAGATAATAATAAAGGGCTTTTCGCCTCTCTCCTCGGCAAGCGCTAAAATATCCTCAAGTGTTGCATATTCCTGACTGGCAAACATAACCGCAACGCCTTGGTGATTGGCACCGCCGCAATAATAATCAAGCTTTTGAGAGCTGATTTCTTTAATCAGAATGCCCTTTTGTGAGCATTTGGCGATTATTGCCGCAACCGAGCCGCCCGAAACACCGTGCGCTACGAGAAGTCGGTCAATCTCTCTGCCCGAGCGTATAGCTTCAAGCACGGGATTTCTGCCGCAAATAATATTGCCTTGCTTGCTATCTAAATTTTGATTATTCTCCATAATTTCACCCACGCATATTAATACAGAATAAATTATAACATACATATTCAAAAAAATAAAGAGCAAAATAACAAAAAAGAAAGGTAAGTTTTGTTATGAAAATTGTTGAGATTTACGGTTATGAATTGCTCGATTCTCGCGGCAACCCCACCGTCGCCGCAAAGGTGCTGCTTCAAGACGGCTCAAAAGGTTTTGCTATATGCCCCTCGGGCGCGTCAACGGGAATGTTTGAGGCGCACGAGCTTCGTGATAAGGATACCCACCGCTATAACGGGAAAGGCGTATTGAGCGCTGTAAATAATATTAACAACGAGATAAAAAATGCACTTTTGGGCAAAAGCGCTTTTAATCAAAGAGAAATAGATGAGCTTCTTATAAAGCTTGACGGCAGTAAAAATAAATCAAGGCTTGGTGCAAATGCGATTTTGGCAGTATCCTTGGCGGTCGCTCGTGCTGCGGCACAGTCACTTAAACTGCCACTTTATAGATATATAGGGGGAATTGCCGCGAGAACACTCCCAAGACCTATGATGAATATTTTAAACGGTGGCGCTCACGCGGCTAATAATATTGATATACAGGAATTTATGATAGTCCCCGTAAAGGCGCAAAGCTTTGATAAGGCGCTTCAAAGCGCGGCTGAAATATATAAAAGCCTTGGCGATATTTTAAGAGAAAAGGGCTTGCTTTCGGGCGTAGGTGATGAGGGCGGATATGCACCAAGCCTCGAAAACGATGAACAAGCGCTCGAATTTATAGTTGCCGCAATAAAAAAGGCGGGCTATTCAACCGAGGAAATAAAAATCGCGTTAGATGTAGCATCAAGTGAGTGGTATACCGACGGCGAGTATGTTTTACCAAAACGAAAAATAAAGCTGACTGCAGATGAGCTCATCAAATATTACGAGGGCCTTTGTGAAAGCTATCCGATAATATCAATTGAGGACCCGCTTTCAGAAAACGATTGGGAAAATTGGGGACTGATTACCAAAAGGCTCGGCGATAAGGTTCAGCTTGTGGGCGATGATTTGTTTGTAACAAATTATGAAAGATTGCAAAAGGGGATAACTGAGGGAGTAGGAAACGCTATACTCATAAAGCCCAATCAAATAGGAACACTCAGCGAAACGCTTGAGGTTATTGAGCTTGCAGTTAAAAACGGGTATAAGACTATAATCTCTCACCGTTCGGGCGAAAGCGAGGATACAACCATCGCGGATATAGCAGTGGCTGTGAATTCGGGGCAGATAAAAACGGGCGCACCCTGCCGTAGTGACCGAACGGCAAAATATAATCGACTTTTAATGGTCCAGAAAGAAATGACAGACGATTTTCAAGGTTGACTTTTTTGGCCTTGTGGTATAGAATAATAAAGCAGTTGGGACTACATCCTTTTTGGAGGCAGTCCCGTTTTTTGGGAGATGAATTTATGTCTGATTTAAAGCATTATGACACCGTTATAATAGGCGGAGGAATAGGCGGTTTAATGGCGGCGTATAGGCTTCGCAAAAATTCAAAAAATATGAAAATAGCTATAACCGAGCAGGGAAATACCCTTGAGAAGAGAACCTGTCCTGCCGGAAAGAACAACACCTGTGCTCACTGTAAGGTTTGCAGCATAACGAGCGGCTTTGCGGGTGCAGGCGCCTTTTCTGACGGTAAGTTCAATTTAGGCACAGCTTATGGCGGAACGTTGGGCGAGGAGCTCGGTGATGATGTCGCCAATGAGTATATTGATGAGGTTGATAAGGTCTTAAATGAGTATTGCACCTCGGGCATACCTAAGGTTTATAAATCGAACGATGATTTGAGACTTAAATGTATTCAAAATAATCTGCGCTTGCTTGATATGAATGTTAAGCATTTAGGGACCGATAACAATTACATAACTATGCAAAACCTGATAAATGCCATCGGCGAATCGGGCACAGAGCTTTTGCATTTTTATAATTGTGTAAAGGTTAAAAGGGTTGATGGTTTATACGAGCTCATTTATGAGAATGGTAAAAAGCTATATGCCGAGAATATAATAATTGCAACAGGTCGTTCGGGCGCAAATTTCGTTTCGGAATTTTGTGGCGATTTCGGTGTTAAAATGCGCTCAAACCATATAGATATCGGCGTAAGAGTTGAGATGAAAGATATTATTTGGCGCGAATTTTCTTCCAAAATTTACGAGCCAAAAATACTTTATAAAACTAAAACCTTTGAGGATAGATGCCGAATGTTCTGCTTTAATCAGGGCGGTCTTGTATCGGCAGAGAATAATCACGGCATTATAACTGCAAACGGCCATTCCTTTGCGCAGCCCGAAAAGAAAACCGATAACTGCAATTTTGCCATTCTTTCGAGCATTCGTTTTACCGAGCCGTTTAATCAGCCTACTGAGTATGCCGAGAATATTTCAAGACTTGCAAATATGATAGGCAACGGCAATGTTCTTGTTCAGCGCTTCGGCGATTTAATTCGCGGAAGAAGAACTAATGAGCATAGGCTTGGTCAAAATACGGTCATTCCAACCCTTAAGGCAACTGCGGGTGATATTTCGCTTGTCCTACCGCATAGAATTTTGACTAATATTATCGAAACCATTTATGCGCTCGATAAGGTTGCTCCGGGAACGGCAAACGATGATACCTTGCTTTACGGCTGTGAAAGCAAATACTATTCTATACGCCCCGAATTTACGAATAAAAAATTCGAATTGGTAGAGGGTATATATATTATAGGTGATGGAAGCGGAGTCTGCCGCGGACTTTCTCAATCGGGTGCGATGGGTATATATGTAGCGGATTGCATAACAAATAACCACTAGTTATTGTGGTTTTAGCCTCTCATTCTTGAGGGGCTTTTGTTATTTTTCTACAATTGAACCAATTTTTTGAATTCCAATTTGTTCACTATTCCAAACAAAAGAAAAAAGTTTAAAAATAGTTGACTTTGTCGAAACGCTGTGCTAACATTAATATAACAATTTTATATGAAAACTTGCCAATATAGTTTTGGAAAAATGGTCCAAATGTTTCTACCGCACGCCTTAGTTGCGACTATTGGTTGCAGATTGGATTTTTAAAAGTGAATTTTATTGGTAAGCAGGCTCAATGAGTCTGTTTTTTATTTTAATGATGAAAGGGGCGGCTTAAATGAAGGCACTTGAGGAAAAAATTCTCCGTGAGGGAATAGTTCTTGATGGCCACATTTTGAAGGTCGGCTCTTTTTTAAATCAGCAGCTCGATACGGCTTTTTTATCTGAGATGGGCAAGGAAATCAAAAGGATATACGCAGATGCCTCGGTTACCAAGATTTTAACTATTGAAGCTTCGGGCATAGCCGTTGCAGTCGCCGCAGGTATCGAGATGAATCTTCCGGTTGTTTTCGCTAAGAAAAATAAAAGCTCGAATGTTCAAGGCGAGGTTTATTTCTCAACCGTTCATTCCTATACCCATAATACCGATTACGATATTGTTGTTGCTAAGGATTATATAAATTCTGATGATAAGATAGTTATAGTTGATGATTTTCTTGCCAACGGCAAGGCGTTAGAGGGGCTTATTGATTTAATAAACCAAGCGGGCGCCGAGCTTGTTGGCTGTAGCTGTGCTATTGAAAAGGGTTTCCAAGGCGGCGGCGATTCGCTTAGAGCCAAGGGCGTTCGGGTTGAATCGCTTGCGGTTGTTGAGCAAATGAGCGATGAAGGTATTACCTTCCGCAAATAGATTGTATGTAATAAAATTTACATAAAAATTTTAAAAGAGGAGATTTTTAAAATGAAAAAGTTACTCGCACTTGTTCTCGCAGTAGCAATGCTTTTCTGCTTTGCAGGCTGTGGAACGACGGACACAAACTCGGATGCTAATGCAAAGGAAGACATTAAGGTTGGTCTTATTTGTTTGCACGGAGATTCTTCTACTTATGATAAGAATTTCATCGATGCATTTAAAGAGGCATGCGCAAACAAAGGTCTTGCGGAAGACGATTACACCATCGTTACCGATATAGACGAGGGAACCGAGTGTTATGACCAGGCAGCTGATATGGCAGAGGATTGTGACCTTATCTTCGCTGATTCATTCGGCCACGAGCCCTATATGATTCAGGCTGCTAAGGAATTCCCTGAGGTTGAGTTCTGCCACGCTACAGGCACAAAGGCTCACACCGAAAAGCTTGCTAACTACCACAATGCATTTGCTTCAATCTATGAAGGCAGATTCCTTGCAGGTGTTGCAGCAGGTATGAAGCTCGTTGAGCTTTATGGCGATGCTGAAGGTAAAGTTTCTGATGAAAATGCAAAAATCGGTTATGTTGGTGCATGGCCCTATGCAGAGGTTATTTCAGGCTATACCTCTTTCTATCTCGGCGTTAAGTATGTAGTAAACAATGTTACTATGGAAGTTCGTTACACTAACTCTTGGTATGATGAAACAGCTGAAAAGACAACAGCTCTTGCTCTTATCGATAACGGCTGCAAGTTAATTTCTCAGCACGCTGACTCTTGGGGTGCTCCCACAGCTTGTGAGGAAAGAAACATTCCTAACGTTTCTTACAATGGTTCAACCGGTGAGAAATGCCCCAACACATTTATCATTGCTTCAAGAATCAACTGGACTCCTTATTTCGAGTATATTATTGATTGCGTTAGAAATGATAAAGCAATTGATGCTGACTGGACCGGCACACTCAAGACAGGTTCTGTAGAAATCACTGCTCTCGGCGGTGCTGCTGCTGAAGGCACACAGGCAAAACTTGATGAAGTTAAGAAGGGCCTTGAGGATGGCACAATCAAGGTATTTGATTGCGCAACCTTTACTGTTGATGGCAAAGCTTTAGATTCATTCGTTGCCGATGTTGATGATGCAGGCGACTATGTTCCTGAAACTGAGGTTGTTGAAACAGCAAACGACATTACCTTCGTAAATGAAAGCGCTAAGCGTTCAGCTCCTTACTTTAACATTATTATCGACGGTATTACAGCTGTTACTGAATAATTTAATTTTATTCAAAACTTTTCTAATTTAATGTCAAAAAAGGCGAAGCGCAACAACTTCGCCTTTTTTGAATAATGTAATCCGCCCGAGCCTCAAAGGCGCATATTTCGTGTCTTTTCACCCAATTTATTCTTGCAAGGCGACAGCCTTGCGGCAAAATCACGCTTTCCCAGCTTAAAAATTCGTTGGCAGAAACTCTGTGACCTGTCAAAACAAAAAATTTTTGTGTTAGAGGAAGCCGAAAAACGCAAGAATACTGTCGTATTTCAAGTTTTTAGGCAAACTATTACCGAAAATTTTGTTTTGCAGGCGTGAAGAGTTCGATTCTCGCCAACATGAGGAGTTTCTTATGGAAAAAACTGCTATTTTACAACTAAAAAATATTACAAAAAAATTCGGAGCTAGAGTCATTGCTAATAATGATGTTAGCTTAGATGTATATAAAGGTGAAATTCTTTCTATTCTCGGTGAAAACGGTTGCGGAAAAACAACCCTAATGAATATGGTTGCAGGAATTTATTATCCTGATTCAGGCAAAATTCTCATTAATGGCGAAGAGGTAATAATTCGCTCTCCGCGTGATGCTTTTGACCATAAAATCGGTATGATTCATCAGCATTTTAAGTTGATTGATATTTTCAGTGCTGCTCAGAATGTGGCGTTGGGCATTGAAAACGAAAAATATAATCTTAAAGAAGTAAATAACCGTATTAAGCAGATGGCTGAGAAATACGGATTTAATATAAATCTTGATAAGAAAATCTATGAAATGTCCGTTTCGGAAAAGCAAACTGTAGAAATCTTAAAGGTATTATACAGAGGTGCAGATATTCTTATTTTGGATGAGCCCACAGCAGTTTTAACTCCGCAAGAAATAAGAAGCTTATTTAAAGTTTTAAAAGCAATGAGGGATGACGGTAAGTCCATCATCATTATAACCCATAAATTAAACGAGGTTATGGAAATATCCGATAGGGTAACCGTTTTGCGAAAGGGTAACCATATCGCTACGGTAAACACCTCTGAAACAAACGAAAAGAAGCTTACCGAAATGATGGTAGGCGAAAAAATCGACCTTAACATTAATCGCACTGAGCCCGTTGACCTTAAAACAAGGCTTTCGGTTTCGGGCTTGACCGTCAAAAATGCCGACGGCTACAATGTGGTCGATAATGTTTCGTTTGAGACCTTCGGCGGCGAAATTTTGGGTATTGCAGGAATTGCGGGCAGCGGTCAGAAGGAACTGCTTGAGGCCATAGCGGGACTCAATAGCTATGAATCGGGCAAGTTGATTTATTATCATCCCAAAAAAGATAAGCCCGTTTCCTTCTTCCATAAAACCTATAAGCGCGTTATGCAGCTTGCAAAGGAAAACGCCTTTAAGGATGAGCAGGGGAAGGATATCGACCTTGAAAAGCTATCTAAAAAGGAAATTAAGGACCTCGTAAACAGTGAAAAAATCATTTTCAAGGAAGATGAGGTTATTGATTTAAAGGATAAATCACCAAAGGAAATTCGTGAGCTTGGTATTCGCCTTTCATTCGTTCCCGAGGACCGACTTGGTATGGGCCTTGTCGGCAATATGGATATCGTCGATAATATGATGCTTCGCAGCTACCGAAAGGGCAAGTCGGCATTTGTCGATAGAAAGCGTCCGTCTGACCTTGCAGATAGAATTATTGATGAATTAAAGGTTAATACACCCGATTCGCATACGGCAGTCAGAAAACTATCGGGCGGTAATGTTCAAAAGGTGCTTGTAGGCCGTGAGATTGCGGCAACACCTGCAATTTTGATGACAGCATATCCCGTTCGCGGACTCGATATTAATTCGTCTTATACGATTTATAACCTTTTAAACGAGCAAAAGCAAAAGGGAGTTTCGGTTATCTTTGTCGGCGAAGATTTAGATGTTTTGATGGCGCTTAGCGATAGAATTTTGGTTCTAAGCGGCGGTAAGGTTTCGGGCATAGTTGATGCCAGGACAACCACAAAGGATGAAATAGGTCTTTTGATGGTAAAATCAAATAAGAATGAGGTGATGGAATGAAAAAGAATAAAAGCAGCTTAAAAGAGCCATTTGTCCGTATAGTTAAACGAGATAAAATTAAAATTCTAAACATTATTCTTATTTATGCCATTGCCATTGTGATAGGACTTCTTTTGAGCGGCTTAATCTCTATGATGTTCTCTCAAAAAGGCTTGGGCGATTTCTTTAAATCCTTGTTCGACGGTGCGCTTGGAAGCGACCGCAAAATTTGGCTCTTGCTTCAAGATACCGCGTTGCTGCTCGGTATATCAATGGCATTGCTTCCTGCATTTAAAATGAAGTTTTGGAACTTGGGCGGTAACGGACAAATTCTTATAGGCTGCCTTGCCGCAATTGCCTGTATGTTCTATCTCGGCGGAAAGGTTGCTGATTCTGTAATCATTCCGATTATGCTTGTGGCAAGTGTGGCTGCAGGAGCAATTTGGGCAGTTATACCTGCTATATTTAAGGCAAAGTTCAATACAAACGAATCATTATTCACCCTTATGATGAACTATATCGCTCAGGGCCTTGTTTCTGTTTGTATCACAGTTTGGGTTAAATCAGGCTCGGGTGTTTTGGCACCGATTAAGTATGGTAATATTCCCGATATCGGAAATAAATATCTTTTGCCGATAATTTTGTTTGCCGTCATTACGATTTTTATGTATGTTTATCTCCGTTCGTCTAAGCACGGATATGAAATATCGGTTGTCGGCGAAAGCGTAAATACTGCAAAATATGTCGGTATTAAGGTGGATAAGGTTATCGTTCGCACGATGATTTTATCGGGTGCAATTGCAGGACTTGTGGGCTTCGTACTTGCGGGCTCAATCAATCATACAATAAGCATCGTATCTGCAAATAATATGGGCTTTACGGGCATTATGTCAACATGGTTGGCGGCGTTTAATCCGCTGATGATTATTGTAACGAGCCTCTTCATTACCTTTATTTCTAAGGGTATGACGGAGGTGCGAAAGACCTTTATGTTCACAAATGATGCAATTTCAAACATTGTTGTCGGCATAGTTTATTTTGCCGTAATAGTTTGCTCTTTCTTTATTAATTATAGGCTTGTGTTCAGAAAAAAACAAAAGGAGGAAATTAAGAAATGATTATTACCTTCTTAATGAGTGCTATTGCAATAGGCACCGTTCTTCTTTTTGGCTGTGTCGGCGAAACGATTACCGAAAAAGCAGGCCATTTGAATCTTGGTATACCGGGCATTATGTGCACCGGCACGGTAGGCGGCTGCCTTTTTGTAAGCTTGTATATTAACAACTTGGCTTCCCCCGAGGCTGCTTCATGGTTTATGCTGATTTTAACATCCGTTTCGGGCGCGTTTTTATTTGCAATGCTTACAGGTGCGATTTACGCTTTAATGACCGTCACCTTCCGTTGCAATCAAAATATAACGGGCTTGGCCATTACGATTTTCGGCAACGGACTAACCCAGTTTTTAATGCATTCGTATGTTAATAAAAACGGATTTTCAGTAGCGGGTAAAATCATTGCAAAATGCTTGCCCTTTGCCGAAAAGTCAAACGGTTTTGTCAAGGTGGTTTTCGGGCACGGATTTTATGTTTATTTTGCCATTGTTATTGCCTTGGTAACAACCTTTATTTTCAACCGCACTAAAGTGGGGCTTAACCTCCGCGCCATAGGTGAAAATACAGCTACTGCCGATGCAATGGGCGTTAACATTACTCGCTATAAATATGTTGCGATTTTACTCGGTAGCGGTATCGCAGGCTTTGGCGGCGTATTCTATGTTATGGACTATGTTAAGGGAAGCTGGGAAACGGCGGCTACAATTGAGGCATTCGGTTGGCTTTCTATTGCACTCGTAATTTTCACGCTTTGGAAGCCCAACATTTCAATTTTCGGCTCTTATATTTTCGGCGCTTTATATATCGCGGCGTTCGTGTTTAATAATATTTCGTCTTCGGAACGCGAAATCTTAAAAATGCTGCCGTATATAATAACTATAGTTGTTTTGATTATTACCAGCATTATGAACAAGCGCGAAAATCAACCACCCGCAAGCCTCGGACTATCATATTTCCGAGAGGAAAGGTAAAAAAACATAACATTAGTGCAGTCGGAGATATATCTTCGACTGCTTTTTTGTTTAAATTGGAGAATAAGAGATATTTTTCAATAAAAAAACATTTTTTTGTTTACAAAGCAAAATAAAAGTGGTATTATATATCCGTATGGGATTGTCCGTTTGTGTCAATTTCAAAACATAATTTTTAGGAGGAATTTTAGTGTCCAGAAAATTTAAAACTATGGATGGTAATAATGCCGCTGCTCATGTGTCCTATGCGTTCACAGAGGTAGCAGGTATTTATCCTATCACTCCGTCCAGCCCTATGGCAGACTATGTTGACCAATGGTCCGCTCAAGGCCTAAAAAACATCTTCGGCACAACCGTTAAGGTTGCAGAGATGCAGTCCGAAGCAGGTGCGGCAGGAACAGTTCACGGCTCACTTAACGCAGGTGCACTTACCACCACCTATACCGCTTCTCAAGGTCTTTTACTTATGATTCCGAATATGTATAAGATAGCAGGCGAATTGCTTCCTTGCGTATTCCATGTATCAGCTCGTTGCGTAGCTTCGCATGCACTTAACATTTTTGGTGACCATTCTGACGTTTACGCTTGCCGTCAAACCGGTTTTGCAATGCTTGCCGAAACAAATACACAGGAGGTTATGGACCTTGGTGCAGTTGCTCACTTAGCAACAATCGAGGGCCGTGTTCCTTTCATCAATTTCTTTGATGGCTTCCGCACCTCTCATGAAATTCAAAAGATTCAGGTTTGGGATTTTGAGGACCTTAAGGAAATGTGTGATATGGATGCTGTTGAGGCTTTCCGTAAACGCGCTCTTAACCCTGAGCATCCCGTAATGCGTGGTTCGCACGAAAACGGTGATATATTCTTCCAGCATAGAGAAGCTTGTAACAAATACTATGATGCAATGCCCGCCATTGTTGAAAAGTATATGGACAAGGTTAATGCTAAGCTCGGCACAGATTACAAGCTCTTTAACTACTATGGCGCACCCGATGCAGAGCGTGTTATTATCGCTATGGGCTCGGTATGCGATGTTATTGAAGAGGTTATTGATTATCTTACCGCTGCAGGTGAAAAGGTTGGTCTTGTAAAGGTTCGCCTTTATCGTCCGTTCTCTGCTGAGAAATTGGTTGAGGCTATTCCTGCTACCGCTAAGAAGATAGCTGTTCTTGATAGAACTAAGGAGCCGGGTGCACTCGGTGAGCCCCTCTATTTAGACGTTGTTGCCGCTCTTGCCTCTCGGGGCAGAAAGATTGATGCCGTTGTAGGCGGCCGCTACGGTCTTGGCTCTAAGGATACTCCTCCTTCAAGCATTTTTGCTGTATATAAAGCTCTTAATGCAGATGCTCCTAAGCACAACTTCACCATCGGTATCAACGATGACGTTACCGAGCTTTCTCTCCCCGAGGAAGAGGCTCCCAACACTGCTGCAGAAGGCACTATTGAATGTAAATTCTGGGGTCTCGGCGGTGACGGAACTGTTGGCGCTAATAAGGACTCCATTAAGATTATCGGTGACCATACCGATAAGTATGTTCAGGCATACTTCCAGTATGACTCTAAGAAGACCGGCGGTATCACAATTTCTCACTTAAGATTTGGCGATAAGCCGATTAAGAGTCCTTACTATATCAATAAGGCTGACTTTGTTGCTTGCCATAACCCCTCTTATGTTATCAAGGGTTATAAGATGGTCAACGATGTTAAGCCGGGCGGTGTGTTCCTTATTAACTGCCAGTGGACTGCCGAAGAGCTTGATGCTCATATGCCCGCTGAAGCAAAGCGCTATATCGCTAAAAACAATATTCAGCTTTATACCGTTAACGCTATCGATTTAGCAGCTCAAATCGGTCTTGGCAAGCGCACCAATACTGTATTGCAGTCTGCATTCTTCTCACTTTCAAAGGTTCTTCCTGCCGAAGATGCTATTTCCTATATGAAGGAAAAGGCTCAGAAGTTTATGAAGAAGGGTAAAGAAATCGTTGAGATGAACGAGAAGGCAATCGATGCAGGTGCAACCGCTTATGTTAAGATTGATGTTCCTGCCGATTGGGCTAACGCTACCGATAATAACGATGCTACCGCTTCTGTTGGTGCAGATAAGCTCGTTAAGATGGTAGATAATATTATGAAGCCCGTTGGCCTTATGAATGGTGACGCTCTTCCCGTATCTGCATTTATCGACCATGCAGACGGAACATTTGAGCAGGGCGCCTCGGCTCACGAGAAGCGCGGCGTTGCAGTTATGGTTCCCGAGTGGAATAATGAAACCTGTATCGGCTGTAATAAGTGCGCATTTGTTTGCCCCCATGCAACAATTCGTCCTTATGCTCTCTCTGATGATGAAAAGGCTGCTGCTCCCGCAGGAATCAAGATTGCTACTAAAGAAAAACTCGTTTCCAATAAGGGTTATAGCTATACTATGACCGTTTCTCCGCTTGATTGTATGGGCTGCGGCGTTTGCGTAGGCGAATGTCCCACAAGCTCGCTCAAGATGGTTCCGCAGGAATCTCAGCTTGCCGAGCAAGAGGTATTTGATTACTGTGTAGATAATGTAACCGAGAAGGAAGGCGTTGCAACCGATGCAAATGTTATCACCTCTCAGTTCAAGAAGCCCTTGCTTGAGTTCTCGGGCTCCTGCGCAGGCTGTGCTGAAACCGCTTATGCTCGCTTGGTAACTCAACTGTTTGGCGATAGAATGTATATTTCTAATGCAACAGGCTGTTCTTCAATCTGGGGCGGTCCTGCCGCAACATCTCCTTATACCGTTAACGCAAAGGGCCAAGGTCCTGCTTGGGCTAACTCTCTCTTTGAGGATAACGCAGAGCACGGCTACGGTATGTATTTAGGCCAAAAGGCAGTTCGCCTCGGCCTTATCGACCAAATTAAAGAAATGGCAGCTTCTGATAAGGCTTCTGCTGAGTTTAAGGCTGCTGCCGATGAATATCTTGCTACTATTGATGATGGTGCAAAGAATACCGCTGCTACCGATGCTCTCATCGTAGAGCTTGAAAAGGCCGCGAAGGATGGTTGTCCCACCGCTCCTGCAGTTTTAGAGAAGAAGGAATACCTCTCTAAGAAGTCTGTTTGGATATTCGGCGGTGATGGTTGGGCATACGATATCGGCTTCGGCGGTGTTGACCATGTTCTCGCAACAGGTGAGGATGTAAATATTATGGTATTTGATACCGAGGTTTACTCTAACACCGGCGGTCAGGCTTCCAAGGCTTCCAACATCGGTCAGGTTGCTCAGTTCGCAGCAGCAGGTAAGGCTATCAATAAGAAGAGCCTTTCTGAAATCGCTATGTCCTATGGCTATGTATATGTAGCTCAGATTGCTATGGGTGCCGATATGAATCAAACCCTTAAGGCAATCAAGGAAGCAGAGGCTTATAACGGTCCTTCAATCGTTATCTGCTATGCACCTTGCGAAATGCACTCCATTAAGGGCGGTATGGTTAACTGCCAGAACGAAATGAAGAAGGCAGTTGCCGCAGGCTATTGGGATATGTTCCGCTATAATCCTGCTCTTAAGGCTGAAGGCAAGAATCCCTTCTCGCTTGATAGTAAGCCCGCAACCGCAGATTATAAGGAGTTCATCTTGAACGAAGCTCGCTATGCTTCTCTCACTCGCTCATTCCCCGAGCGTGCAAATGAGCTCTTTGATAAGGCTGCAGAAGCTGCTAAGGCTCGCAGAGCTCATCTTGAAAAACTCGTTGAGCTTTATGGCAAGCAGTAATCAATAAAAATTACACCCAACCGCAAGGTTGGGTGTTTTTTATTTCGAGGCTGTAATAAAGGGCGTTTATTTTAAATATATGATGGCAATACTTATTTTGGTGATAAAATGAGTGAAAAGCTTTTTGATAGAATGCTTGCAAGGCGCTCGGCGGTTTGCTTTTTTGTTGTTTGCTTTTTGATGCTTAGCTGTATCCTGCGAGCAGCCGTAGTGGCGCTCGGAAATTATGGCGAGCTGCAAGCCAAGCAGTCGAGCCAAAGAATTAATATTTCACGGCCGCGCGGCACGATTTATGACTGTAATATGGTGCCGCTTACAAATAAAGAAACCGAGATTTATGCCGCTGTTTTGCCCACTCCCCGCGCAATCGTAGCTATTAGCTCGGTCTTAGAGGGTGACGAGCTTGCGGCTGCCTTAAAGCCGCTTAATGCGGGTAAGCCGACGGTTTGCAAAGTCCCCGAAAGGATTGAGTGCGAAGGGATAAGCTGTAGTGAGGTTGCGGTGAATGTGCCCAAGGGGTATGATGCTTGCCATTTGATAGGGTATTTAGATGATTCGGGGCACGGCGTATCAGGTCTTGAACGCGCTTATGATGAGATTTTATTTTCCGAAAATCTTATAAGTGCTTCGTTTGAAACAGACGGAAAGGGAAGGGTGCTTTATAGTGAACCCAAAATTGAAAATGATAGACTAAAGGTGTTTGATGGTGTTCAAACAACCGTCGATATAAAGCTTCAAAATGCGGTAGAGCGCGCCGCCGAAGGACTGATAAGCGGAGCGGTAATAGTGGCCGATGTTAAAAGTGCCGAAATAAAGGCGATGGTAAGCTATCCGCAGTTTGATATATCCGATATTGCCCAAAGCTTGAATGCCGCAAATGCACCGCTTATTAATAAATGCCTTGAGGCATTTAGCGTCGGCTCGGTGTTTAAGCCCTGCGTTGCGGCGGCGGCAATCGAGGCAGGTGTGGCGGATTATAGCTTTAACTGTAAGGGAAGAACGCTCATAGTTGATAGATATTTTAATTGCCATAAATTAGATGGTCACGGCATTTTAAGCCTTAGCTCAGCATTGGCACAATCGTGTAACTGCTATTTCTATAATCTTTCAAATCGAGTGGGCGGTGAGGCGGTTTTCAATATGGCGTCGTCGCTTAATTTCGGCAGTAAAATTCAGGTAGCTTGGGATATGTTTTCAAAATCCGGTAACCTTACAAGCTTAAAGCGGCTTGACAATGAGGCAACGCTTGCAAATTTAAGTATAGGGCAGGGCGATTTGAGCTTGAGTCCTGCCGCTATGCTCACACTTTATATAAGTATAGCAAACGGCGGCCAATATCGCCTTCCAAGTCTTGTTAAAGGTGTGGTCGAGAATGGAAAAACAATCGAAAAAGAAGAAAATGTCAAAACAAGAGCTATGTCGGCAAAAACTGCAGGTCGTGTTAAGGAATATCTAAAAGCGGTAGTAACCGAGGGAACAGGAATAGAGGCAATGCCAAAAACCACTACGGCGGCAGGCAAAACCGCTACTGCACAAACGGGTAGATTTGATGAATCGGGAAACGAGATTACAAATAGCTGGTTTTGCGGTTTTTTCCCGTTTGAAGAGCCTAAATATGCGGTTATAGTTATGTCCGAGGGGGGAAGCCAAATCGGTACGGCATCAATTTTTTCAATGATTGCCGATAATATAACAAAACTTCAAAAATGAAGGCATAAACACTTGACAGAGAGAGTGCATAGTGCTATAATTGTATACAATTATACAACGGGAGTGAAATTATGCTCGAACTTTCAAACAAAACTAATTTACTCGAATCTAAAACCTATAAATATTCTCTGCAGGATGTCAAAGAGCCAAATTTGTATCGAGAGGTATATAGCTATGAGGATGTGCCGCGAATTTCCTTTAACCATAGGCGCGTTCCGCTCGGTATGCCGCACGATATTTGGATAACCGATACCTCCTTGCGCGATGGTCAGCAGTCGGTTGAGCCATATAGCGTTGAACAGATTGTAGAGCTTTATAAATATATGTCGAGGCTCGGCGGCCCTTACGGAATTATCCGCCAAACCGAGTTTTTTGTCTATAGCAAAAAGGATAGGGAAGCGATTGAAAAATGTCAGGCCTTGGGACTTAAATTCCCTGAAATCACCACTTGGATTAGAGCCAATAAGGAGGATTTCAAGCTTGTTCGTGATTTGGGAATAAGGGAAACAGGCATATTGGTTTCCTGTAGTGATTATCATATATTTAAGAAGCTTAAGATGAGCCGTAAGCAAGCGATGGATACATATCTTGCGGCAGTAGCGGAGGCCTTTGAGGCGGGAGTTATGCCGCGCTGTCACCTTGAGGATATAACAAGAGCCGATTTCTATGGCTTTGTTGTGCCCTTTGTTAATGAGCTTATGAAGATGTCCCAGCAGGCTAAAATCCCTGTTAGAATACGCGCTTGCGATACTATGGGATATGGTGTTCCTTATACCGAGGTAGCGCTTCCGAGAAGCGTTCCCGGCATCATTTACGGCCTACAGCACTACTCTGATGTTTCGAGCGAAATGCTCGAGTGGCATGGTCACAATGATTTTTATAAGGCAGTTGCCAATGCTTCAACTGCTTGGCTTTACGGTGCTTCGGGCGTTAACTGCTCGCTTCTCGGAATAGGCGAGCGCACAGGTAATGTTCCGCTTGAGGCTATGGTTATGGAGTATGCTTCACTTCGCGGCTCCTTTGATGGTATGGACCCAACCGTTATTACCGAAATTGCCGAATATTTCAAGCGTGAAATGGGTTATGAAATCCCACCGATGACTCCCTTTGTTGGCCGTAATTTTAATGTTACACGGGCGGGAATTCACGCTGATGGTCTACTAAAGGACGAGGAAATTTACAATATTTTCAACACCGAAAAAATCCTTAACAGACCTGTTTCTGTTTTGCTCGGCAAAACCTCAGGCCTTGCGGGTATTGCTTATTGGATTAATCAAAATTATAACCTTTCGGGCGATAATGCAATTGATAAGCGTAGCGAGCTCGTTGTAAAGATTAAGGATTGGATAGATAAGGAATATGAAGGCGGTAGGCAAACCTCCCTTTCTAATTCCGAGTTAGAAGAAAAAATAGAGGAGCTTTCGGGCGGAAAGTATAAGAGAGTTTAAAGGAGAAATTTATGATGGAGCATAAAACGGTTTCCTTGGCCGACCAGGTTTATGAGCATCTTGAAACCGATATATTAAGCGGCCGCTATCAACGCGGCGAGGTGCTTACAGAAAGCAAGCTAAGCCTCGAGCTCGGCGTAAGCCGAACACCTATAAGAGAGGCGCTTCGCAGACTTGAGCAGGAGCATCTTATAGGTGAGTCGGGTAAGGGCTCGGTTGTAATTGGTATAAGCGATAAGGATTTAGCCGATATCTTTGCAATTCGCGGCAGAATTGAGGGTATGGCGGCGGCGCTTGCGGCGCAAAACCAAAATGAAGAGAAGCTAAACGAGCTGCGCGAAGCAGTCGAATTTCAGGAATTTTATCTTAATAAGCACGATTCCGAGCGGCTTAAAAGTATGGATAGCAAATTCCACGAAACGATTTATAAAATGACCGAAAGCACGGTTTTTTATAATGTTCTTTTGCCGCTTCATAAGAAAATTCAAAAATATCGCTATGCCTCTATTTCTAATAGTATTCGCGCAGAAGCATCGGTGGCTGAGCATAGAGCAATTTATGAAGCGATAAAAAGCGGCGAGGCCGAAAAGGCGGCTGAGCTTATTTCAAAGCATCTTGATAACGCCTATATGCAGATGGCAAAGAAGGGGAATTGATTATGGGTTACACTATTGCACAAAAAATAATTAAAGAGCATCTCGTTTCGGGTGAAATGGTTGCCGGAAGCGAAATATCTCTTAAAATAGACCAAACCTTAACACAGGACGCTACAGGCACAATGGCATATTTGGAGTTCGAGACTATGGGACTTAAGCGTGTTAAGACCGAAAAGAGCGTTGCTTATATCGACCACAATACGCTTCAATCGGGCTTCGAAAACGCCGATGACCATTTGTATATTCAGTCTGTTGCTTCAAAGCACGGTATTTATTTTTCGCGCCCCGGCAATGGCATTTGCCATCAGCTTCACCTTGAGCGCTTCGGCAAGCCGGGCAAAACACTCATAGGCTCCGATAGCCATACCCCAACAGGCGGCGGTATAGGTATGCTTGCCTTTGGCGCGGGTGGACTTGATGTTGCGGTTGCTATGGGCGGCGGCGCTTATTTTATAACAATGCCTAAAATGTATAAGGTTAACCTAATCGGCAAATTAAAGCCCTTTGTAACCGCAAAGGATATAAGTCTTGAGATTCTTCGCATATTGTCGGTTAAGGGCGGCGTAGGCGCTATAATTGAGTGGGGTGGAGAAGGAATTAAAAACCTTTCGGTTCCCGAGCGTGCGACCATTACAAATATGGGCACCGAGCTTGGTGCTACCACCTCGATTTTCCCCTCTGATGAGGTTACTCGAAAATTCCTTAAGGCCGAGGGTAGAGAGGAGGATTATATTCCTCTTTCAAGCGATAGCGATGCGGTTTATGATAAGGTCATAGATATTAACCTTGATGAGCTAAAGCCGCTTATTGCCTGCCCGCATAGCCCCGATAATGTTGTTGAGGTTGCGTCGCTTAAGGGTGTAAAGGTTAATCAGGTTTGCATAGGCTCTTGCACCAATTCGTCACTCCTCGATATGCTTAAGGTTGCGGCACTTTTAAAGGGCAAGACCATAAGTCATAATGTTAGCCTTTCGATATCACCCGGCTCAAAGCAGGTGCTTTCAATGCTTTCTGAATGTGGTGCATTAAGTGATATACTCGCAAGCGGCGCAAGACTGCTTGAGTGTGCTTGCGGACCTTGTATAGGTATGGGCTTCTCGCCTAATTCTGCAGGTGTATCCCTTAGAACCTTTAATCGTAACTTTGAGGGCAGAAGCGGAACCGCCGATGCGGGCGTTTACTTGGTTTCACCCGAAACTGCCGTTGCTGCGGCGCTCACGGGTGAGATAACCGACCCGCAGACACTTGGTAAAATGCCAAAAATCAAAATGCCCAAGAAATTTAAGATTGATGATACTGCGATTGTGGCGCCCGCACCCGAAGCCTGTGCCGAGAGTGTTGCGGTGCTTCGCGGTCCGAATATTAAGCCGTTCCCGCAGTCGAAGGCGCAGAACGATAGCATTACCGCCTCGGTGGCACTCAAGGTGGGCGATAATATAACAACCGACCATATTATGCCGGCGGGTGCAAAAATTCTGCCCTATCGCTCTAACATTCCGCACCTTTCACAGTTCTGCTTCGGCGTTTGCGATAAGGACTTCCCCGAGCGCGCAAAGGCTTTGGGCGAGAGTATCGTTATCGGCGGCAGTAACTACGGTCAAGGCTCGTCAAGAGAACACGCGGCGTTAGTTCCAATGTATTTGGGCGTTCGCGTTGTTATAACCAAGAGCTTCGCAAGAATTCATATTGCTAACCTAATAAATGCAGGCATTATGCCGCTCAGCTTTAAAAACCCCGATGATTACGATAAGATTAATGAGGGTGATAAGCTTTCAATATCAAATATTTTTGAGGGTATGGAAAAGGGCGAGATGGTTTTGACCGACGAAACCAACGGTGAAAGCATAGAGCTTTGCTGTAATTTTACTGATAGACAAATTAAGATTTTAAAAGCAGGCGGACTTTTGGCCTATACAAAGGAGAACTAAAATGCAAAACTACATAGATTCTGCCGTTGAGCAGTTTAGAACGCTTCTAACCGAGCAAATTTCCCGTCAAAAAAAGATGGAGGCGGAAAAAGGAGCGGTTGATTATAACGCTCTTGATAAAATCGTAATAGGAATTTGCTATGGTGACGGTATAGGTCCGATTATTTCTGCCGATAGTAAAAGATTGCTTGAGTTTTTGTTTATGGAAGAAATTAAAAACGGCAAGATAGAGCTTAAGGTAATCGAGGGACTTACAATTGAAAATAGAATTGCTAAGAATAAAGCAATTCCCGATGATGTTTTGGCAGAACTAAAATCCTCTAATGTAATTTTAAAAGCACCCACAACAACGCTTAAGGGCGGAACGCTCGAAAGCGCAAATGTTGCGATGCGCCGTGAGCTTGATTTGTATGCCAATGTGCGCCCCGTTTGCGTGCCTTCAGAAAATATTGACTGGACCTTTTTCCGTGAAAACACCGAGGGCGAGTATGTTTTAGGCTCAAAGGGCGTTGAAATTCCCGATACCCTTGCTTTCGATTTTAAGGTGACAACCAACGCGGGCACCGAAAGAATTGCGCGTGCCGCATTCGATTATGCTCGCAAAAACGGTAAAACTCGCGTAGCAATTGTTACAAAGGCAAATATTATGAAAAAAACCGATGGCAAATTTTCCGAAATATGCCATAAGGTTGCCGAGGAATACCCCGAAATTATAGCGGAAGATTGGTATATCGATATAATGACCGCCAATCTCGTTAACGAGAAGATAAGAAGCGAGTTTGAGGTATTTGTGCTTCCTAATCTTTATGGCGATATAATCACCGATGAGGCGGCGCAAATCCAAGGCGGCGTTGGAACGGCGGGTAGCTCTAATATAGGCGACCGTTATGCTATGTTCGAGCCAATTCACGGCTCTGCTCCTCGAATGATTGAGCAGGGAATAGGCGAATACGCTAATCCTACAAGTATGTTCAAAGCGGCCGAAATGCTTATAAGGCATATAGGCTTTATTGACAAGGCCGACCTTTTAAGCCGAGCGCTCAATATATGCACCGAGAGCGAAAAGAAGGTTGTTGTAACCGGCGACCGTGATGGCGCAAGCTGCAAAGAGTTCAGCGATTATTTAATGTCCACCATAGAAAACTTATGAGGATATAAAAAAGGACACTTCCCGATTCGCTGAGTTCCGATAAGTCAGTATTTGTTTCTCAAACAAAATTCCCTGTATTATTGCCAAAAGCCTCGCAAGGCG
>JAZNOY010000020.1:0-5398 GCA_045589375.1 Acutalibacteraceae bacterium | reverse complement strand
TTAAAATCTATCGTCCTTGAGGTCGAAGATTTTAAAAAGTGCGGATTTTTGGTCAATCAAGGCATAAAACGCAGTTCATCCTTTCGGATGAACGAGTATTTTAACAAAGAGTGGCCGAATAATCCGCCTTTTTAAAACAGGCTCGGATTACTCTTATCACCTTAAACACAAAACTCAATTGAAGAAATATTCCCTTTTATAACAATAATACTTCCCTCAAAGGTTTCAATATCAAATTCCTCTCCAAAAAGAAGCAGCATTCCTTTTGAGAGCTTTAGCTTTATATGGTCGTCAGTATATTCGAGTATTTTTTCACAGCCCTCAATATTTATTTCCTTATTTGAAAACATTTCAATATGTGTTCCGATTAACATATTGCTGCAATCACTTAAAAACTTGATTTTTTGTTTTTCCTTCGATGATTTAAACTTAAATTTTTTCAATCTCCCACCACCGATGTTTTATTCTAATTATAAATATGATTAAAAATGCATAATAATTCTTAAAAGGAAAAGTAGTTGCGGTGATGGATATGAAAAAAATTTTGAGTTATTTATTAATACCCTGCGTGGTGCTCCTTGCGGCGCTGATAATTATTTCACCCAAGACCTGTGCCGAAGGCGCAAGGCTCGGTATTCTTTTATGCGGTAAAATAATAATTCCCTCTCTCTTTCCTTTTACCTTTTGCACCATTTTTTTGATGCGCACTCCGCTTCTAAGCCGTGCAGGCGGAAGGCTAAACATTATTTTTGCATTTATATTATCCTTGCTTGGCGGATATCCTGTTGGCGCAAAGCTGATAAACGAGCTTGCAAAAAACGGCGTCATCGACATAAAAAGCGCACATATAATGCAGTGCTTTTGCGTTAATGCGGGCCCCGCCTTTGTTATCTCTGCGGTAGGGCTCGGCGTTTTTAAATCACAAAAAATCGGCGTTTTACTTTTTGCTGCGTTGTGTCTTTCTGCCCTCACCGTTTTTACATTCCTGTTTAAATTTATTTCTAAAACCGAAAGCGGATATACTAAATCGGCCATCAATTTGAATACTGCTGATAATTTTGTTATAAGCACCTACGATGCCGCATCCTCGGTTTTCTCAATTTGCGGCTTTGTCATTTTATTTTCGGTTATTAACAACTATATAAAGCTCCTATCAAGGACCATTGCGCCGCTCAAGCTTTTTCTTTTTTTCACCGAGGTCAGTTCCGCCGTTACACAAACCGAAAACATATATTTTGTTGCTTTCATTTTAGGCTTTGCAGGTCTTTCAATTTGGCTGCAAATCTTTTCGTCTTCAAAAGATTGCGGAGTTAATCTTCCGCTTTTTATTACTTTTAGATTTTTATCTGCCGCGCTCGCGTCAATATATACTTTTGTGCTGATTTCTCTCTTTAAAATTACTGTGCCTACCTTAAGCAACAATATAGCGGTTACCATAGGCACGGGCGCATCGTCTAAAGAATTAATTATATCTGTGATTATAACAATAATTTTATTTTTGCTGTTTTGCCAATCTAAAAAATATAGTGGAAAAATATATAAAGATATGTTATGATTATTAGTAGTTTGGTTATTTAGGGGTGTTTATATGGCAAAATCAGTGCTTAATAAAAAGCTTGCTAAATCTTGCGCTTGGTGTATCCACGGCAGAAAATCTGATTTTTCACAGGTGGTTTTCTGCAAGAAAAAGGGAGTTACCTCTAAGCGCGATTATTGCCGTCATTATAAATACGACCCACTTAAGCGAACACCGCTTCAAAGCAAACCATCAAGCAATTATTCCCCTGATGACTTTTCGCTTTGATGCGACAATTTTTGCTTGAATTAAACTGACCGTTATGCTATATTGATTTAGTTTTAAAGGAGGGATACGGTGGAAAACATTAAAACGATTGCTACAAACAAAAAAGCATTTCACGAATATTTTGTGCTCGAAAGATTTGAAGCCGGTATTTCTCTTGCGGGAACCGAAGTAAAGTCTCTAAGGCAAGGCGGAGTTAATTTAAAAGAGGCTTGGTGCAGCATTGATGACGGGGAATTATTTGTTAAGCAAATGCACATTAGTCCCTATGACCACGGAAACATTTTTAACCGCGAGCCTAAGCGCGACCGCCGCTTGCTTATGCACAAGCGCGAAATTATGCGGCTTTTAGGTGTTGTTAAGCAGCAAGGACTCACCCTTATTCCCCTATCAATTTATTTTAAGGGCTCTCTCGTTAAGCTTGAGCTAGGACTTTGCCGAGGCAAGCAGCTTCACGATAAACGAGCTACTGCCGCGAAGCGTGATGCCGACCGCGCGATTGACCGTGCCATAAAAGAGCAAAACCGCTAAATTTAATATGGGGCCGTAAAGGTTTCGACAGGGATTTTGAACCAACGGAAGCGAGCAGCGGTGCGGAACCGCTTTAAAATCCGCAATTTAAAATTAACTGACAACACTAAAGTTGCACTTGCAGCCTAATTAGGCTGCCGTCCGACCAGAGAGTGCCGCGGCTTTGGAAGGGCGTCAATTAGCGGCGTCCGTGAACATCAAATCGCCTTATTTGATGTCATGAATTAAAGGCTACCAAAGCTTGCAGCTTGATATTTGACCGCAAGCTACGGGAAAATTAATCAAATATCTGCGCTCGGAGATGCCGTTGGGAATAGGTTTTTGGACGGGGGTTCGACTCCCCCCGGCTCCACCAGAAAAACCGACTTGTTTCGACAAGTCGGTTTTTCAATGAAATTTGCCTTTCGGCGAGTGAAACATCTTCGGATAATTTCTCCATATATATTTTACCCGAAAAGTAGATTTACAAATTGTCAGTATAATTTTAGGAAAAGACCGCACATAAGTCAAACGCATGTATTACATATTACAATAATACAGAGAATTATATTTGCGAAAAACTGCCTTATCGAAACTCGGCGTTTTTCTATCTTTTTTTATTCAGCTAATCACTTATGCCGTATTGCCTGCTAACAGGGTCCTTAAAAACAGGAATTTCGGGAGTCACAAAGGTAAACAAAACAAAAAGTGCGGATATAATAAACAGCGTTATGAGCGCGAGGCGCTGCGAGCGGCATTTGAACTTTTCTTTTCTAAACATTCGCATTTCAAGCACAAACGCCCCCGCTGCTGATATGAAAAAGATGAGTATATTAATCCAATCGGCAGTTTTTCCGAAAATACCGTTAAGGGTATAAAAAATTATCGGTATGAGCAATATGCCGAATATAATGCCGCGCAGCTTAACACACCAAAAGTTATCATAATCCTTAAAAAATCGGCTTTGTATTAATGCAAAAGCGAATAAAGGAAAAAATAAAAGCTTCATATGCTCCCATGTGGACTCGTTCACACCGGAAAACAACGCCGCTATAGCACTTTCGCTTGTCCATTCATATAGATAATGCAAAATAGTTCCTGCAAGTGAGACTATACCGAAACCTGAGAGCTGCCAAAGAAAAAGATTTCTTTTCATAATAATTCACCACATTTTATTTTTATTAAAATTTTACGCAAAAACAACCCTCCTTATTCTGTTGGTTAAATGAAATTATAATATTTTTTTTTTTTAAAAAACTAATAATAACGAAACTCCGGTGCTTTAAAACTTATTGTAATTCACAAGCAAGTATGGTATTATACTTATAGTGTGATACTTCGCACTAAATTTAAAACATTTTAAGGAGCGAGATATTAATGTTAATTGCGTTTATTGTTCTTATTCTTGTAATTATTTTCATAATTCCAAATGCCAGAATTGTGCCTCAAGCACACGAATATGTAATTGAATGCTTAGGAAAATACAAAACCACCTGGTCTGCGGGATTTCATATTAAAATTCCCGTAATTGAAAGAATTGCCAAAAGGGTTACACTCAAGGAGCAGGTTTTGGATTCTCCCCCGCAACCCGTTATTACCAAGGATAATGTTACTATGCAGATAGACACCGTTATTTACTATGCGGTTTATGATGCGAAGCTATATGCTTACGGTGCGGTAAATCCCATTTCCGCGCTTTCAAATTTGGCCGCTACAACTCTCAGAAACCTTGTTGGTGAGCTAGAGCTTGACGGAACACTCACCTCGCGTGACACTATCAACGCCAAAATGACATCGATTCTTGACGAGGCTACTGATAAATGGGGCATCAAGGTTCATCGCGTTGAGCTTAAGAACATTATCCCTCCCACAGAGATACAAAATGCTATGGAAAAGCAAATGAAGGCTGAGCGCGACCGCCGCGAAACCTTACTTCAAGCAGAGGGACACAAGGCAGCCGCAATCACTCGTGCTGAGGGTGACAAGCAGGCTATGATTCTTGCCGCGGAGGGCGAGCGCGATGCTCGCATAGCTCGTGCGGAAGGCGAGGCAAAAGCGATTTATCTCGCAAAGAAAGCAGAAGCTGACGGCATCAAGGAGCTTCGCGAGGCAGGCGCCGATGCAGCGGTATTAGAGCTTAAAAAATACGAAGCACTTGTTGCGCTTTCAAACGGCAAGGCTTCTAAAATCATTGTTCCTACAGATGCGGTAAATGCGACAAAGGCAAATGTTCTATTTTCTGAAACAACAGGGCTCGGTGATGTAACCAAGCCGGCTCTGGAAGAAAAAAAGGCAAAAAAGCCCGACCCTTGCTGTGATTAAATTTAATAGAAATATTTTTTAAGAAAACTATCTATTAAAAATAACAAGCCCGATGAGCAAAAACTCATCGGGCTTGTTGCATATATACTTCCCTATCTAATTTTTAAAGTAGTGGTTATAAAATGTTTGGTATGGTTATTTTACAGACCCTCTCAGGCTTTTGCCCTCAAAGCAAAAAATTCCAAACCCGACCCAAAGGTCAAATTTGGAATTTTGGTCGAGGTGACAGGACTCGAACCTGCGGCATCTAGTTCCCAAATGATAGGAAAACCCTACTTTATAGACATTTCCTGTTATTCCTAACCCTTTCTGCTCAAAATCACATCCTCTTTGGTGCTTTTATTTCCGTTGTGTCCGTATGTTCCGGTTGCAGATGTGGGATAAACTGTGGTCAAAAAACAACCTCGCAGTCGTTAAATTTTCACAACACTGGTGGTTGTTTTTTCTTTCTATATCAAAAATTGATCCGCAGTAGACAAAGAAGAAATGTTTTTTCATCGCAACCTGTACGCAGACAGCAAGCAAAACACGGTAGCAATTTTGCAAAGTGTAGAAATACGCAAAATTCTCGAAAGTGCATATTTACTTGTGATATTGGCTACATTGAAGAAAAAGCAGAAATGTGATGTTATCACAGAACAGCAACAAAAGCTGTGATAAAATGAAGCCACAAAGAAAAAAGGAGGACGTAAATATGACTGCTATCAATATCAACAAAAACAATTTTCAAAATGAAGTATTAAATTCCGAAAAGAAAGTCCTTCT
>JAZNOY010000019.1:0-14044 GCA_045589375.1 Acutalibacteraceae bacterium | reverse complement strand
CCAATAGTAATCAGGTAACACAATGGACGGCATTGTCAGTCCATCAAGAGACATATTCAGTAAACTACAATTAAACAAAAACTTATTTGTAGGATTATCAGTCACATATTCTTGTGATACACCGTGAAGAGTAATCACGATATTTCCCGTCCAACCAAATAAGCGTAGTCCGGCGCCAATCATAGAAAGGGTTCCTATATTAGGATCATGTCCAATATTTCCGGCATCAGCAGGTTTTGACAATCGTCCTGACACTTCTATTCTGTCAGCATATTTAGTAATTCTCACTGGAACATTGCCTTTTGGAGGTTTTCTCATATCAGACTTGAATTTTATTAACTCATCTAAGGATTTGAAAGGAGCAAACCATTTAGATGTATCTTTCCCCACGATAGTTACACCTAATGACAGAAGAATATTCGTTCCAAAAATGCTTGTGTTTGATGGCTTTTTATTTGGACGCGCTTCCAATTCTTCATTATATAGCATATACATTTTAACATCACGATAAAAGCTTCTTAAATAAACGAATTTCGAAACTCGTTGAGATACTCCCGTGTTGCGCGATTCATCATCACTGGTTTTTGTTTCTTCAATCGCCATTAATGGAATTTCGGTAAGATCATTTTCTTTGGGCATATTTTTCTGTTTGAAAAGCAAAAAATCTACGGAACTTGAATAACCGCTAATAGTTTTTATAAAAATATTTTGCGCCTGTTCAACTTTAAGTCCCTCAACAACATAAGCAAAGACGAACTTTCCGTTTTGGGTTATCGGTCTGATTCTTATCTCTTCTTTAAAAGTAATTTTATCATTAAAATCTGCACAATACATTTCGATGATTTGTAAAATTACAGAAGGTTTAGGACGTTCTTCAGTCAGCAACCAAATATTATCCATACTCTTTAATTCCTTTCTTTTCTTTATTGACCATTTTGTACTGCTGTTGCCGAAATCAATATAATAATCATTCTTGCACTTATTACACAACAAGGAGGCAAATCCATCCCTGTGACCGGGAGTGTAATCTTGTTCTTCCTGTATAGTGCCGTTCCCGCAAGGACAAGAATAAATGCGTTTCACTATACAAGATGATTTACTTTCTGATAGCAAACGAAGAGTTTCAATCATAATGCCTCCATCAAAAAATATATTTCGACAAAATAATTGTAACACAAAACCCAATTATTTGCAACAGGCCGATATGATAACCAAAATAAATCAAATTTTATATTGCCTATAATAAGCTATGAGCATGTTTAAGCAAAAACAAAATCTCGGTTGCTATTGGGAATTTTCAATAGCAACCGAGATTTCATCGCAGTATATAACAGAGAATATTTGTTTTTGTCACATAAGGAGAAATGACATTTCAATAGATTTTGGCACTAAAAAGTATGACATTTCAATATAAAAACGCAGTAAATCTTATGACATTTCAAAAAATGAAGATAAAAACCTCGGCTAAAATATGAGATTTTCTCATTTTAGCCGAGATTTTGAATCATATGCTGTTCCAGTATAAATGCATTTTGATAAAATTATATACACTATTTTTATCAAAAGTCATCCCAAAGTGACATCCAAAGTGTCACCAAAGTGCAATTTTGACTTTGTTCACTTATTTTATTTGAAAAACTTTTGCATAAGCTTGATGTGCTTATCGGACATTTGAGAGATGGTGTAACCATAGGAGCAGTAGAAGTCGATAAGCCACTGTTTTGCGATGATTTTTGCGGTTTGGGTTTGGACGGACTTTAGGTGGCCTTGGCGGAGCCAACGGTTGACGGTGTTATCGGTATAGCCGGTGGTGGTGATGACTTGTTGGATAGTGAGAGCATCGGGAACGGTTTCGAATTCTTGCTCGAGCCACGGGCGGAAAGTTGACGGCAGAGAGGAAGGAAATCCTGTTTTGCGTGGTCGGGGTTTGCGCGTGCCGCCATACTTTGCAGTTGAGAATTCGGCGCGGGGTGTCACATATTTTTCGGGGTGTTTTGCTGAGTCCTCTATGTAGGTGAGCAGGTCTTCTTTGAGCACGGTATATTTTCTTGTTCTTTTGCCGGTGTTCTGGCATTTGATAAATCCGTTGTTAAGCATCCAAGCACACTTGCGTTTACTGATATGCAGGATACATCGAACCTGCTCACCCGACAAGGTTTGTGGTAAGCTGCTCAACATTTTTTATCACCTCGGATTGTATAACCTCTGCCTTTATCGTTTGCGGTCTTGACGAGGTAATCGATAAAAGCATCCTTGGTGAAGATGTAACCGCCTTTATAAGTGTAAGATTCTATCTCACCGTTTTTCAATGCGGCGTAAATTGTGTTCTTGCCGACAGGTGACCATCGGGTTGCTTTCATCGGTGTTAAGATATCGGGGCATTTTTTGAGCATCTTTTCATATGCTTCTCTTTGTTTTTCTTGGTTCATTTTAATTCTCCTTGTGTTTTCTTTGCCCGAGAATAGCCAAAGGAGTTTTTATTGTTTTCTCGCATCTATCTCGCAAATTTCTCGCAAAAAATCATTACTTTCTCAAATTCTCGCAGAACAGATGGAAATATTTTAGTTTTCAGAGACGGAGAGGGGCGGTGCGGTAGATACTTTGATTTGCTCGAAATCAGTTAGGGAGCGATCCCCCGCGAGTTCGAATCTCGCCGTCTCCGCCAATTAAAAGGAAATCATACCGCAAGGTATGGTTTCTTTTTAATTTTGTGAGCGAGATTCGAAAAGACCGGTTCGGCTATGCCGAATTGCGACCTTTCAGTGAATGGTCGCAAAGGTCGGGTGCGTGCCATAAGCGGTAGCGTAATGGGCGAATCTCGCCGTCTCCGCCAAAAAATCCAAGTCGCAAGGCTTGGATTTTTTTATCCATTGCGAAGCGATGGTATATCATCATTTTGTATATCTCGCCTTTGGCGAGGTGTGCAAAGTGCATATCATCCCGCGTAGCGTGTATCAAACAATCACTTCGCAATGATGATATACAAAACTTCGTTTTGATGATATTCAATTTCTCACGAAATTGGTGATATACAAGGCTTCCGCCTTGATATTAGCCTAATACTTGTTCGATAACGGCGGCACTTATACTTTGCTATTGACAAAAACAACAAATTATTTTATATTATGCTTAAAAATGTATATTGCATTTTTTAACCCGCTAATCTATTACGCTAGGGAAAGGTGAGCTTGATGAAAAAAATTGATAAAAATTTCAAATTCAACGGAAAAATGAGCGAAGACGTATTGAGAAATTATTTATCTCGTGCCGTTTCTTTTCAAGGCTTATGCGCCGAGAACACAAGCCGCGATATGTGTTTTGAAGATGATTTGAGGATGATAAAAAATATTGGTGCAAAATTTATTGGGCGAACTGCATTTTATTCTTGGGGTGGCAATATGTCTACCAAACAAATTGAGGAGCACTTTAAAATTGTTGAAGAGTGTGCTAAAAAGGCACACGAGGTTGACGATGAGCTAATTCTGCAAGCGGGTGTTTTTGAAATCATATTTGAGGGAACTGTTAACTCTACGCCGATTCCCGATTGGATTTTTGAGGAGTTTGACCTTGCCCCCGAAAGAAGAAACTTTTCTTTCGAGGCGCTTCTTCCACCTGCACCCAGTAAATTCGGAAGGGGCTTTTGGGGTGGCAAGCAGGATACCGCTATTCCGTATATCGGCAGTATTGAGACGCAGATGTATTTTTATTACTTGATTACAAGATATATTGATTTAGGGTATGAGGCCATTCATTTAGGTCAAGTCGAGCTTATAATGAATAAAGAGGAAAAATGCCTTGCCGATTGGGACCGTGTATTAACCAAAGCACGCAATTATGCAAAGCAGCACGCGCGTAGAGGCGTAGTTTTATTTGATGGCCATCGAGAACTCCATTCAAACGGCTTTAAATATGGTGATAGATTGCTCGCGGATTTCTATTCATGCGGCGCTATTGCTCACGAGACCGAGATAAAGGATGGTGCCGAAATGGCAAGGCTTCATCATTATATGGATGAAGCAGAATCGGAGTTATCTTGGATAGGTAGGGCAGCAGGCGGCAAGCATCCGCTTGGATTTGATACAGATGAGCAGATTTCTATTTGTGAGCTTGATAATTTCGGCGGAACAGCAGGTGACGGCATTCCTCATCAAATTAACTCTAATAGAGCTTTGTGTTGGGGTTATGACCCAATCACTTGGTATGCGATCCAGCCCGAGTGGTATAGAAATCAATATCTAATAGAGTGCGATGACTTTTTAGGTCGTAGATTATTGGATAAAAGCGGCCGTCAAAACTGCTTTATGCAGTTTGCGTGCCGAAGAGTAATTTGCCCTGAAGATGATGATAGACCCGTTTTCCATATAGATTCATCTGAGGCAGAGTCCTTTAAAAACTTTGATTTATTTTTAAGAAATGAGGCAATAGTCTGCTTAACAGACAAAACCACAAATAATTTATTACTAACCCAAAAAAAGCAAAGCTTTTATCGTGCAAATCGAAAAAGTGTTAATTGTCCTACCGGTAGTGGCCAAGAAGATACAATTAAAGAAATTTTTTCAAGAGAAGACCGATAGCGTTTTATTTAAAAAGCCATAGCCCTAAGCTATGGCTTTTTTCACGGCATAAATTATCTTAATGGAACTGTCATAAATGATATTTCGACTTCATATTATTCTAACAGTAAAAGATTAAAGATGTTTCGGAGGAGAAATTTATGGCAAATACAAGTATTTATAAGGATATATCAACGCGCACGGGCGGTGATATATATATAGGTGTTGTTGGGCCTGTGAGAACAGGGAAGTCTACCTTCATCAAACAGTTTATGGATAAGCTTGTTATGCCAAATATCAGCGAGGAGTATCAGCGAGAGCGTGCTAATGATGAGCTACCGCAAGCCTCTTCCGGAAGAACGATAATGACAACCGAGCCCAAATTTATTCCGGAAAAAGGAATAAATATAAATGTCGATAACACGGCATCTATGAATGTTAGGTTGATTGATTGTGTAGGTTATATTGTTCCGAGTGCGCTGGGATATATTGAGGGTGACCAGCCGCGTATGGTAAGAACACCCTGGTTTGAAGAACCTATACCCTTTAATATGGCGGCAGAAATCGGAACGAAAAAGGTTATAAATGAGCACTCAACGATAGGCCTTGTCATTACTACCGATGGCTCGATAAGCGATATTCCCCGTGATGAATATGCCGAGGCAGAGCAGAGGGTAATTGATGAGTTAAAATTAATTAATAAGCCTTTTATCGTTTTGCTGAATTGTATGTATCCTGATTCTGAAGAAGCACGCGATTGCGCCGAGGAGCTTTCAAAGAAATATAATGTTCCGGTTATTCCAACAAACTGCCTAGAACTTGATGAAGACGATATTAAGCAAATTTTAAATAAAATTCTTTTTGAATTTCCTATAAAAGAAATAAATGTTAGCTTCCCAAAATGGATAAACTCTCTGCCGGTAAGCCATTGGTTGCGCGCCGACCTTACCGAACTGCTTAAAAAGGCAATTAGCGGTATAAGTCACATTCGGGATATTAATAAATTTGAGGAAGGCTTTAAAAACTGTGAGAATGCAGATGGCGCTCGCGTGAGCCGTATTGATTTGGGTGAGGGAAGTGCCGATATCACAATCAGAGTTCAGCCGAAGCTGTTTTATAAAGTCCTTGCAGAAACTACGGGACTGATTATTAATGATGAGCAGGAGCTTATGAACAGCATTAAAGAGCTCGCAAAAATCAAGGCTGATTATATGAGGGTAAAGGATGCACTTGATGAGGTTGAGGCAACAGGCTATGGTATTGTAATGCCGTCTATTGAGGAGCTCTCACTCGAAGAGCCTGAAATTGTTAAACAAGGCGGCAGATATGGTGTCCGCCTCCGCGCCTCTGCGCCGTCAATCCATTTAATGAAGGCGAATATAACCACCGAGGTAAGTCCTATAGTCGGTAGCGAAAAACAGTCTGAGGACTTGATAATGTATTTGTTGAGTGAGTTTGAAGAAAACCCTGTTAAAATTTGGGATTCAAATATTTTTGGAAAGTCACTGCATGAGCTTGTAAACGAGGGCTTGCATACCAAGCTTTCGCGTATGCCGGTCGATGCAAGGCTTAGAGTTCAAGAAACCATAGAGCGTGTGATAAACGACGGCTGTAACGGATTGGTTTGTATAATTTTATAAAATTTTTTCTCGGTTGCTGTTAAAACGGCGGCCGAGAATTTTTATACTTGCAAAATCCTCGGTTTTTTGATACTATATAATAGTAAATAACATTTGTGAGGGATAATAATGGGCATAAAAAAAATAAATGCTTTACTTATAGTATTAATTTTAATAATTTGTTCCTTTTCTCTTACTGCATGTATGCGTAGTAAGGATATATATGCTTCTGCGTCTGATTTTTTGAATCTTGACGATTTAAATGAAATTTTCAAGCCCTCAAAGGATGATGAACAGTCAAGCGAAACAGAGTCTTCAAAGGATAATAATGTCGGCGGCAATTCGTCAAACGAATCTAATAAATCCGAATCCGCTTCTAACGATACTAACACTAAGCCTACTGAGTCGGGAACTAACGGCAAGCCTTCTGTGCCGCAGTCTGCATCCGGCGGCTCGAGTTCAGGCAGCAGTTCAAACTCAAATAGCAACTCAAGCTCAAGTGGCAGCTCAAGTTCAAATAGTAATCCAAGCTCAAGTGGCAGTTCGAGCCCGAGCAGCAATCCGAGTTCAAGCAGTAATCCAAGCTCAAGCAGCAGCTCAAGTGGCAATTCCGGCTCGAGCGGCAGTTCAACCCCGAGTGATGATGCAAGCTCTAATGGCAACTCAAGCTCCGATGTTAGCTCAGGCAATAATTCATATAAGCCTGCTACTGGTGACCAAGGTCCAATAGTTATTCTATAAAAAAGAAGCCGTAACTTTTGTTACGGCTTCCTTTTTATATTCGAGAGAGGATTAGAATCAATTGCGTTTTTGATTTGTTGGTCCGAAATATGTGTGTAAATTTGTGTTGTTCCAAGATTTGAGTGCCCAAGAATATCCTTTAAAACTCTAATATCAACATTTCCGTGTTGATACATAAGCGTTGCGGCCGTGTGGCGTAGCTTGTGCGTTGATAGGCCCTTGTCGCCAAGCCCCGCCTTCTCCAAATAGGTTTTAACAATGTGCTGAACCGTTTTATTGCTGATTCTGCGCTTGTTTCTGCTAACAAAAAGCGCATTTCGGTCGGTGTAAATTATATCGTTGTTCGGGCGAACAGCCATATATGCACGTATTGCCTCTTGGCAAGCCTCGTTTATGTAGATGATTCTTTCCTTGTTGCCCTTACCGAGCAATCTCATTGTTCCGTCAGACCTAATATCGCTGATGTTTAATCCGCATAGCTCTGATAGGCGCATACCGCAGTTTAAAAACAAGGTGATAATGCAGTAATCGCGTTCCTTATTGGGACCATCAATTACAGAGAGTAATTCGAGAGAGTCTTCAAGCGTTAAATGCTTTGGAAGACTTTGCTTAACCTTGGGGGACTCTAATAGCTCAGCAGGATTTACATCGAGCAGACCGACCTGTGAGGTCAAATATTTGAAAAATATTCTAAGCGTCGATGTCTTTCGGGCGCGGGTTGCCGCACCGTTTTCTCGGTCATTTTTGCAAAATACTATGAAGGCATATAAATCTGAAATTGTGATTGAACGAATAAGCTCAAGGTCAACACATTCAATGCCAATTTCTTCAAAATTAGAGGTTTTAGGCACTAGACCTCTAATTAGTAATATATATCTAAAAAAGGTTTGTAGGTCTAAATAGTATTCCTCCACAGAGCGCGAGGATTTTCCCTTGATTGTTTCGTTATAGGTGAGAAAATCTCTAATGATGGGAGGAGCACTAAGCAGTATTTCGTGCTTCATTTAAACACTCCTAAAATATTATAATCATATTTTATCACTCAATTATATAAAATGCAACAAATTAACAAAGCGTTTTATTTGTTTTGAGCAGAGTATTGGCTCGGGCTAATTCCGTATTTTGATTTAAAGGTTCTATAGAAGGTTGCATAATTGTTAAAGCCACAATTTTGGCAAACCTCGTTTGCAGGAACACCCGCGGATAGCTGTTCCTCGGCGAAGCTTAGCCGCTTTAATGAAATATATTTTGATATGCTGATTCCTGTTTGTTGGCTAAATTCGTGCGATAGGTAATATTTACTTATAAAAAAATTCTTTGCAACAAATTCAAGGGAAAGATTTTCACTGTAATTTTCGTTGATAAATGATGCAACCCTACCAACAAGGTCGGTGGGCTTTTTTGAACTTGCCGAGTTATGAATACCCTTGGCGGCTCGATTTAGTTCAACTAATAGCTGTGTCAGAACTCCTGCGGCATAGGTGTGATTTCCAAAACTGTTTTTGTTTTTTTCCTTGTTAAGTAGAGTTAAAAGCTCTGCAATTCTGCCTCTTAAAAAGGTTTCCGAGTGAAGACAGTTAACGGTGTTGTTATCCTCGCATATAAAGCATTCGGCAAGGTTGACCTCAGTGCTGATTGATAAAAGATAATTTTTGTCTATCCAAATTACCATGCGCTCGTAGGTCGAATTCGAGTTGGGGTGCGGCTGATGGAATTTAAAAGGGGGAATCAAGAGCATATCACCACGGCGTAGATTATATGTTGTGCCCTCAACCGAATATGAAATATTACCCTGTAGCAATAGATATATTTCATAAAAATCGTGATTGTGCAGAGTAACGGTTTTCGGTTCATTGTCAATGTAATGAAACACCTCAAAATCGTTGGTGTTCATTCGTTGACGAAAATCGAATTTTTGAGCAATTCTTTCCATGTTTTCCTCCTTACTGTTCACAATTATATAATACAGCAAGAAATGTAATATGGCAAGCAATTTTTGTAATTGATATTACAATATTGTGTGTTATAATTGTGATTGTAGACAAATGGGAGTATATTTATTTGCATTTTTTATTTGGTTTTTTTAGGTAATTCAAGGCGTATTTTATTAATCGGAGGTTTTAAAATGGTCAAGGGAAAATTTAGAAAATTCGGCATAAGAGATAGTGTCGCTTATGCCGCGGGCGACCTTGGTTGCAATATGAGCTTTGCGCTTAAGGGCACCATGGCGCTTTTCTGGACACAGGTAATGGGACTGAGCGCTTGGTATTCCTTATTATTGGTTGTTGTTCAGGTTTGGGACGCTATTAACGACCCGCTTATTGGTTCAATAATCGATGCCGACCGTCATACATACAAGAGAAATAAATTTTTGCAGTATATTTGGTTTGGTTCTATCGGCTTAATCGTTGGCGGAGCTTGTTGCTTTTTGCCGTTCCCGAAAGCGCCGATTTTCGCTAAAATCATAATTTTTATTGCCGGCTATGTTATTTGGGATGCATTTTATACGATTGCAAATGTTCCGTATGGCTCTTTGCTCGGCTTAATTTCCAATGATGCTTCTGACCGTGCTTCGCTTTCTGCTTGGCGCTCAATCGGCGGTATGGTAGGCAATATGGTGCCTATGGTTATCCTTCCGTTTATCATCTATGAGGCTGATGGCGTTACTTTAAGTGGCCCCAAGGTTTTCATTGCTGCCTTAATAATGGGCGGTCTTGGCTTCTTATGCTTCCAGTTTATGATTAAAAACACAACAATTCGTGTAAACACTGAAGTAACCTTAAATGAAGACCAGCCTAAATTTAATGTAATTAAGGCTATGGGCAACTTCTTAAAGAATCGTCCCGCAATGGGCGCAACGATTGCCGCAATGGGTATGTTTATCGGTATGCAGGGCGCTACAACAGCGGTTTCTGTAACCTTCCAGATTTACTTTAAAAATGCTAAAATTTCGGGACTCGTTACAATGTTTGCAATGCTTCCCATTATTATATTCACTCCTCTTGCACGCAAGATGGTTGCAAAATACGGTAAAAAAGAGCTTTCTGTTATAGGCTCTATTTGTTATATAATCGGTGCAGCTGTTTTACTCTTAGCACCTCTCGGTGTAGTTCCCGCAGGACCTGACAACACTAAAATTGATTTGATTGTATATATTGTCGGTCAATTAATTTGCGCTTTGGGCCTTGGCGTTTACTCAACTATTTCTTGGGCAATGATGGGCGATGCTATTGATTATAACGAGTGGAAAACCGGCAAAAGAGAAGAAGGCATTGTTTATTCGCTTCATTCCTTCTTTAGAAAGTTGGCTCAGGGTGTCGGCCCTGCCGTAGCAGTAGCAATTATGGCAACAATGGGTTATGTTAATAATGCTGCTCCCGATGCACTTGGTAACTTTACCAAAATCGATGTTACTCTTCTTGGTTGGGATGTTGCCGTTAAAATCCGCACCTTAGTTGCTATTCTCTATTTGGTAGCAGGTATTATGCAGTTTATCGGTCTTGCTTTGGTTTATAACTTAGATAAGAAAACCCTTGCTAAGATGAACAATGAGCTTGGTCGTGATGTTGAGGAAGGTGATAGTATAGCACCTGCCATAGCAGAGGACACAAACGACTAACTTAACTAATATTTTAGTGGGTAACCGAGCTGCTTCGGTTACCTGCTTTGTGTATTTTGGAGGAAAAAATGAGAAAAATTATTAATTTTAATTCAGACTGGCAGTTTGCAAAAAATGTTTGCAATTTTCCCGAGGAGAAGCCGCAGGATTTCGAGCAGGTTAATATTCCGCATTGTTGGAATGCGCAGGACGGTCAAGATGGCGGAAACGACTATTTCCGTGGCACCTGCCTTTATACTAAGCGCATCGATGGCAGTGAGCTAACAAAGGGTAATAGGCATTATCTTGAAATCAATGGTGCAAATTCTTCGGCAGCCGTTTATATTAATGGCGAAAAGTTGGCTCAGCACCACGGCGGATATTCAACCTGGCGTGTTGACTTAACAGATAAACTCACCGGCGACGATGAGATTGAAATTACTGTTGATAACTCACCTAATGAGCTTGTATATCCTCAAATGGCAGATTTTACCTTCTATGGTGGTATTTATAGAAATATCAACATTATTTCGGTTCCCGAAACTCATTTTGATTTAGAGTATTTCGGCGCTCCCGGTATTGCCGTTACCCCTATTGTTAACGAGGGTGCCGCTGATGTCACCGTTCAGGTGTATACTAAGAATTTACAGCCCGACGATGAGATAGTATATAAAATTTTCGATAAAGAAAATAATGTTGTTGCCGAAGAAAGCTCAAGTGCAGAAAAATGGCAGACAAACCTCAAAAATGTCAACTTGTGGCATGGCCGCAAAAATCCGTATTTGTATACCGCTGAGGCCTCAATCGTTAGAAACGGTGAGGCGCTTGATACAGTAAAGGCTCGTTTTGGTTGCCGTAGCTTTAAAATTGACGCTGATAACGGATTTATTTTAAACGGTGAGGAATATCCGCTGCGCGGCGTTTCTCGTCATCAGGATAGAGCAGGCTTAGGTAATGCTCTTTTACCCGAGCATCATGAGGAAGATATTCATTTAATTATGGAGCTGGGCGCCACTACAATCCGTTTGGCACACTATCAGCACGACCAGTATTTTTATGACCTTTGTGATGAAAAGGGCTTGGTAATTTGGGCAGAAATTCCGTATATTTCAAAGCATATGCCAACAGGCAGAGAGAATACTATATCTCAAATGAAAGAGCTTGTTTCTCAAAATTATAACCATCCCTCAATCGTTGTTTGGGGACTTTCAAACGAGATTTCCATTGGCGGCTCAACAGAGGATTTGCTTGAAAACCATAGAATTCTCAATGATTTAGTTCACGATATGGATAAAACCCGTCTAACAACCATTGCGGCCGTTTCAATGTGCAAAATTAATGACCCGTATCTCCAAATTCCCGATGTTGTTTCATATAACCATTATTTTGGTTGGTATGGCGGCGAAACCTCAATGAACGGACCGTGGTTTGATAAGTTCCATGAAACCCACCCGAATATTCCGATAGGTTGCTCTGAATATGGCTGTGAGGCGCTCAATTGGCACACTTCAAATCCCGTTCAGGGTGATTATACCGAGGAATATCAGGCATACTACCATGAGGAGCTTATTAAACAGCTTTTCACACGTAAGTATATGTGGGCAACACATGTGTGGAATATGTTTGATTTCGGCGCTGATGCCAGAGAAGAGGGCGGCGAAAACGGCCAAAACCATAAGGGCCTTGTAACTATTGATAGAAAATATAAAAAGGATGCCTTCTATGCATATAAGGCATGGCTATCAGATGAGCCTTTCGTTCATATTTGCGGCAAGCGCTATGTTGATAGGGTAGAGGATGTAACCAAGGTTACCGTTTATTCTAACCAACCCTCAGTTGAGCTTTTTGTTAACGGCGAGAGTATCGGCAGTAAGCAGGCCGAAGACCACTTCTTCTATTTTGATGTTAAGAATGAGGGCACTACTAAAATCACTGCCGTTGCGGGCGATTGCCGTGATGAGAGTGAAATTAGAAAGGTTGATACCTTTAACGAGGAATATCGGCTTGTTGAAAAGGGCGTTATTCTTAATTGGTTTGATGTTAACGCTCCCGAAGGTAGACTTTCCCTTAATAGCAAAATGAGCGAAATTATGTCTTGCTTCCGCGGTAAGCTTGTTTTAGCCTCCGTTTTCAAAAAGGTTATGGGCGGTAAAAAAGGCGAGTCTAAGAAGGCAATGGGCTTTGAGCTTAATGATGATATGATGAAGATGATGGGCGGCTTCACACTTTTGCGATTGTCGAGTATGATGGGAATGATGAATATTTCCTTCACCAAAGAAGAACTGCTCAAAATTAATGCAAAGCTTAACAAAATTAAGCAACCCAAAAAGAAATAATTATTTTGTCTAAAGAGGAAAATTTATGTTAATACCTATTCTATTGTTTTTATTGGGCTTTGTTATGCTCATTAAGGGTGGTGACTGGTTTGTAGATGGTGCAACAGGAATTGCCCGTAGATTTCATATTCCGGAAATTATTGTCGGTGCAACGGTTGTGTCTATCGGCACAACCTTGCCCGAGGTTATGGTTTCAGTTCAGGGCGCGCTTGGCGGTCAGGGCGCCGTGGCTTATGGTAACGCCATTGGCTCAATCATCTGCAATACTTCATTGATTGCCGCCATCACAGTAACGGTTCACCCAAGCGTTGTTGATACTAAATCGTTAAAGCTACCTGTGATTTTCTTTGTGCTCGCTTCAGCTATCTATTTAGTTGCAACCTATGCCTTTGGATACTTTTACTCAATAATCGGAATAATTTTACTCCTTGTATTTGGAACTTATATGTTCCTAACCGTTCGTCAGGGACTTAAAAAGACGGAAAATTCTAATGAGATTATAAGTGATGATTCAGAAGAATCGGTTTCAAAGCCACGCTCACTTGTTATGGAAATAATAATGCTGGTTGTAGGTGCGGCAGTTATTGCCGTTGGTGCTGATTTGCTGATTGATAACGGCACGATAATTGCAAAGCAGCTCGGCGTTCCCGAAACCGTTATAGCGTTAACCTTCGTGGCTTTAGGCACCTCGTTGCCCGAACTCATAACCGCAATCACTGCGCTTATTAAGGGACACCACGCCTTGTCACTCGGTAACATTCTCGGCGCTAATTTATTTAATTTGGTTTTGGTGTCAGGCGCTTCAATTGCTTTAGCTCCCTTCAAGCTGCCTGTCGGTAACACTATTTTCGGTTATAATAGCTCGCTCGTGTTAGATGTTCCTCTGATGCTCGTTGTTATGGCAATCCTTGTTGTTCCAACATTATTAAAAAAGAAGCTTTCGCGTTGGCAAGGAATATTGTTATTATGCCTTTATGCCGGTTTTTGCACATTGCAGTTTGTCTTATAATTTAACTTTAAAATCTAATAATAGTTCGCCATATTAAAAAAACTCGCCCTTCGCTGAGTTCCGATAAGGCAGTATTTGTTTCTCAAACAAAATTCCCTGTATTATTGCCAAAAGCCTCGCAAGGCGGCAGCCTTGCTGCGTTTTATGGCTTCAATACAAGAAATTTTAATGTTTTACGAAACTGCGAA
>JAZNOY010000018.1:0-12192 GCA_045589375.1 Acutalibacteraceae bacterium | reverse complement strand
CGTGTTGCTGTCAATGACTATCGGCTTTGGATTTTCGTATCTTATCAAGGGCGATTATGCAAGTGAAATGTCAGAGCCGTATAGCCTCACAATTTTGCTTGCGGGCATAGTAATGGCGCTTTGTATGTGCGCAATAGGTTTTTTTGATGATTATATCAAGGTTGTAAAAAAACGCAATCTTGGCCTTACTGCAAAGCAAAAAACCTTTATGCAGCTACTTGTTTCTGCGGCATATCTTGTAACATTAGCGCTTTGCGGAATGCATACGACGTATATTCCGTTTATTGGTGAAATAAGTATTGTAAACGGAGCGGGACTGCTCTTTTGGCCTATAGCGCTTATGTTTATTTACGGCTTTACAAATGCGGTTAACCTTACTGACGGTCTTGACGGTCTGGCTTCAAGCGTTACGCTTGTTGTTGCCTGCGCTTTTATGCTGGCTTCAGGCAGAATGGGTATAGGCTCTGTAAACTCGTTGTCAGCGGCATTAGCAGGCGCTTGCGCGGGATTTGTCGTATGGAACTCAAAACCTGCGAAAGTGTTTATGGGTGACACGGGCTCAATGTTCTTAGGCGGTATGGTTGTGGCAGTAGCGTTTGGCATTGGTAGACCTGTTTTACTGCTTGTAATCGGCTGTGTATATTTTATTGAAGCAATATCTGTTATGCTTCAGGTTGCATATTATAAGAAAACAAAAAAGCGTCTGTTTAAAATGGCGCCGCTGCACCATCATTTTGAAATGTGCGGCTTATCCGAGGAAATAATAGTTTTATTGTTCTCTGCGGTAACCTTGGTTGGCTGTGCTGTGGCACTGCTCTCGGTAATTTTTAATTGGTAAAATATTTTAAGGAGGAAGGAATATGGCTGTTAAAACTGCGAAAAGGAAAAAGTTTAAGTTTTTCCAAAGCGGAAAGCTTGATATTACCTTCCTTTCCTTTGTTTTGATACTCTTAACCGTTGGTTTAGTTATGCTTTTTTCGGCAAGTTATGCCTTTTCGTATGAATATTACGGAAATAGTTACAAATTCATCTCAAGGCAGGCTTGCTTTGCAGTAGCCGGTGTGGGCTTTATGTTCCTTTTCTCCCGAATTGACTATCATGTTTGGCGCAAGTTCAGTTGGGTTGTTATGGGAATAACTCTTTTGCTATTAATCATTTTGCTTATATTGCCGCCGATGGTGGAGGATATGGATGTAAAGCGATGGATTGTTATAGGCGGCATTAACTTTCAACCCTCAGAGCTTGCCAAATTTGCAATTATTTTGCTCTTTTCAGGCTTGATTGCCGCCAATTATAAGCAGATGTCATCGTTCAAGTTCAATGCTATTTTATTAGCCATTTTGGGCGTTACCTGTATGCTTGTTGTTTTGGAACCTCACTTGTCAGCAACTGTTTTGATATTCTTAATAGGTGTTGTGTTAATGGTTGTGGGCGGTATGAAAAAGCGTTATATAGTAGGTGGCGCACTCGGCGGAGTAGGCTTACTTGTTTTAGCAATAGCAACCGGCTTTATAGGATATGGCTCGGATAGAATTAAATATTGGCTTGACCCTTGGCTTGATGCAAAGGGTAAGGGCTTCCAAACTATTCAGTCACTTTTGGCAATAGGCTCAGGCGGTGTATTGGGTAGAGGTATCGGCCAATCAAGACAGAAATATCTATGGGTTCCCGAACCGCATAACGATTTTATCTTTTCAATTGTCTGCGAGGAGCTGGGACTCGTTGGCGCGATGGTTATAATAGCACTGTTTGCATTGCTCGTTTGGCGCGGTTTTACTATTGCTATGCGCGCGCCCGATAAATTTGGCTCTCTTATGGCAATTGGCCTTACCTTTCAGGTAGGACTTCAGGCAATGCTCAATTTCTGGGTTGTTACTAACACAATACCCAATACGGGTATAAGCCTTCCGTTCTTTAGCTATGGCGGAACCTCATTGTTAATTTTACTTGCGGAAATGGGTATAGTTTTGTCCATTTCTCGTAGCTCAAACATTGAAAAAAGTTAGGGAAGCCTCTAACCTTAAGGGGTAATTTTTAGGTGTTTTCGGCTTGTTTCAACATATAGATTAAAGGAGAAAATGTATGCATATACTCTTTGCGGGCGGCGGCACTGCAGGACATATAAATCCTGCTTTAGCAATTGCGGGTTATATTAAACAAAAGCATCCCGATGCCAAAATCAGTTATATCGGCACTGCGGATAAGCTTGAAGCAAAGCTCGTTCCCCAAAAGGGCTATGAGTTTAGAACAATCGTTGTTTCGGGCTTTCAAAGGAAAATAAGCCTAAAGAATATTGCAAGAAATATAAGTGCGGCATATCACGCGGTTACCGCTTCGGGCGAGGCAAGAAAGCTGCTTAAAGAGCTTAAGCCAGATGTTGTTATCGGAACAGGCGGCTATGTTAGCGGCCCTGTTTTGCGTGAGGCTGCAAAGCTTCATATAAAAACTGCAATTCACGAGCAAAATGCCTTTCCGGGTGTTACAACAAAAATGCTTTCGGAAAATGCCGATGCAGTAATGCTCGCGATGCCTGAGGCAGAAAAATTTATGAAGCTTAATAAAAAGCCGATAATAACGGGTAATCCTATAAGGCAGGAGCTCTTGTCCGTCTCAAAGCAGGAGGCTCGCGCAAGACTCGGATTTGATGATAGGCCTGTAATTTTGTCCTTTGGCGGCTCGCTTGGTGCAAGGCGCATTAATGAATCGGTCGAAGAGCTCATTAAATGGCATAACGGTAGCGGCAAGTTTTATCATATACACGGCACAGGTAGTGCGGGTTATAAAACAATGCTCAATCACCTCGAGGAAGGCGGCGTTAAGCTTGAAAAAGAGGTTGATATAAGAGAGTATATCAATGATATGAATTTATGTATGGCGGCGGCTGATTTGATTATCTGTCGTGCAGGTGCCATCACATTAAGCGAGCTTGCGGCTTGCGGAAAAGCGGCCATTTTGATACCCTCGCCCTATGTGGCAGAAAACCATCAGTTCCATAACGCTATGACCTTAAAGCGTGCAGGAGCCGCAGAAATCATAGAAGAAAAGGATTTGAGCGGAAATAGGCTGATTGAGGTTGTGTCAGGGCTCATTGAAAATAAAACAAAATTAGAAAATATGGGTAAAAAAGCCCTTGAAAATGCTATAACCGATGCAAATGAGCGAATTTATGAGGTTATAATGAAATTATATACAAACGCGTAAATTTTAGCATTTTTTAAAATCCCACATAGAATGAAATGAGTTGATTTTTATGTTGGGAGGCGGCAGTGTATGCCAAGGTTTATTATAAATGGTCAAAATAAGATATACGGTAGCGTAAGAGTTCACGGTGCTAAAAATAGTGTTTTGCCCGTTTTGGCGGGAACGATTTTGTGTAACGGACGAAGTATTATCAATAATTGTCCCGATTTATCAGATGTTAAGACCTCAATGAAAATACTTTCGCATCTCGGTTGTGAGTGTGAGCTTCAGGATAATAAAATCGAGGTTGTTACCGCCGCGCTTAAATCAAATCATATTCCCGATGACCTTATGCGAGAAATGCGCTCATCTGTCGTTTTTTTGGGCGCAATTTTGGGTAGGATGGGTAGTGCGGTCATAAGCAGCCCCGGAGGCTGTGAGCTCGGGCCTAGACCTATTGACCTACATATTTCGGCACTCTGTAAGCTTGGAGCGGTCGTTAAGGAAGAACGCGGCTTGCTCGAATTTTCAGCACCAAACGGTCTTTCGGGTGCGGAGATAAACCTGTCGTTCCCAAGCGTTGGAGCAACCGAGAATATAATTTTGGCGGCAGCAACGGCTAAGGGTATAACCGTTATCCATAACGCCGCACGCGAGCCCGAAATCAGTGACCTTGCGGATTTTCTTAATAGCGCGGGCGCAAGGATTTACGGGTGCGGCTCCGATACAGTAGTAATTCACGGCGTTTCAAGTCTGCACGGCGCCTGCCATACAATTATTCCCGATAGAATTGTGGCGGCAACCTATATGGCGGCCGCGGCTGTAACGGGAGGCGAAATTAGCCTTACAAATATTATGCCCTCGCATCTTATATCAATAACCTCGGTGTTTGAGGATGCAGGCTGTAAAATAGAGCCTATACAAAAAGGAATTCACCTTGTGGCGCCTAAACGCCTTAAAAGAGTGCCAACGATTCGTTCACTTGTTTATCCCGGCTTTCCAACAGATGCGGGGCCTGTTGTTATTGCGATGCTCGCACTCTCGGAAGGAACCTCTGTTTTTGTTGAGAATATTTTTGAAAATCGGTTTAAATATGTTGATGAGTTAAACCGCTTCGGCACAAAAATCAAAACAGAGGGTAGTGTGGCGATTATTGAAGGTGTAAGCACCATTTCGGCGGCACCGTGTGAATGCACCGACCTTCGCGGCGGTGCGGCAATGGTTATAGCGGCACTTGCCGCAAACGGAACAACACAAATAGATAAGATATACCATATAAAGAGAGGATATGAAAATTTACCCCAAAGACTTTGTGAGCTTGGGGCGGATATATATGAAGAAGGAGAGTAATTGTGGCTGATACGAGAGAAGCTGTTGCAAAGCGCAGAGCCGAGCGAATAAAAAGAATTAGGCGCAGAAGATTGTTTGTTTCCTTTTTCTTTTTGCTTTTTATTGCCTTGATAACGGTTTTAATATTATGCTTTACGGTGTTTTTCCCGATAAATGATTTTAAGGTTAGCGGAAGCAAGCTTTATGATAAAGAGCAAATCATTAAAGGCGGCGGATTAGAGCTTGGGGATAATTTGTTGTGCATTTCCGAAAAGCAAATCAACGAAAAAATAAGAACTGTGCTGCCGTATGTCGATACCGTGTCGATAAAGCGCGAATTCCCAAATACGCTTCATATAAAGGTTAAGGATGCAAAGGAATATGCAGCGTATAGTATTAACGGTAAATATTATATGATAAGTCAAAGCGGCTATGTTTTAGACTGCCGCGAAGAACTCCCCCAAAATACCTTTTCAATAATTTGTAACGATGTTAAGTGTGAGCTTGGCAAAAAAGCGGTTATAAAAAATGAAAAGGATGAAAAAGCGGTGAATACACTCTTGACCGCTTTTAAGGATAAGGAGATTTTTGTAAATAGCGTTGATGTGACCGAAACTGTAGAATTAAAAGCGACAGTAGAAGGTAGATTCGAGGTTAATTTCGGTGAAAACGAATATATAGAAGAAAAAATCGCTCACCTTGAAAAAATGATAGAAAATATAGGTGATAGAGCTGGTAAAATTAACCTAAGTATGTGGACTCCGGCCGCTAGTAAAGGCAGTTTTGTAGAAATTAAAAAATAAAACCGATATAAATTACATTTTTGTAATAAAAACTATTGAAATTTAAAAAAATATATGTTAATATCATATTGTATTAGTAATTTGCGAAAATATTCATTAATATAAAGACGGAGGAATTTTAAATGGCATTCGAAGTTGCAGACGAGATGGAAAATGTAGTTCAAATTAAGGTCGTAGGTGTAGGCGGAGGCGGCGGAAACGCAGTTAACCGTATGGTTGCTGCAGGTGTTCGCGGTGTTGAGTTTATTGCTATCAATACCGATAAGGCTGCTCTCTTCCTTTCAAAAGCTGACCAAAAGATTCAAATAGGTGAAAAGTCATCTAACGGTATGGGCGCAGGCGGCAACCCCGATAACGGTCGTGCGGCTGCAGAGGAGTCTAAGGATGAAATCGCTGCTGCTATCCGTAGCGCTGATATGATATTCATAACTGCAGGTATGGGCGGTGGAACAGGAACCGGTGCGGCTCCCGTTGTTGCTGCTATTGCTAAGGAGCTCGGCATCCTTACTGTTGGTATCGTTACAAAGCCCTTTGCATTTGAGGGTAAAAAGCGTATGACTCAGGCCGAAGCAGGTATCGCTGCTTTGGGCGAGCAGGTTGATAGCCTTGTTGTTATCCCGAATGAGAGACTTAAGTATGTTTCCGAACAGAAGATTACCTTTAAGAACGCTTTCAATATAGCTGATGATGTTCTTCGTCAGGGTGTTCAGAGCATTTCCGAGCTTATTAATGTTACTGCTCTTGTTAACCTCGACTTTGCTGATGTTAAGTCGATTATGGCTGATGCAGGCTATGCTCATATGGGCGTTGGCGTTGCAACAGGTCGCGATAAGGCAGAGCAGGCAGCCAGAGCTGCTATCACTAGCCCGCTTATCGAAACCTCTATGGATAACGCTCGCGGTGTTATTATCAGCATCACAGGCTCTGAAGATATCGGTCTTGAAGAGGTTGAGCTTGCTTCCTCTATTATTGCTGATATGGCTCATCCCGATGCTACTATCATTTGGGGTGCTCAGCTTGATGAGAGCCTTGAAGATACCATTCGCGTTACTGTTGTTGCAACAGGTCTCGGCGAGGAAAAGAAAACAGATAAGGGCGATGACCTCGCGGCTCTTATCGGTAGCTCCTCTGATGACGATGATGAGGCCTATGGCGATGTTATGAGCTTCTTTAAGAAGGACTAATATTTACATAAACACCCCCAGAGTTATATCTGCGGGTGTTTTGTTTTTATAAAGATAGAGCCGTCTGCTTGGCAGACGGCTCTTTTTATGTGAAATTGCAGATTCTATTTGCTAATTAGCAACCGCAGCCACAGCCGCAACCGTTGTTCTCGCAACCGCCGTTACCGCAGCAGCAAACGAGGATGAGTATGAGGATAAGAATCCAAGAGCAATTTCCACCAAAACCGTTGTTACACATTAAACAAGACCTCCTTTTTGTCTTTCAACACATACTATGCTGGCGTTTTTTAATGTGTTACATAATAATACTCGAAAATATATATTGACTTTTCCTGACTTTTATGTATAATTAAAGTCAGGAAAGGTCAAAAGGGTGAAGAATATGAAAATAAGTGATTTGATAACTGCGGAAATTTTAAGAATGCTTAATGAATCTCAGGAGAATATTGCCGAGATTCAGCGCAATGAGTTTGCGAGCTATATTGGGTGTGCTCCAAGCCAAATCAATTATGTGCTGGCTTCGCGCTTTACACCTGAGCACGGATATATTATTGAAAGCCGAAGGGGTGGCGGCGGATATATCCGTATAAGCCGCGTAAGGCTCAGTCACTCGTCGGCAGTTATGCATATAATTAATTCAATAGGCGATTCGATTGATATGCTTAGTGCAAGAATTGTTATAGAAAATTGCTTGCAGTCGAGCTTGATAGATACAAAAAGTGCAAAACTAATGTCTGCAGCGATTTCCAATAATGTTATGCGCACGGTTCCTGTTGCATTTCAGGATTATTTGCGCGCTGCTGTATTAAAGGAAATGCTTCTCGTGCAAATTTAACTTTAAAGGTCGTGAATTGATATGCTATGTGATAAATGTGGAAAAAACAATGCAACAACTCATATTCGTTCGGTGGTTAACGGCAAGGTAACCGAGAAAAACCTGTGCGGATATTGTGCGGCGAGCGAGGGCTTGTCGGATATTTCTCATAATAGCCTTACCCAAATGCTCGCAGGAATGCTCGGAGATGTTTTGGCGGTTGATTCAACAGCCGCTAAGATTAAATGCTCTTGCTGCGGCAGTAGCTTTTCGGATATCGCCGAAAACGGTAAGGTGGGCTGCGCCGAGTGCTATAAGACCTTTTATAACGAGCTTCTGCCGTATATTAAGCGTATTCACGGCAGTGTTAAGCATACGGGCAAAATTCCTAATCGTTCACCGCTTGCGATAAGAAAAGAAGAGGATACGATTGCTTCGCTTAAGCTAAAGCTTGCCGAGCTTGTCCGCGAGGAACGCTTTGAAGAGGCGGCAACCGTGAGAGACGAAATTAAAAGAGCGGAGAGTGAAAATAAATGAGTTGGTATAATCAGTTAGCAGCCGAAAACGATATTGTAGTAAGCTCAAGGATTCGTCTTGCAAGAAATATAAGGGGTATACCTTTCTCTTCTAAAATGACCGAAGAGTCACTTAATGAGGTTAACGAAAAGGTAAGGGCTGTTATCGAAAACAGCAATACGCCTTTTTCAAAATCACTTAAATATATTTCTATGAACGATGTTCCGCAGAATGAGAAATATTCTATGGTTGAAAGGCATATAATCAGCAAAGAGTTTGCATCAAAAAGTGAAAATAAGGCAATAATTCTTTCTGAGGATGAGAGTATAAGCATAATGCTCTGCGAGGAGGACCATATTCGTATTCAGGTTTTATTACCCGGACTTCAGCTTGAGAAGGCTTACGATATTGCCGAAAGTATAGATTCGCTTTTGTGCGCCGGCTTGGATTTGGCGTTTGATGATGAGCTCGGCTTTTTAACCGAATGCCCAACTAATTTAGGAACAGGTCTTCGCGCATCGGTTATGCTGCACCTTGCGGTGCTTGGAAATGAGGGCAGAATTAATACACTTGCCGATTCGGTGAGAAAAATAGGCTTTACCGTTAGAGGAATGTATGGCGAGGGCTCTGCAGCGGCGGCATCGCTTTACCAAATATCTAATCAGATAACCCTTGGTATCAGCGAAAAGAACGCCATAGATAATTTAAAGGTTATAACGATGCAGCTCGTCGAAAAGGAGAGAGCCGCGAGAGCAGAGCTTAATAGCCTGCATATAGAGGATATTTCTATGCGGGCGGTAGGTATATTGAAAAACGCGCGTATTTTAACTAGCGAAGAAATGATGAAGCTGTTGAGTGAAGTGAAGCTCGGGCTTAGCGTTGGTGCAGTAAAGCTTCAAATTTCACCGATAAACCTGCTTATAGAAGGTCAGCCGTATATGATAATGCGTAGATTTGGCGAGATGACTCCCGATGAGCGCGATATTTATAGGGCGAATATGCTTCGAAATTCGCTCGAATAAGGAGATTTTTATATGAGGTATAATTTTTCGGGATTCACCGAAAAAGCCAATGAGGCTTTAAATCAGGCTATAATTACGGCGGGTTCGCTCGGTCACACTTATGTAGGAAGCGAGCATCTGCTTTTGGGCTTGCTTAAGGTGGGCGCGGGAGTGGCGTCTGCCGTGCTTACTAAGAATGGAATAACGGCCGAAAAAATCGAGCAGTTATTGCGTTCAAGCATCGGTAGCGGCGCAAAAACGCAGCTTTCCCCCGATTACTTTACGCCTCGTGCCAAAAAGGTAATAGAGGTTGCAATAACAAGCGCTAATAGTATCGGTAAAAAATATGTCGGCACAGAGCATATTCTAATCGGCATTTTAGGTGAAGGCGATAACTATGCCATTCGCTTTATAAATGAACTCGGCGTTGATGCCGCCATACTCACCACCGAGGCGCTTGAGGCTTCGGGGATAGAGCCTAAGAATCTTTATGAAAATGAGCATAAGCGCGAGGGCGGTCAGTCGGTCAAAAAGGGCAAAGCCTCAACACTTGAAAAATTCGGTAGAGATTTAACCGAGGAGGCAAAGAAGGGGAAGATAGACCCTGTTATCGGTAGAAGTGAGGAAATAGAGAGGGTAGTTCAAATTCTTTGTAGGAGAACGAAGAATAATCCTTGCCTCATAGGTGAGCCCGGAGTTGGTAAAACAGCAATAATTGAGGGCTTGGCGCAAAAGATTGCACAGGGTAATGTCCCTCAAATTTTAAGAGATAAAAGATTATTTTCATTAGACCTTACAGGTATGGTCGCAGGCACTAAGTATCGAGGCGATTTTGAGGAACGGATAAAATCGGTTGTTGACGAGGTTAGTAAGTCTAAGGATATAATTTTATTCATAGATGAGGTTCATACCATCGTGGGTGCAGGCTCGGCAGAGGGCTCAACCGATGCGGCAAACATTTTAAAGCCGTCACTCGCACGCGGTGATTTTCAGCTGATAGGCGCTACAACTATTACAGAGTATAGGAAAAATATCGAAAAGGACTCTGCCCTTGAGCGCCGCTTCCAGCCCGTTACCGTGCCCGAGCCCAATGAAGAGGATACAGTTTTAATTTTAAAGGGACTCCGCGATAAGTATGAGGCGCACCATAAGGTTATAATTTCCGATGAGGCAATTGAAGCCGCCGTAAAGCTTTCGGCTCGCTATATCAATGATAGATTTTTACCCGATAAGGCAATTGATTTGATAGATGAAGCAGCATCACGGGTGAGGTTATCGGCTTCTAATGTTCCGGATGAGCTCAAGAGGCTTGAAGAAAATATCGCCCGCGCTTGTGCTGAAAAGGAGGATGCCATCAGCTCTCAGGAGTTTGAGCGTGCGGCTCGGCTAAGGGATGATGAGAGAAAACTGTCAGAGGAATTAAAAGAAAAAAGAGAAGCGTGGAAGGAAAGCAATGCTCATGCATCAGGTAATGTTGATGCGGAAATAATTGCAGAAATTGTATCTATGTGGACCGGAGTTCCCGTTGCTCAGTTAACCGAAGAGGAAAGCGCAAGACTTCTGCGTCTTGAGTCGGTTCTTCACGAAAGAATTATAGGTCAGGAAGAGGCAGTCAACGCCGTATCACGCGCGATAAGAAGAGGTAGGGTAGGGCTTAAGGACCCCAAGCGCCCAATCGGTTCTTTTATATTCCTAGGCCCCACGGGTGTTGGTAAAACCGAGCTTTGTAAGGCACTCGCCGAAGCGATGTTCGGTAGCGAAAATATGATGATTAGACTCGATATGTCCGAGTATATGGAAAAGCATACTGTTTCTCGCCTTGTCGGCTCTCCGCCGGGATATGTTGGCTTTGATGAAGGCGGCCAGCTAACCGAAAAGGTGCGCCGTCAGCCGTATTCTGTGTTGCTTTTTGATGAAATCGAAAAGGCACATCCCGATGTTTTTAATGTGTTGCTTCAAATTTTAGAGGATGGTATATTAACCGACTCGCAGGGCCGCAAGGTAGATTTTAAAAATACGGTTATTATTATGACCTCTAATATCGGCGCAAGGCTTATAACCGATAAAAAGGTTAGCTTTGGCTTCGGTGTCGAGGAGGCTGATGCCGATAATAAGGATATCAAGCAAAAGGTTTTGTCTGAGCTTAAAGAGGCATTTAGACCGGAATTTTTAAATAGAGTGGATGATATAATCGTCTTTACTAAATTAAATGAAGATGAGATAAAGCAGATTGCTAGAAATATGCTTGGTAGCCTTAAGCAAAGACTTAAAAATCTAAATATCACGGTTGATTTCACCGAAACGGTTATTGAAAAGCTTGCCGAAAAGGGCTTTGATGCCACCTATGGTGCGCGGCCGCTTCGTAGAGAAATTCAAAATGATATTGAAGATGCCTTGAGTGAAAAAATCCTTGATGGCAGTGTTAAAAACGGCGATAGTGTCGTTTGCGACTATAAGGATAACGAGTTTACTTTTTCATAAAATAACTCCCCCTGTGAGAAAAACTCATAGGGGGAGCTTTGCTTATTTCGATAAAGCACTTAGAATGTTCTGCGCTTGGTTGTAGTATTTGTCAATGTTCTTTTCGTTCTCTATAACAGTTCCTTCAATAATTCTGCAAGAAAGTTGAAGCCCTTTGGGAAGCTCGTAGTAATCATCTGTATCAACCGAGGAGTAAAATTCATCATCGAGCGCCAATGGCTCACCTTCAAAAAGCTTTCCGTTCGTTGCAACCGAGGAAATATGCTCGTATGATTCGTCATCGGTGATAAAGAGTAGGGCAGTAGCATCAGAGGATAAGAGCACCTGCGCCTTTGTGTTCATAGAGTATATATATTGTCGGTCGCTTCGTTCCTTTGAATAACTGCAGTTAACAACCATTATGTTAATTTCGCCGTCACCGGTTGTGTCTTCGCAGTATTTTTCAAAATAATCGCCTATAGCCTCGCAGTCATCATCGCCAATAGGGTCATAACAGTAGGCGATAACCTTTAAATCGTATTCGGTTTTGGTGGCGCATTGTGTAATTAGAACCGTCAACGCTATAGCCAAAAATAAACCACCGATTATGAAGCTCTTGTAGTGAAACCAGAGATTGTCTATTTTTTCTCGAAGAGTTTTCGGAGCAATTGCAACATCACTTGGCTTTGGTCCCGCGTCAATTTCACCGTGTTGCATTTTCTTAAGCTCTAAAAATTCCTTTTGAGCCTGTCGCTGCTGGCGAAGCGTTCCGCTGTCGTGCTTCTCTGTCAAACATATCACCTTCTTTAATACTAATAAAGTATATCATAAAAGTCTTGCTAGTTCAAGGATTTAAAAAATAATAAAGTGTAAAAATGCCGCAAGAAATATAATAGTGTTAAGAG
>JAZNOY010000017.1:0-26555 GCA_045589375.1 Acutalibacteraceae bacterium | reverse complement strand
AAAGCGTAGAGAATAGTGAAGAGTGAAAAAGTAAAATCCCCATTCTTACGAATGAGGATTTTTGGTCCGAGTGACAGGACTTGAACCTGCGGCCTCTTGACCCCCAGTCAAGCGCGCTACCAGCTGCGCCACACCCGGATATTTGATTGTTTCTGATTATAAACTTTGGTGTTTTGCTCAAGACCCCTGACGAGCAAGCATCCAGCTGCGCCACACCCGGATATTTGATTGTTTCTCGTTATATGTAGCTTCAAAAAAGCAAACATTTGCCCGACTGACACATTATACATCAGTCAGGCAGAAAAGTCAAAGAAAAATTTATTAATCAGCAAAACCCGATTCAACGAGAGCAACCAAGCCTTCAAGAGCTTCCTTCTCATCGCTGCCATCAACAATAATCTTAATGCTGGTGTTGCCCACAATACCGAGTGAAAGAACGCCGAGCAAGCTTTTTGCATTCACCTTGCGGTCATCCTTTTCAACCCAAATAGAAGATTTATATTCATTTGCTTTTTGGATGAAAAAAGTAGCCGGACGAGCGTGAAGGCCAACCTGATTTTGAATTACAACATCTTTAACACACATGGACAAAATCTCCTTGCAACTTGAAATTTGTTATTTTAATAATTTTCTTGATATAATTATACCACATTAAATGAAATCGTCAACATTTTGTTAATAAGTTCTAATATTTATCCAATTTATTATGGAAAATTAATGTCATATTTGGTCAAAATGTTATCAGTTTTACTGCGATTATGTTCCTTTGTTGAGGCTCCTATACTCTCCGGGGGAAACGCCGAGCTGTTTTTTAAACATTTTGCAGAAATAATAATAATTCGGAAAACCCACCATCTCCGAGGCTTCGGAGATAGAATAGCCCGTAAGAATAAGCTTTTTAGCCTCATCTATCCTAATAGAGTTTCTATAGGCAATCGGTGTAGTTTTATAGCATTTCTTAAATGTTTTTTCGAGATTTGATATGCTAATATTTGAAATTTTTGCAAGCTCGAAAATGCTCGTATCCTCGTTATAGTGCTCCTCAATATATTTCACGCTTTCGGCAATTGTATTAGAGCCCTTGATTTTAAGCTCAGCCCTTTCGTTCGCGAGCATTATCATATTTATAAGCTTGCATATGTTGCCTATACAGGATATATTATATGAAGAATTATACATAGAATACAAATCATATATTTCCTTAATTAATAAAAAATAATCAGACGCCTTTTCCGCGCTTATAATTCTAATATCCTCAAACAACGAGCAAGCCCTTCCCTGCTGAAAAAGTGAAAAATCCACCTGAAAATACTCGGTATCATCGGCAAGGAGCTTATTTTTATATGCACTGCCAAACGGCATATACACAAAATCGCCCTTCTTAGTTTCAACAATATGGTCACCGAAATCAAACAGGTGTCCGCCCTTCAAATAATATATAAAGCCGTTGCTTTCGCGGCCGCTCGTTTGATACCTCGTCTGCACGCGGCTTCTATAAACTATTCGGTCTAATTTTATGTTGATATTATCGGTGCTTATATAATCCATAACACCCTCCAAAACGAAGCTCTGTTTTTTATTATATCAGACAAAATAAAAATTGCAACCCCTATAAAATGCGCCGTATGCGTTTTTTAAATTACGAAAAAGTATAAAAACATTACGATTTTATACATTGATGTTTTAAAATTCCTTTGTTATACTTTAGGCAAATAATTTTGGAGGTGTCGTTATGCAAAAGCTCTATGAATACGCCGTAAATGCCGAAAACAAAATCACCGTGGACGAAAAAACCATTGAAAGCGTTTTTATCGGAACCGAGGCTTCAAACGAAAAAATCCTCGCGTGCGCCGAGAAGATTTTATTAACTCGTGATGTTTGTCTTTTGGGCTTTGACGGAAACTACTGCATCGATTGGCAGAATATTCTCGCATCCCTTAGAGAATGTGTAGCTAAGAAGGGTATTGGGCTCGAAGCTATACATATCAATCGCATATTCAAACAGAAGGAGCTTATCCGCGAATATAAACGCCCCTTTATTGAGTATGATCAAAGTCTTGGTTGGGAAAATCAAGACGGCGTTATAGAGGATATTGTTGATATGGACGCTGCAAGCGCTCTCAAAGCCGAGCTTTCTGCGCTCAAATCGGAAAACGGCGAAAAGAAAATCGTTGTCGTATATGCGCCGGGCGCCTGCATTAAAGACCTTAAAGATGTATATGATTACACCTACTATTTCGATATGACCAAGGACCCTATTATGTGGAATTTATGGGATAACACCCTTATTCCCTTTGGCTACAATGAGCCCGACCCAAATTATTATTGGAAAGAGCTCTACTATGTAGATTTCCATCTTCTTGACAATCAAAAATGGTATATGCTCGATAATATGGACTTTTATGTTGAGGCAGTATCAAGCGATGCGCTCACCCTCATCACAAAGGACGCTTATTGCACCATTATTAACCGCGTTCTTGATTACCCCGTTAAGCAGGTTAAAATATTTATGCCGGGTGCTTGGGGTGCTTACCGCTTTAAACAGCTTTGGGATGTCCCCGGTCTTTCAAACAGCGCTTGGAACACTATTTCCTCACCGAAGCTCGATATGATAATCGATATAGGCAAAAAGCAGATAAGACTTCCCTCAGTGAACCTCTTGCAATTTGGTAACCGCTTTGTTGGCAACTATTGGGATACCGAGGTGCCTAAGTGGTGGCCACTCCTCGTTGCTATTGATGATGGATATTTTGAGGACCCCAATGTGCCGATGGAGCGCACCGCAATGCCCCAGCACAACCATCCTTCAACCGAGTATGCCCGCCGCACCTTTAATGAACAGTTCGGCAGATATGAAACCTACTATATATTGGAGGCTTATGAAAACTCTGCTACCGTTATGGGCTTTAAGGACGATGCCAATCTCGATGAATGGCAGGAAAAATGCTTTAAGGCGGCAGATAATAAGGACTATATACCCGATTGGCGCGATTATGTAAAGATTTGGGAAACCGCTCCCGGAGATTTGTTCTTAATTCCGCCCGGAACTACCCACGGCCATGGCGGCAGACAGATGGTGCTCGAGATGGACACCAATGTTAACACCACCACCTGCGAATATTCCTTCTTTATGCACGATTTCGGCAGAAACACTTGGGACGATAACACCAAGACTATGACAGCAAAGCCGAGTAATATCCAAGCGCGTCACGGCTTTAATATTGACCGTGCAAGAAGAGAAAGCTGGGTTAAGGACCATCTTCGCGCAAAGCCAAAGGTTATGAAATGGACTCCCGATTATTTCGTTGAGCAGTTCTCCACTCTGCCCGAAATGCCCTTCCATATCGAGAGAATAACCTTTAACGAGCACGCAAAATATAGCACCGAGGGCAAATTCCTCCACGCTATGACCTTGGAAATAGGTCAAAATATAACAATTCGTTCGCTCAAGGACCCAAGCCTTGAAACCACAATTGATTATTTGCAAGCGGCAGCAATACCCGCCGATTTCGGTGATTATGAGCTTATAAATAATCACGAAGGCCAATGCCGCGTTGTTCTTATCCGAATGAAAAAAGGTTAATACAAAAAAATGAGGTTGCTATGCAACCTCATTTTTTTATATCTATACCTAAAAGCTTTTTGTCTTGCTTATCAAGCTCAATTTTATCAAACATTTCGGGGCGCTTTTCGCGCGTGATTTCAAGCGATTTTTGGCGCCTCCACTTGTCTATCTCGGCGTGATTGCCCGAAAGCAACACGGCCGGCACTTCCCTTTCGCGCCATACGGCAGGTCGAGTATACTGCGGATATTCAAGAAGCCCGCTAAAATGGCTTTCCTCTTCAAAGCAAAGCTCATCGGATAAAACACCCGGTAACATTCTGCAGACCGCATCGGTGAGTATAAGCGCCGGCAGCTCCCCGCCTGTTACAACATAATCGCCAACCGAAATCTGCTCGTCAACAATCTCCTCTAAAACGCGCTCATCAACACCCTCATAATGCCCGCAAAGCAGCACTATTCTATCCTTTTTTGATAGTTCAACCACGCGCTTTTGGGTGAGCGTTTTGCCCTTTGGAGAAAGATATATAAGGTGCGGCTTCTCCTCGCCCTCGGCATATAGGCTCTTATAGCAATCATAAATTGGCGCCGCCGCCATAACCATACCCATACCGCCGCCATACGGCATATCGTCAACCTTATTATGCTTGTTGCCCGCAAAATTGCGAATATCAATGCAGCCAAGCTCCACCTTACCCGCCTTGCGCGCGCGGCCTATGATGCTTTCATCAAGCACCCGCTCGCACATCTCGGGGAAAAGCGTCATAATATCAATTCTCATCGTCAAATATCCCCTTTAGCGCCGTAATTTTAATCGTTTCGCTATCAATATCTACCTCGTTTATAACCTCATCAACTGCAGGAACGAGATATTCCTTACCCTCATTTTCAATATGCCAAACATCGTTGGCACCCGTTGCAGATACATCGGATAATATACCAAGCTGCCTGCCACTTTCAAAATCGAAAACGCGGCTGCCGATGAGCTCGCTTATAAAATATCTGCCCTCGGGGATTTTGGCATCGGCGCGCTTAATATATATAACCTTATCGCGCAGTTTTTCTGCGGCCTCTATTGAATCAACCCCCTCGATTGCGGCTATGACCACATTACCGTGAGGTTGGATTTTTTGAATTTTAAGTTGGCTCTCGCCCTCATTTAGATAAAGCGTTTTAAAGCCTTCAAGAAACTCGCCGTTATCCGACCAAGGCTTAATTCTAACCATACCGCGAATACCGTGAGTTCCAACGATTTTTCCCGCTTCTAAAAATTCTTTTCTCATAATTCCTTCACTTCATAAATAGTATAAATACCCCCGAGTTGCCGGGGGTATAACCTAAAATCAGTCGATTTCAACCGCAATCTTTTGGTCGTTACGGTTGGCAGCCGCGCGCATAACGGTGCGAATAGCCTTGGCTATTCTGCCCTGCTTGCCGATTACTCTGCCCATATCATTTTCTGCAACATGCAGATGATAAACTATAACGCCCTCTTCATTGGGCTCATCAACAGTAGCTGTTACTGCTTCAGGCTCCTCTACAAGACCTGCTGCAATAGCAATAAGAAGTTCTTTCATAATTTTTCTCCTAAAAATTAGAGCACGCCGTTCTTCTTAAGAAGAGCCTTAACGGTATCGGTAGGCTGAGCGCCGTTACCAATCCACTTTTTAGCCTTTTCAGCGTCAATCTTAACATCAGCCGGTTCTTTTGTGGGGTCATAATAACCGATTTCCTCGATAAAACGACCATCACGCGGATATCTGGAATCAGCAACTACAACACGGTAAAAAGGAGCCTTTTTAGCACCGATTCTGCGAAGTCTGATTTTAACTGCCATCTAAACTACACCTCCATAAAAAATTAATATTTCAAAGAGTTACACTCTTAAAAACCAAAGCCTTGGGGATTTATCCCGCGCATCATTTTGCGCTTTGCGCCTTTTGAATTAAACTGCTTGAACATCTTTTTCATCTGCTCATATTGCTTAATTAAGCGGTTAACATCCTCAACGGTTAGTCCACAGCCTGCCGCAATTCTCCTGCGGCGCGAAGCATTGAGTATATCAGGGTTAGCGCGTTCTTTTTTGGTCATAGACTTGATAATCGCCTCAACGCGAAGCATTTGGCGGTCATCAATATCGGCATCGCGCACCTGCTTTTCCATACCGGGAAGCATTGAAAGCACGCTCTTTATACTGCCCATCTTTTTTATCTGAGAGAATTGCTCAAGCAAATCGTTCATATCAAATTTGTTTTCCTGAAGCCTCTTTGCAGTTTCCTCAGCCTTTTTGGCATCTATTTCATTTTCAACCTTTTCGATAAGGGAAAGCACATCGCCCATACCGAGAATTCTTGATGCCATTCGCTCGGGGTGGAATTCCTCAAGCTCATCAAGCTTTTCGCCTACGCCCGCAAACATAATAGGCTTGCCCGTTACCGCCTTAACCGATAAAGCGGCACCGCCGCGGGTATCACCATCAAGCTTTGTTAGTATAATGCCATCAATCTCAAGGATTTCGTTAAACGCCTTTGCAATATTAACGGCATCCTGACCGACCATAGCATCCACAACCAAAAGAATGTTGTTGACCTCTACCGCTTCGGTTATACGGCGAAGCTCATCCATAAGCTCTTCATCAATATGAAGACGGCCTGCCGTATCTAAAATCACATAGTCGTAGCCGTAATCGCGCGCCTTTTTGATTGCCTCTACGGCAATCTTCTCAGGCTTTTCGGTGCCCATTTCAAAAACAGGAGCTTCAACCGCGGCACCGACCACCTTTAATTGCTCAATTGCAGCAGGACGATATATATCGCAGGCAACAAGCAACGGGCGATGACCTTTAGCCTTTAAATGCTTTGCAAGCTTGGCACTATGGGTTGTTTTACCCGAGCCCTGCAAACCACACATCATAATAACGGTTGGTATTTTCGATGCCGTTTTAAGTCTTGCTTGTTCGTTGCCCATTAAGGCCGTTAGTTCCTCTTTTACTATTTTAACAACCATTTGAGGAGCTGTTAGGCTTTCCATAACATTAGCGCCGATGCACTTTTCGGCCACGCCGTTGGTGAAATCCTTGGCCACCTTATAGTTTACATCAGCCTCAAGTAACGCCAGGCGCACTTCACGCATGGCTTCCTTAACATCTGTTTCGGTAAGTCTTCCCTTATTGCGTAGCTTTTTAAAAACGCCCGCAATCTTATCGGAAAGATTATCAAATGCCATCGCCTTGTGCTCCCTTCGTTAAATTAAAGGCTTTCTATAATCTCTATAGCCTTCTTAATATCTTGGCGGTCATCCTCGCGTAATTTTTCGCTAATAGCCTTAAGCTCTAAAAACTTTTTGCAATAACCGCATTTCTCTTCGTATCTTTTAAGCTGAAGCTCCGCTCGCTTGATAAGGTCGCGCACACCCTGCCGCGTTATCCCCTCATTTTCGGAGATTTCACCAAGCGATAAATCCTCATTATAATAATGCTCGGCAAGCGCTCTCTGCTTCTCGCTCAAAAACTCACCGTAAACATCAAGTAAAGCGCAAATATATAAATCTTTTCCCATATTTCCGCCTCCTGCTTGTAAAGTTTTTTTCTTTACAGACGATATTATAGCACATACATTCTTGCCTGTCAAGTTTTTTTCTTTACAGCAAAATTAAATAAAAAAAGAAGAACCTCAACTACGCGAATTGCGTGTCGAGGCTCTCGACTGGTGGAGATGAAGAGGTTCGAACTCTCGACCTTGCGGATGCGAACCGCACGCTCTCCCAACTGAGCTACACCCCCGATTATTTAATAAGTATACCATACAAAAATTACTAACGCAAGTTTTTTGAAAATTCTCTTGACAAATTGTTTTGAGCATTGTATCATTGTATTGGTCATTTAATACAGTGAGGTGAACGCGGTGGATTTCATTTTTGATAATAATATACCGATTTATATCCAGCTTGCCAATCAACTTAAAATCAAAATCATTTCGGGCGAGCTTTCGGTTGGAGCGCGACTCCCCTCGGTCAGAGAGCTTGCCCTAATCACAAAGGTAAACCCAAACACAATGCAACGCGCGCTCACAGAGCTTGAAGCCGAAGGGCTTATATATACCGAGCGCACAAACGGCAAATTTGTTACAACCGATATCTCGCTTATAAATGAATGCCGTAAAAATTATGCAAAAGCCTTGTCCGATGCATTTTTAAAGCAGATGCAAAATATCGGCATAACCTATGACGATACAATTAAATTTTTACAAGAGAGGAAATAAATATGGAACTGTTAGAATGCAAAAACTTAAGTAAATGCTTTGGCGAAAAAAGCGTTCTTAAAAATATCAATCTTAAAATTCCGCGTGGTAAAATCATAGGCCTGCTCGGCAGAAACGGCGCAGGAAAAAGCACGCTTATAAAGCTAATAAACGACCTTTTGGTAGCAACCGAGGGCGAAATTTTAGTTAATTCCAAGCCGATAGGCCCCGAAAGCAAAAAAATTGTTTCTTACCTGCCTGAGCACACCTACCTCAATAAATCAATGACTGTTAAGAGCGTTATTAAATACTTTTCCGATTTTTATGATAACTTTGATAGCGAGAAGGCGGAGCGCCTGCTGTGTGATTTAGGCCTTGATATTAACCAAAAGCTTAACAAAATGAGTAAGGGCATGCAGGAAAAGGTGCAACTGGTTTTGGTTATGAGCCGCCGCGCACAGCTTTATATCCTCGATGAGCCGCTGGGCGGAGTTGACCCCGCCACACGCGACTATGTTTTAGATACAATTATATCAAATTTTGCCGAGGACGCGAGCATCATAATATCAACGCATTTAATAGCCGATGTAGAAAGAATTTTAGACGAAGTAATATTTATCGATGACGGAAAAATTATACTTGCAGAAAGCTGCGATACGCTTCGCGAACGCGAAGGCACATCAATTGACGAGATATTCAGGAGGATGTTCAGATGTTAACAAAATTAATCAAATACGAGGCAAAGCCTTTGTTTAAGGTTCTTGGCATCTTTTATAGTTTGGCTTTGTTTTTCGCCCTGCTTGCAAGAATTTTATTCAGTGTAGAAAACTCACTTTTTGTAAACATTTTAGCGCATATCTGTTCGGGCGTAACAATCTCAATGATTATCAATATAATAATCAATAACCTTCTTCCTGTCTGGGTTTTCTTTAAGCAAAGTATGTATGGCGATGAATCATATCTTCTGCATACCCTGCCCGTAAAGCGCTCAACCCACCTCGCAGCAAAAACTCTAACCTCTCTGCTCACCTTGTTTTGCAGTATCATAGTTATTGTTGGGGCTGTGCTCACAGCGTATTACAATAAAGAAAACCTTGAGCTGATAAAGAAGCTTCTTTTCCCCGTTTCTGAGTTTCTCGGCATAAGCATAGGAGAAATAATCCTGTTGCTTTCGGTTTTGCTCTTTTTGGAGTTTTTCAGCGCCTTGCAATGCGGCTTTTGCGGAATCATATTAGGACATCGCCTTGAAAATTATAAAACCCTCTTTTCTATTGTTTTCGGCCTTGTCACTTACCTCATCACACAGGCAATTGCAGTTGCTGCCGCAGTGGCGGTTTCCCCCTTCAATCAAGGCATAAAGAGCATTATTTTCAATTCTAACGCCGTATCACCTGAAGGCTTTAAAGCGTTAGCAATTCTTATGATTATCGTTTATGCAATAATTTCAGCGGCTGAATATATTATAAATCAAAAGCTTTTCTCTCGAGGAGTCAATGTAATATAAAACGACGGGTATTAATTTAATATTTCCTTCGTTTTGTTCTGTGCAAATTCAGTCAATGCCTTAAAATCCATCGCTTCAATATAATACTTTTCAAGCTCATCATGAATTAGTTTCGCATGACTTAAATTTTTTGAAACCGAAAGCAATAGCTCGCGGGAGATTTTGCGGCCGAATAACATTCTTGCCCTAAGCGCGTGCATAGCGCTTACATCGGAAAATCTGCGCGCGTGAACGCGGCGAACATCGCTTTCAAAGGATATATATTCGTTTTCGCTCACAAAGGCAATCGATAATTCGGGTATTACGATATGGTCGATAATTTCACTCGGCAATAATGGATTTCTGATTGTCATAATCCCGTATCCCGCCGAAAGCGCAAGCGCACGAATTGTTGACATAAACTCCGCGGCCACAGCACCGTATTTATCCTCAATGATAACGGCGATTTTTTGGTTTTCCGTGATGCTTTTAGGGTAGCTGACTATTCCAAGCGGCGTAGTCCCCGTTAAAAATCTCGTAAACTCAAAAGGTTGCTCTTTTCCGCTTTTTTGCGGTATATACCTTTGAGCAATTTTATGCGCAAAGGCTTCAACCCTATGGGTGTTTGTAAAGCCTCGTGCTAACTTTAGGTTGTCTTTGAGTATCTCACCGCAAGCCGCAAGATACCGAGAAGCCGTTTTATGAAACGCCTTGTTTTCCTTTGATACAGCAATTATCTGTTGGCTGTTTTCGTGAAGCTTTTTATTGTCCCAAAACTCACCTAAATTGATTATTTCTTCGCAAACACCCGCGAATTTAGGCTCAACTATGTGCGGCGCCGTGCCGTCAAGCAGAACCGTTTTAAGTGATGGAATTATAACCCCATCGAGCGAATTCGGGTCGGACGAGCAGGGACATAAAATTGCCTTAAAGCCGCGCTCGCTTGCCTTGAGTGCGACATATTTCATAAAAGAGGATTTTCCCGTCCCGGGACCTCCTTTTATTATGTAACAGCGCCAAGCGCCGTCACACAAATAGCTTTCACCAAAATATGATATAAAGCCCTCGCAGGAATTTGCGGCCAAAAAATATTTTTCTGATAAATTTTGCATAATTACCCCCAAAAAATCACCGAAATTTTCCTTGTTCCATACTATTCCTATATTTACCCCTTTGACACAACCGTTTTTTTATGGTATAGTTTATGCGATGAGTCGGCTACACGGTTGCGCATAATTTTTATGTGAGGAAAGTCCGAGCCCCATAGGGCAGAATAGCAGCTAACGGCTGCCGAGGGTGACCTTAGGGAAAGTGCAACAGAGATATACCGCCGTTTATTCGGTAAGGGTGGAAAGGCGAGGTAAGAGCTCACCGACCTCACGGAGACGTGAAGGTCCTGTAAACCCTATTCGGAGCAACGCTGACTGTGGCTATACATCTGCCCGATGTGCCACGAAAAGCGGCTTGAGCAAAAGGGCGACCTTTTGTCGAGATAGATAACCGTGCTTGACAGAACTCGGCTTACAGGCCGACTCGTTTTTAAAACAACCCGCACAATTTAGTGCGGGTTGTTTTAATCTTTATCGACCATTTTTCTGTTTTCCTCTTTAGGAAGTCCCTGTGCGATTTTCGGAAAATCATTATCGGTATCTGCCGTAGGCTGAATATTATATGTGCCGTATTTGTTAATTATTTCAAGTGCGGTATCCGGCTGACCTGATGACACCAAAACCGAAGGCGTTTCATCTATTTTATCTTTTTTCTTCATATAATCACCCCTTGATATTTTGTGCTAAAAAATCGTTTCAATTCCTTTGACAGTGATGATTATATGTGATATACTGTATTTTGTGAGAATATTGCTACGGAGGCCGTAAAAAATGCTTGATATTAAATTTATTTGTGAAAACCCCGAAATAGTAAAAGGAAATATAAAAAAGAAGTTTAAGGATGATAAGCTTCCGCTTGTTGATGAGCTTATCAGTCTTTACGGCGAAAAGTGCGCCGCCAATAACCGCGCAAACGAGCTTCGTGCCAACCGAAACAAAATAAGTAAGCAAATCGGCGCACTTATGGCAAAAGGTCAGCGCGAGGAGGCCGAGGCAACAAAACGCCTCGTTACCGAGCAGGCAGAGGAGCTTAAAAAGCTTGAAGCTCTTGAAAACGAATTGACCGCTCGCGTTCGTGAAATTCAAATGAAAATCCCGAACATTGTTGACGATAGCGTTCCTGTTGGCCGCGATGATAGCGAAAATGTTGAGGTAGAGCAGTTCGGTGCGCAAACCAATCCCGATTTTGAAATCCCCTATCATACCGATATTATGGCTTTGTTCGACGGTATTGATAAGGAGGCCGCAGGCCGTGTTGCAGGTGAGGGCTTCTATTATCTTATGGGTAATATTGCCCGTCTTCATTCGGCAGTTACTGCCTATGCCCGTGATTTTATGATTGATAAGGGCTTTACCTACTGTATCCCGCCCTTTATGATTAGAAGCAATGTCGTAACAGGCGTTATGAGCTTTGAGGAAATGGATGCAATGATGTATAAAATCGAGGCTGAGGACCTTTATCTCATAGGCACCTCTGAACACTCTATGATAGGAAAATTCATCGATACCATAACCGCCGAAGAGAAGCTCCCGCTCACCCTTACAAGCTATTCCCCCTGCTTTAGAAAGGAAAAGGGCGCTCACGGAATTGAGGAACGCGGTATTTACCGTATTCATCAATTTGAGAAGCAGGAAATGATTGTTATATGCAAGCCCGAAGAGAGTATGGAATGGTTTAATAAAATGTGGAGCTATTCTGTTGAGCTCTTTAGAAGCCTCGATATCCCCGTTAGAACGCTTGAATGCTGCACGGGTGACCTTGCCGACCTCAAGGTTAAATCCTATGATGTTGAGGCTTGGAGTCCCAAGCAGAAGAAATATTTTGAGGTTTGCTCCTGCTCCAATCTCGGTGACGCTCAGGCGCGTCGCCTCGGAATTAAGGTTAAGGGTGAGGACGGTAAAAAATACCTTGCTCATACCCTTAATAACACCGTTGTTGCACCGCCTCGTATGCTGATTGCCTTCCTCGAAAACAATCTCTGCTTTGATGGTGAATACTATAGCGTTAAGATTCCCGAGGCTTTGAGACCTTATATGGGCGGTGCCCGGGAAATCAAGGCCAACAATAAATATCAAGGGTAATATTTATGGAGAAAACGAACAAAGGTAAAAAAACAGCTTGGATTTTAGTGTTCGTAGGAGCTTTTCTCGTTTTGGTGGCAGCAATTTTAACGATTTTATATTATTTGTGGCCTGAAAAAGAGGAGTTTGGCGAATACAAAAACCCCGTATCAACTCCGGTGGTTGAAAATTTGGCTGATAATCCCATAGATTTCAAATCCATTCAAGAGGAAAATCCTGAGGTCTGTGCTTGGATAAAGGTAGACGGCACTATAATCGACTATCCCATTTTGCGAAGCGGTATAGAAACGCAAGAGGATTTTTATCTTAATCACGACTGGCTGCACGAGGAAAAGCGCACGGGTGCGATTTATATCCAGCAAGTCAACTCTGCAGATTTTTCCGACCCCAACACCCTCATTTACGGCCACAATATGCTAAACGGAACAATGTTTGGCACACTAAAGCGATTTAGAGGTAAAACCTTCTTTGATGAGAATGAAAACATTTATGTTTATACCCCCGGTCATATACTGCATTATAAAATCCTCTCGGCATTCATATATGATGACCGCCATATCATAAATTCCTTTAATTTTCATACCGAGGAGGGCTATTCACAGTTTTTAGAGGAATGTCTCTCCCCAAAATCTCTTGTGAAAAATGTTCGTGCGGGCATTTCTGCTGATACCGAGGATAAAATAATCACGCTGAGCACCTGCACCTCAAAGGATTACCAACGCTATCTCGTGGTCGGCGTCTTATATGCCGATATCCCCACAAAATAAATTAAAGCACATAGCTTTCAGCAGAATGCTATGTGCTTTTTTATTTTACCTTATTTCCTTAATGTCATAAGGCGTTGTTTGGTATACAAAATAGTTAAGCCAATTTGTAAAAAGCAAATTCGCGTGAGAACGCCAGGTAACCTTGGGCGGATTATCGGGATTATCATCCTTGAAATAATTTTTAGGTATTTCAATTGGAAGCCCTGCATTCTTATCACGCAGATATTCATTTTTGAGCGTGTCGGCATCATATTCGCTGTGTCCTGTTATGAAAATCTGCTTGCCGCCCTTTGTGGCAACAGCGTATACTCCGCATTCCTCTGATGAGGAAAGGATTTTAAGCTCCTTAACCTTTTTTACATCCTCGGTTTTAATGGTTGTATGGCGCGATTGCGGCACCATAAACTCATCATCAAAGCCTCTAAACAAAATAGATTGCTTATAGTCAGCCTTGTGCGGAAAAATTCCGAAAAGCTTTTTATCTAAAATTTGCTTGCCTATTCCGTAATGATAGTATAGACCTGCCTGAGCGCCCCAGCATATATGAAGTGTGCTGTGAACATGGGTTTTAGTCCACTCCATAATCTCACAAAGTTCATCCCAATATTCAACCTCATTAAATTCGAGCATTTCAACCGGTGCACCTGTTATAATCATACCATCGAAATTTTGATGCTTTACATCCTCAAAGGTTTTATAGAAGGTAAATAAATGCTCTGCCGAAGTGTTTTTTGAAAGATGGCTTTTAGTGTGAATGAGCTCTAAATCCACCTGTAAAGGCGAGTTTCCAAGCAATCTTGAAAGCTGAGTTTCGGTTTCAATCTTTTTAGGCATTAGATTGAGAAGTAATATTTTAAGCGGTCTTATATCCTGAGTTATGGCGCGCTTTTCGGTCATAACAAAGATATTCTCATCCGCAAGTGTTTTCACGGCAGGAAGGTCATTCGGTATTTTAATCGGCATTACGCCACCTCCGTTTTACATATTATCAAGCGCCTGCTTAATATCAGCAATCAAATCATCGCTGCTTTCAAGACCGCAGGAAAAACGAACAAGGTCGGGCGAAACGCCTGCAGCAGCCAATTCCTCATCGCTCATCTGCCTGTGAGTTGCACTTGCGGGGTGCAAGCAACAGGTTCTCGCATCAGCAACGTGGGTTTCAATAGCGGCGATTTTAAGCCCCTTCATAAAGCTTTCTGCGGCCGCTCTGCCGCCCTTTATGCCAAAGCTTACAACACCGCAGGAGCCGTTCGGCAAATATTTTTGAGCAAGAGAATAATATTTATCGCCCTTAAGTCCCGGATATGTTACCCAAGCGATACGCTCATCAGATTCTAAAAACTCTGCAACCCTCTGCGCATTCTCGCAGTGTCTTTTTATTCTAACATGCAGGCTTTCAAGACCTAAATTCAAAATAAAGGCGTTCTGCGGGGATTGAATTGAGCCGAAATCGCGCATAAGCTGAGCCGTAGCCTTTGTTATGAAGGCTCCCTCAAGTCCAAATCTCTCGGTATAGGTAACTCCGTGATAGCTCTCATCGGGGGTGCAAAGACCGGGGAATTTATCGGGATAGCGAGTCCAATCAAATTTGCCCGAATCAACAATACAACCGCCAACAGCGGCGCCGTGACCGTCCATATATTTGGTTGTTGAATGGGTAACAATATCTGCGCCCCACTCAAACGGACGGCAGTTAACAGGGGTTGCAAAGGTGTTATCAATAATAAGCGGCACGCCGTGCGCGTGGGCGCATTTAGCGAACTTCTCAATATCCAGCACGGTAAGCGCAGGATTTGCAATAGTCTCGCCGAATACCGCCTTAGTATTATCACGGAATGCGGCATTAAGCTCCTCCTCGGTGCAATCGGGAGAAACAAAGGTAAAATCAATACCCATACGCTTCATCGTCACGGCAAAAAGGTTAAAGGTTCCGCCGTAAATTGAGGAGGACGACACAATATGGTCCCCGCAAGAAGCAATATTAAATATTGAATAGAAAGAGGCCGCTTGACCTGATGAGGTAAGCATAGCGGCACTGCCGCCCTCCATATCGCAAATTTTAGCGGCAACCGAATCATTGGTCGGGTTTTGAAGGCGGGTATAAAAATATCCCGAGCTTTCCAAATCGAAAAGCTTTCCCATATCCTCGCTTGTTGCATACTTAAAGGTAGTGCTTTGAATTATCGGAATTTGGCGGGGCTCACCGTTGCCGGGAGTATATCCGCCCTGAACACATTTAGTTTCAATCTTATAATCACTCATCTGTTTTCTCCTGTTATTTATTTTTGAGATATTCATCTATCGACTCGGCAGCCGTTTTGCCGGCTCCCATTGCAAGTATAACCGTTGCGGCACCCGTTACGGCGTCACCGCCTGCATAAACGCCCTGCTTTGTGGTTTTCATATTCTCATCCACCACAAGACAACCCCAACGATTAGTTTCAAGTCCCTTTGTGGTGCTTCGAATAAGCGGATTCGGTGAGGTTCCTATTGCCATTATAACCGAATCAACATCTATTATAAACTCGGAATTTTCAATCACTACAGGTCTGCGACGGCCCGAAGCATCGGGCTCGCCAAGCTGCATTTTAACACATTCTATTCCGCAAACCTTGCCGCTATCATCCGATAAAATTCTAACGGGATTGCAAAGGAGCTTAAATTCTATCTCCTCTTCCTTGGCGTGATGAATTTCCTCTTTTCTCGCCGGCATTTCCTCTTCGCCGCGGCGATAAATTATATAAACGTTTTTAGCCCCCAAGCGCTTTGCAGAACGAGCCGCGTCCATCGCAACATTTCCGCCGCCAACAACCGCTACCGAGGCAGAGCGCTTAATAGGAGTATCATAGTCGGGAAGATATGCCTTCATAAGATTTATTCGAGTTAAAAATTCATTTGCCGAATAAACGCCTACTGCACCTTCGCCTTCAATTCCCAAAAACATTGGAAGACCTGCACCCGAGCCGATAAACACCGCCTCAAAGCCCATCTCCATTATTTCCTCGACCGAGAGCACCTTGCCGATGACCATATCGGTCATAATTTTAACGCCCAAGGTCTTTAGGTTTTCAATCTCGCTTTTAACGATGCTTTTAGGGAGTCTAAACTCGGGAATACCGTAAACCAAAACTCCGCCCGCGGTATGAAACGCCTCAAAAATAGTCACATCATATCCAAGCTTTGCCAAATCACCCGCACAGGTTAGTCCCGAAGGGCCTGCACCGATAACGGCGACTTTTTTGTTAAGCTTTGTGATTTTAGGCGCCGAAAATTCATGGTTTTCGCGGTAATAATCGGCAACGAAGCGTTCAAGTCTGCCAATTGCCACGCTTTCACCCTTAATCGCGCGCACGCATTTACCCTCGCATTGCGATTCTTGAGGGCAAACTCTGCCGCAAACGGCAGGGAGCGCGTTGGTTTCATTGATTATTTCATACGCGGCTTTAAAATCGCCCTCGGCAACCTTTTTTATAAATTCGGGAATTTTAACATTAACGGGACAACCGCTCACACAGGGCTTATTCTTGCAGTTAAGGCAACGAGCCGCTTCTGCCCGCGCCATTTCGGGTGTGTATCCAAGCGCTACCTCGCCAAAATTCTTATTGCGAACAAGTGGCTCTTGCTCGGGCATTTTAACCTTTAAAAGTGACATATCAGCCATTTGCGCTCGCCTCCAATCTGCAAGCGTGCGCTTCTTCCTCGCGGTAGAAGCTATTGCGGCGCATAAGCTCATCAAAATTCACCTTATGGCCGTCAAAATCGGGGCCGTCTACACAGGCAAACTTGATTTGGCCGCCAACATTGACGCGGCAGCCACCGCACATTCCCGTGCCATCTATCATAATGGGGTTAAGACTCACTATGGTTTTAATATTCTTTTCTTTCGTAGCTTCGGCCACAAATTTCATCATAGGAAGCGGGCCTATTGCAATTACCAAATCATAGTCGCGCTCACTAATCAGTCTATTCAAAACATCGGTAACAAAGCCCTTCTCGCCATAACTGCCATCATCGGTGGTAATATAAAGGCTATTGCTTACTTTTTGCATTTCGTCCTCTAAAATAACTATATCCTTTGAGCGAAAGCCCGCGATAACGGTAGTATCAACGCCCATATTATAAAGTGCCTTGGCCTGCGGATAAGCTATTGCACAGCCCACACCACCGCCTATCACTATTGCGCGCTTTGGATTACCAAATTCCGTGGGCACACCAAGCGGTCCCACAAGATTTGAAATGCTATCGCCCTCATTGAGTGCTACAAGCTTTCGAGTGGTATAGCCCACCGCCTGCACCACTATAGTAACGGTGCCTTGCTCGCGGTCGAAATCGGATACGGTAAGCGGTATGCGCTCGCCCTTTTCATCCACCATCACCATCACAAACTGGCCGGGCATCACCTTGCGGGCAATGAACGGCGCCTCAAGGCATAACAGCGTTACCGCCGAATTAAGTTGCTTTTTCTTTAAGATTTTAAACATTTTATTCTCCCAGCACTATCTGCTTGAGCATTTCTGCTTTATCGGTCTTTTCCCAAGTGAAATCGGCATCCTCGCGGCCTAAATGACCGTAATTAGATGTCTTTCTGTAAATCGCACGGCGAAGCTTAAGATTATCAATAATAGCGGCAGGGCGCAAATCGAAAACTTGATTTACCACCTCGGCGATTTTCTCATCACTGCAAATTCCTGTCGAGAAGGTGTCAACCATAATCGAAACCGGCTTTGCAACACCGATTGCATAGGCTATCTGCACCTCACATTTATGGGCGAGCCCTGCTGCTACTATATTTTTAGCAACATATCTTGCGGCATAAGCGGCACTTCTGTCAACTTTAGTGGGGTCCTTACCCGAAAACGCACCGCCGCCGTGGCGAGCCATACCGCCATAGGTATCAACGATTATTTTTCTGCCTGTAAGTCCCGTATCACCCTGGGGCCCGCCTATTACAAATCTGCCCGTGGGATTGATATAATATTTTGTGTTTTCGTCAAGCAGCTCGCTTGGAATAATCGGCTTTATAACACGCTCTAAAATATCAGCACGCAGAACCTCTAAATCAATATCGGCAGAATGTTGAGTTGATACAACCACCGCATCAACCCTTGTTGGCACACCATCATTATATTCAACCGTCACCTGAGTTTTGCCATCAGGACGAAGATATTTTAGCTCACCCGATTTGCGAACTGAAGCCAGACGATACGATAGCTTATGCGCGAGCGAAATCGGGAGCGGCATAAGCTCCTCGGTTTCATCCGAGGCATATCCAAACATCATTCCTTGGTCGCCTGCACCGTGCAGATTATAGCTGTCGTTCTCGCCGTTCTTTAATTCAAGCGAATTGTCAACTCCAAGTGCTATATCGGCTGATTGCTTATCAAGAATAGTCACAATCTTGCAGGTTTTTCCGTTGAAGCCTGCTTCATCGCTGTCATAACCGATATCACAAAGCACCTCGCGCACAACGGCAGGTATATCAACGCTTGAATTCGATGTTATCTCACCCATAACATTAACTATACCTGTGGTGCAGAAGGTTTCGCAGGCAACGCGAGAAAGCTCGTCCCCTTTGAGCATTTCATCAAGTATCGCATCGGAAATTTGGTCGCATACCTTATCGGGATGTCCCTCTGTTACCGATTCAGATGTAAATAAAATTTTCGACATATTTTTCTCCCCTAAATAAAATAAACCGCTCCCCAAGGGAAGCGGTGTAAAAACCTCATCTCTCGGATAATCCGCAGGATTTAGCACCTTGATTAAATCAGGTTGCCGGACTTCATAGGGCCTGTCCCCTCCGTCACTCTTGATAAGGACTATATTTAATTTGCAAGGAATATTGTAATACTAAATTCATTCCTTGTCAATACCAAATTTTATGAAAATAAGGCAAAGCTTCCCTTTAAATAAAACAATATAAACAAAACGCAGAGAATTATAACCACCAATGCTATAACGCTCGGCAAATATACCCTTTTCCTGCCGCTCGACTGCTCTGCTATAATTAGCTTCGCGCGCTTTAGTGCTGCTACAATCGGCTTATAAATAATCATCGTAACCGCCGCATTTATAGCACCCTTAACAAGATTAAACGGCAGCAGCATAGTTGGGATAAGCGCTATAACCTCGGCTTTGGTCGTGCCCATATAATAGGGGGTTATAAAAATGTTAGCAAGCATCATAACAGCGGTCATCAAAGCGGTTGCTGATACCGCGCCCAAAACGGCACCTTTGAGGGTTTTGTTGCTTCTGTAAAAGAGTCCACACACACCCGAAAACACCGCGCTTGCAAGAAAATTCATAATAAATCCATAAGGACCGGTATCGCTCACCGAGAACATTTCAATAAGTGCCACAACCAGCGAAGAAATTACGGCATAGATGGGCCCGTAAACAAAACCAATAACCGCTAAAATCGAATCCTTAAAATCAAAGGTTAAAAAGCCAACCTTAAATCGAAAAATAAAAACGCAGAGATATGCCACCGCACAAAGCATAGCCGCACCGGAAAGCTTTTTGATATTAGGCTTATTCATAACTAATCCCCCAAAAATAAAACGCCCCCAAAAATAATGGGGGCGCAAAATATCAATACCTTCTTCTTTCATCCGGACTATAACCGTCGGCTTTGGAATTTCACCAAATCAACCTAAACTTAGGCTCGCGGGCTTTAACCGCCGGTGAGGAATCACACCTCGCCCCGAAGACAAAATTATTTTACCACCATAACAGCACATTGTCAACCGTTATATAAACAATCACGACTATTTGTAAAATTATAATGATGGGAATTCCAATCATAAAACGCTTGTGATTGGTTTTATGATGAATAGCCCTCATCGTTATATAAAGCCCTACCCCTCCACCAAATAAAGCGAGTAGGAAAAACGTTTTTTCGCTTATGCGCCATAAGCCCTTTATTGCTCGGCGTTTATCGGTAATGCAGATAATTGCGGAAATTAGATTGATAACTATAAGATAGAGTATTAACGGCATAAATCATATCACCATTAACATTTTAAACGATTTATCCTGCTTTTTCAATCTGTTTTTTAAGCTTTAATATTATTCGCTTTTCAAGTCTTGAAATATAAGATTGCGAAATACCGAGCGTATCGGCAACCTGCTTTTGCGTATATTCACTGTAGCCGTTCATACCGAACCGCATTTCCATTATCTGCTTTTCGCGCGGCGGAAGCTTATCGACAAAGCCCAAGAGTAAATATCTTTCATCCTCCTGCTCAATTTCTCGGCCAACCTCGTCACCGTCGCTGCCGAGAACATCGGACAAAAGCAGCTCATTCCCATCCCAATCGGTATTGAGCGGCTCATCAATAGAAATCTCGTTTCGCTTGTTGGCGCACTTGCGCAGATACATTAAAATTGCGTTTTCAATACATCTCGAAGCATAGGTGGCAAGCTTAATATTTTTATCAAGGCAGAAAGTGTTGACCGCCTTTATAAGCCCGATTGTGCCTATAGAAATCAGGTCCTCAATGCCGGCGGCAGCGGTGTCAAACTTGCGCGCAATGTAAACCACAAGCCGCAAATTATGGATTATCAACTTGTTTTTGTTTGCTTCGGTCGGCTCGCGTAAGAGCTGGTGCTCCTCCTCGGTTTCAAGCGGTGGCGGCAGCGTTTCAGGACCGTTTATGTAATGAAGCTCACGCCCAAGCCGAAAACGCAGAAAAATTTTATATATTAATGCTTTTAAAAACACCTTTATCCACTCCTAAAATCACTGTATCGTATCGGGGTTAATTATGGCATCGGCATCACTTATTTTTTCCTTTGAGACCGCAAGTATCGGAGAATTAAGCAATAGCTTTTTATCCTCATAAAAAACCTTCGCCGTATCACAGCGATAGCCGTCAAGCAGCACCGTGCCCATAACCGTTTTGCAAGGGATGGCGCGGTATCGTCGCTCGACCTCATCGCCGTAAAGCCCCTCAGGAAAGAGCGCTTCAACCGCCTTGCGCTCGGCTACAATCACCTGCGAAAAGCCAAAAATATCCTGCAGGGAATTACCCGTATCGATAATAGCTTCGAGCTTAACCGAGCGCTCGCGCACCCAAAAAACCACGGTGCAACGCGGTGCCGCAGGCGCACTCTTTTTAAGCAAAAAACGAATAAACGCCACTAAAAAATACCCTATAATCGAAAAAATAATCAAAAATTTCAGCGAAATATCGAAATAAACAACCGAGTTGTTAACAACCATTCCATCGGGCTTAAAAACCATATAAAACGCCAGCATCGCACCGCCATATAAAAATGTTACGCCAAAAAACACGGCCGCCGCACGAAGAAAAAATTTGAAATTGTGAAAGCCAAACGCCAAAAGGGTGATTATAAAGCTTAAGCCTATTTGAAATAATACATTTATAAGCTCGTTCGTTTGCGGTAAAAATATGTAAAGCGAGGCGATAGCTCCTACCGCCGCACCTAAAAGCTTTCTGTAAAACCGCGGCGCCACCTTTAAAAACCTTGCCGTGAGCTCAATTAAGGCGAAATCCACAATTAAATTAACAAGCATTAATATATCAGCATAAACAACCATTTCCCCACTCACCGCACCTTTTATTCGATAAATATATTATATCTCCCAAGAAGCGCAAAATTTGTTGAAAAGGCAATGAAAAAAAGGTAGAAAAATAAAAAAAACACGCAGCATCGCTGCGTGTTTTAAATATTTTTAGAAACTATTCGTCGCCCTCGAGCTCTTCCTCGCCGATCCAACCGTCGCTGTTAGACTCGGTTATAATATCGTTGAGCTTGATTTTGATAATTTCGAGTTCTGCTTTTTCAAACATTAATAAGCCCTCCTATCAATTAAAACTTAGCATCAAGCTTCTCGCTGTAAATCATCATGGTTTCGCAAACCTTTGCAGCGTCTGCATCGTCACCTGTCATTTTTGAATTTGCATAACGCTCTAAACCGTAGGTAACAGTTTTTGCGCTCAAATCATTATTAACAGTAGCGGAAACGGTGATATCCCTTCTCATATGCTTGGCGGGAATTCCGGTAAGCTCATAGTAATAATAATCACCGTCTTTATCAAAGTTGCCGGCATTTATTTCTTTAACAAAAGCCGTGCCGTTGATAGCGAATTTAATAGAAGTGTGAGCCGCATCTTCAAACTTAAACTTAAATCTGATAATCGGTTGGAATCCGATTTTAACATTAACAGAAGATGCCTTCCAATTTGCATCTGTGCCGGAAATTTTAGCCTTCGTTTCAGCGGTTAAAGGTGTATACGAAAGCTCACCGTATTGGGTTGCACTACCGTTGATAACAGGAGCATCCATTTTGCTGAAAACACGAGTTGCCTGAGAATAATTAAGTAGTGCTGCGCAATAATCCTTATCTTCCGTAGCGTGTTCACCGTTGATAACATCATCACACCACTGTTTAATGCTATAACTAATTGCCTTCTTAGCAGTAAGGTTACCGGAGGCATCAGCAACAACAACATTTCCTGCTACAACAACATCAATCGTGCTAACTCCGCCTGCATAAGCAATAGGAGTTTGAATGAAATCGCCCTTTACAACGTCAAGCTCTGCTACCATGCCGCTGGTAGAAACGAAATACGCCTTTCCACCGGTCTGAACAGCAGCCTTGTTAGCGTTAATGTTAAGCTCAAGACCGCCATCGTTAGTAAAGGTAACATTAGCTCCTACCTCAACATCAATTGTGCCGGTGGCATCGTCAACCGCACCGTCAGCAATAACCGACTTGGTATCACCGCAAACCGAGCAGGTGCTTGTAGTTACGTCACCAACAGTTTGCGCATCTTCATAATCGTGAATATGAATCTGCTTTTCTGCGCCCAATGAAAACTCATAGGTCTTCATAGCCGTGTCGGTAAAATCAGCCTCAACGGTAAATGGGTATGAAGAGCCCGCAAGTTCCTCCGCTACCTCGCCCTCTACAAGATGGAACTTAAGTGTAAAGGTTATGGAAGAATAAGAGGTGAGGCTGTTAGTAGCATCCTCCTTGAAGCCCTCAAATAAAACCTTGCCCTTTTGAACATTATAGTAGCAATCCGGAATAGTTGCCGTGCCGTTAGATAAAACGGCGGTTACGATGTTTGCATCACAGAGCACAAGCTCATCGCTTTCAACAGTAAAGCGGCCTGCAGTAAACGGATTGGCGCTCTGAAAGGTCACCTCAGCAGTGAGGTAATCAGTATCTGTGCCGGGGTCATAACCCGCACCAATGATGTTGTATGTTCCCTGATAATCAGCCGCGCTTACAACACAACCGAAGAAAAGGGTTGAGCATACAGTAAGTGCCAAAACAATTGAAATTACTTTGCTCAATAGTTTCTTTGACATTTTAGTATCTCCCATCTGCCAAAAGGCAAAATATTGTTTGCAAAAGTGAAAAATAGACGCAAAGACACTTTTGCTTTTATACTTGTAATTTATTATATCATTATATTTTATATAATGCAAGAGAAAAATAAAAAAATATGGTTAAAATAATCAAAACTTTTTGTGTTTTCGCCACATTCGCCGTTTTTATCAACAATTAACGATTGACAAACGCCCCTTTTATGCCTTATCATTAAAAGGCAGTAACACACTCGGAGTTGAAAATATGAAATTAAAGCATAAATTTGTTATTAATAAAATCGCGGGTGAAACGGTTGCCGTTCCCATTTGTGAAAACGGCGAGCGTTTTGATGGCTATATCAAACTTAACAAATCTGGCGAAATCATTTTCAAGGCGCTTGAAAAGGATGCCCAAATGGGTGATATTTTTGCTGCTTTAAAGGCAAATTTCCCCGACGGTAGCGATAGCGAAATCAAAGAGAATATAAACGAGTTTTTGGCCAAGCTTGAGACCGCCGATTTACTTTGTTGATTATGGAAAATATAGAAATTACCGAGCTTGAAAAGACACTCTCCGAGCGCGGCCGAGCCGAAAGCTTTACAAGCGGCGGCAGTATGCGCCCGCTTCTGCGCGAAAATCGGGATATAGCGGTTATAGCAAAGCCTGCAGCACCGTTTAGAAAAAACGATGTCATTCTATACCGCCGAAAAGGCGCCTCAAAGCCAATTTTGCACCGCATCATCGCCATAAAGGACGGAAAGTATGTAATTCGCGGCGATAACACTTATAAAAAAGAGCGCGATATCACTGATAAAAATATTTTGGGTGTTTTAGTGGGTGTTTATAGAAACGGTAAATATATCGATTGCGAACACTCAAAAGGATATAAAATCTATGTGTTTTTGATGCGCGCTTGCTATCCCCTTCGCCACCTGTGGTTTATTTTTCTTCGTCCCCTGCTCTCTAAAATTAAAAGACTTATTTTGAAATAAAAACTCTACCGAATAATATTCGGTAGAGTTTTCGTTTTTGTGAAAATTTATTTCTCTGCCGCTCTGTCAAGTCCGTAATTCCATAGACCGCTTTTGTAGGTCTTGCCGTCAAGCTCATAGGAATCAACCTGATATATGCGAACATAATCAATAACATAATCGCGAATGCCGGGCTCGGCGAGCTTCTTCGTGCCGACAAAATCTCCGATTGTGTTAAGCCAGTTATCGAAAATCATATGCGCGGGAACATCGCGGAATATATCCATTCCTATGTGCTCGTTTGCCTTATCGTTGCCCACGCGAAGCGTATCAAGCAATGCGGGATTGGTCAAGTCGAAATCGCCGTATACCTTGCCGTCAACCGACATAACCATCTTTGCCGGTGTCCATAAAAATCCAAACTTGTGGAAATTGTCGCCGTCAACCTGGACCTTCGGCTCTTGACGAGAGCCCTTGTGCATCCACTCGCTTGAAATAACAAATCCCTTGTCGTTGCTTCTAACATTTGCGGGCGCGTTATAAGTGTTTTTGTATTCGTCCTTAACCTCTGCGGCGTGCTCGGCGGTCGGTAGGGTGAATTCGTTGGGGTTGGTGCCTGCCGTGCCGTCGCTAAAGCAGCCCTGAATAAACCACTTGTGTAGATTGGCGCACGGGTCTCCGTTGTCGCCCCAAAACTCAAACATATCGATTTCAGGCATATAGCGCCAATCGGCAAGCGGTGTTACGCCGTTATCCTCGGTGGTTTCGGGATAAAAATTTATGTCGTGGTTGGCAGTAGTCCACCAAGCAGGCCACGCCTGCGGAATAATCGGCACCTTCGCCGAAATCTCGGCATAGCCGTATTTCCACCACATTGTGTCGCCTGTGCAGAAAGCGCGGGCATTATGAGCGATTCCGTTTTGGTCGGTAACACCGTGGAAGGTGATTTTTCCGTCGCGGACAAATCCGTATTCACTGTTTTCAAGAAAATCGTGCTCGTTGTAGGTCTTAACCTTTTCGCCATCAAGCATTATAAAGGCATGCGCGCCTTGACCGAAGCCGTGAGCCTTGGTGTAAAATTTGCTGGTATCAATAATATTGCCGTCGAATTCATCGCCCCAAACATACTTGTAGGCAACACCCTCGGCGGCAGTAACGCCCGCCTTCTCGTCAACACTTATAACCGAGCTGAAGCTCTCGTCTGTTCCCGAAAACTCAACCTCGCCCTCAGCTTTGCCGTTGGCAATAAAGGTTTTTATAGCCTTTTCAACCATAACCTGATGGCCGCCCTCGAAAATAAGGGTTTTGCCATCAAGACGCACAGCGTATTGCTGCTCGGTGAGGGTGGTTTGGTAACGGCTTGTATCACCAAGTAGAATTTCATATTCTGCTTTGGCGGCACGGTCATCAGCAATGGTTAAAGCTATGCCGTTTTCCGCAAAGAAAGCCGAAAGTAGTTTTGCGTGATAGATACCGTATTTGTCGCCTGCTTTGTAAATAATTTTATAGTTTTTCGCGTTTTCAAATTTTGCCATTATTATCACCCTTTTTTGATTTTCTCGAATTTCTCTTTTTATAATTTAATTTCTAATTCGCTTTTAGCGTGCTTTAGCACATTTAGCTCTCCTAAGGCTCCCTTGTGTAAAGGGAGCTGTCACGAAGTGACTGAGGGATTGCCGTTCCCTGCTAGCATTAGCGAATTTAGCTGACCGTAGGTCAATTTAGCTATAAAAATAGGCATGGGATAATCCTACTTTTAAGTTTTAAGTAGAATTATCACCATGCCTTTAAAATTATTGCTCGTAACTAGTTATGTTTTCCAAATCGCTCAACTCGGTTATCGGGTAAGCAAAGTGCTCATACTTGTCAAGTGAATCACCTAAACCAACGTTCCAAAGTCTGCTTTCATAGCTTTCGTTTTTGCCGTCGCTATTAAGGTCTAAGGAATATGGCTCGCTTGCCTGATAAAGTCTTAGATAATCGATACTGAAGGTTCTG
>JAZNOY010000016.1:0-10990 GCA_045589375.1 Acutalibacteraceae bacterium | reverse complement strand
CAATATACGCCTGCAGTATAACCATCAACGGTGCAGCTTGCGCCCTGCTCAGCATAAGGTGTGGTATCTACGTGAACATTCGGGTCAATGACTCCGTAGGTGTCGCCGCAGATTTCGCATACTGCCGCTTCGCAGCAGGTGTTAATGCCGCCATCGTGGCCTTCTTTATCAAGCTCTTTGCCGCACACGCAGGTATGCCAGTGGTCAGTGCCATCGGTTTCCCACTCGCCGTCAGCGTCAGCGTGGCTGTCCTTATCGAACTCCTCGCCGCAACCGCAGGTATGCCAGTGGTCAGTGCCATCGGTTTCCCACTCGCCGTCAGCGTCAACGTGCTCGCCTGTTGCAGGAATATCTAAATCTTCAGGTGAAATCTCATCTGTGCAAGCTTCATCGGTGAAATACTTATCACAATCCGGACAATACCAATATGTGATATTACCATCGGTTACACAGGTAGGCTGGTTACCTTCAGTCTTTTGCTTATTGGTATGATTGGTTGCAGGGATATCTAAATCGTCTGCGGAAATCTCGTTTGTGCAAGCTTCATCGGAGAAATACTTGTCACAATCCGGACAATACCAATACTCAACATTACCATCATTTAAGCAGTCTTCATCGGCCGCAGGTGTATGAACCTTGTTGTCGTGACCGATTGCAGGAATGTTTATGTCGTCAATGTCAATCTCGTTTGTGCAAGCTTCATCAGAGAAATACTTGTCACAATCCGGACAATACCAATATGCGATGTTACCATCGGTTAGGCAGGTAACGTCGTTACCGTCAGTTCCCTGCTTATTAACGTGATTAATTGCAGGAATAACTACTTCAGAACGGTCGATTGCAATAGTTGCATCTGCGTCAGCGTAGGTTAAATCGCAGTATTCGCAGCCCCAATATTCGATATTACCATCGGTTACGCAAGAATTTCCGCTTGCAGCAACATGAGCTATTTCATGGTCGCCTGTAGGAGCGGGATATGCATTTGCAACGGTATCCCAAATGCACCACTTAAGGTTGGGCATATTGGTCTGGGCTGCATCGCCCTTAACAGAGCCTGTTACGGTGTTAACAAGACCTGCGCTTGCTTCAGTAGCTTCAGGAGAAGCTGCGAACAAGAGTTCAACATTAACGCCGCCTACATTAACGATGTTAGTAGCATCGGTGTAAACATTGGAAGCTACAAATGAATGTCTATAAACGCCTGAGTTATCAGTAACGCCGATTATAGGCAACTTAGCGTTATTAGCGCCTGCTGAGGTGTTGATAACATTAACAGCAAAGCTGTTGTTGATACAAATAGGAGCAGAATGTGCTGCATCAAAGGCATCGGCAGCAGAACCGCCCGCATTGATTTCAGAACCTACGAAAGCACCGAGTTGGTTTGAGCCAGTATCGGCAGCAGTAAGATTCTTAATTTCGCAATCAGCAGCATAAGAGTTGTTGATAACAACCTTACTGCCTGCGTCAACATGACCTACAAATGCGCCGGCAGATTGATGACCTGCAGTGCCATCAACAACGAAGGTCATATCAGTAACGCTGCAGTTTTCAATAGTTTTAACGGAGCTATCATAGGATACATAGCCTATGAATGCACCAGCGCCATCGCGAGCCCTAACGCAACCATACTTCATATTGAGATTCTTAATGGTTGACTCTTTTGACAGTCTCGGGAGAAGACCGCCGCAATCCCAACCGGCTTTATAGCTATACATACCATAAATGGTATGACCATCACCATCGATTACGCCCTTAAAGGTATTATCGATAGCAGCAGGTATCATTGTGTTACCCCAGTTGTTTGTAGGGGCACTTGTTGCCCAGCTTGCATAGTCAGTGAAGTCTCGGTTAATAGCAATATCGGTTGTGAGTTTATAATAGTAGAAACATTCGTTTACTCTGTTGCCCTCATTCATAAGCTTACCGCCACCGGAAGCGATTGCGGTGTAGAGGTGGTCAGCCGAGGTGATAAGGAACGGGTCATCTTCAGTTCCTGTTCCCTGCCAAATAAGGCTATCCATATATTGGGAGCCTGCTCCAGACCAAACACTGATATCAGAATAGATGTTTCTATATTCAGGATAAGAGGATTCGGTAGTGAACCAAGTGGCTTCCCACTTGAGATTAGGCATTGTGGTTTTAGCCTGAGCGCCTAAAATATCTTTAGCATCAATAACCTTAATCGGATAATTAGAGCTTGTTGGGAGAATCTCGGTGAAGCCATCAACCGCCACTCTCATCATAACGTCTCCGCCAGCATTCTTAGCTATATACTCGGTTGAAGCATCGGTATAAACGTTATCAACAATATATGAGTAACCATAGCTCGTGTTCTCTTTGTAAATACCTGCAATATGGAGAGGCGTAACAGTATTACCTATCTTGACAGTATTACCAACAGCGAAGCTGTTTTTAATAGAACCGTAACCAGCCTGATTTGAATAGAAGTCATAAGGACTGCCCTTCATAACTGCATAAAGACCGCCTATAAAGGAGCCCATGCCGCCATATGAAAGATCAGCGGAGGCAGAGCCTGAGTATTCCATTGCAACATTGATAACCGAGCAGGCATCAATATAAGCCTTCTTGCAGGTCATACCAATCATACCGCCTACAGCGCCCATATCCCAAACATCATAGATTAACGCATTTCTTACGCTACAACCGGTGATTCTAACCTCGCCACCTGTGCCGTCTTGCCAAAAGCTGGTGCCTATGATAACACCACCGCCACGGCGGGCGTGAATACAAGAATATTCAAAGTTGAGGTCAATAATACTTACCGGTCCGCTTGTTCCGCCAATGAAGCCTACACAATAAGGCTGAGCGCCAACGCTATAAAGACCGTAAACAGTGTGGCCTTGGCCATCAATTGTGCCGCTGAATCTGCCGTCTGCAGTGTTTAATGCCGGGAGAGAGAAATCCCAGTTATTGGCAGGAGCAGCGGATTTCCAATTGGCATAATTCTCGAAATAATCGTTGATAACGATATCCTTAGCAAGCTTATACTTTAAGCCGCCGCCGCCGAACTTAATGATAGCATAAAGCTGCTCGGCCGTGGTAACATTAAAATAGCCGGATGAATCGGGAGTGCCCATAGCAGTTTTAACAGCATCTAAGCTTGTATAGCCGCCCGCTGTTCCATCCCAATAATCAGCGCCTTCAACGATTGGAGTTTCCTGCATAACGATAGCAGGATAATCGTTTTCAACAGTTTCCCAGCAATCCCAATTAAGATTGGGCATAGCAGTCTTAGCAGCCTCACCCTTAATAGCAGCACCGGTTACTGCTTTAACAGGATAATCTTCACTAGTAGTAGGAACTATAGTTGTTGTTCCATCAGTAGTTACCAAGAAGGAAACCGTGCCATCCGTGTTGGTCGGGGGAGTGATTCCATCCGAATAGATATCGTTCAAAATAGCAGCGTAGCCCCATTTTTCACTTGTTCCGCCTAAACCTTCAGAATACAAGCCCATCGGATATACCGCAGTTGCCTCGCCATCGCCTACAGCAGCGGTAACACCTACAGAGAAGCTATCGCTGATTCTAACTCTGGCAGCTTGGTTTGCATTGATTGTGTTTGCGCTGGCAGTTGCAACCATAGAGTCATAAACGCCGCCCACAAATGCACCCATAGAGCTGCGAGCGTTCTTATCGGTGGCAGCAGCAGATGATTTCATAACAACATCAATAACAGCACAGTTGCTAATCGATACGTTTCTGGCAGTCAAACCGATAATTGCACCGGTAGCCGAGTTGTTATAAACATCAAACATAACGGCATTTCTAACAACAACGCCATTAAAGCTTATGCTTATTTGCTGTGTATCATACCAAGCACCGCCGGCAATGATACCGGACTTTGCTTTAGCTTGAACGCAGGAGTTAACAACGTAAAGGTTGGAAACGCTTGTAGCTCCGCCTATGCCGCCAAGCAAGCCTGAATAAGCGCCATTTGCTCCACTGGAATAAAGACCGTAAATAGTATGGCCTTGACCGTTTATTGTTCCTGAGAACAAACCAGCTGTGCCGTTGGTTGCTCTGGAGAAATCCCAATTGTTATCAGGAGCAGTTGTTTCCCAGTCAGCATAATTTTGGTGATTTTCGTTAAGGACAAGGTCGTTGGCAAGCTTATACTTATAGCCGCCGCCTGTAAACTTAACAATAGCATATAGCTGCTCTGCAGTAGTTACAGTATAAAAGCCGCGGGCATCGGTTTCACCCAAATCGGCTAAAACTGCATCTATGCTTGTATAGCCGCCATCAGTTCCGTCCCAGGAATCCGAGGTTGCAGCTAAAGCAGGCAAAGCCGTCAGACTAGAGAATAATGACAAGCAAATGCTGAATACGAGCATGAATGCCATTACTGCACTAATCGCTTTGTTTTGAAGAAGCCTCTTCATAGTAAATCATTCCTTTTCATAATATTTGAAAGTGTGCCTCTACCGGTTAGAGTGACACCATTTTCATAGTAACATTATAAAACTTATTTCTGAAACTGTCAATAGTTTGAAGCAAAAAATCTATATAGATTAAATAATTGTAACTAAATTTTTTACGGTTTTTTTGACAGTTTATACAATTTTTTACCACAGCTCACTATTCTCCGCCAAAATCCACTCCGGAAAAATATGTAGATATATATTATTGAATATTTTTACATATAAATTGAGCTAAATTTTACTCTATGAGCAAAGCTAAATTATTCCGCTATCGCTTCATAGCGTGCATTAACACATTTAGCTCGCGGTAGCGAATTTAGCTGACCGCAGCTCAAATTAGCTCTTCCGAATTAAAAACAAAAACGGAGAAACGCCTTAAAAAGACATTTCTCCGTTTTGAATTAATCTAAGCCCACATTATGCTTTTTTAAGCTTGATAAGCAGAACTACTACTGCCGCAAGTAAAAGGGCAAGAGAAGAAGCTATAACAGCAATTCCTTCGCCTGTATTGGGACTTGCAGTATCATCGCCCTGAAGCTCGGGAGTATCACCCTCCGGCTCGGTGTTTACAGATGTATCATCATCTGCAGCACTATCGTTTTCCGGTTTGGTGTTATCAATATCGGGCTCTTCCTCGACAGGTGAATCGCTACCATCGCCATAATCAACTAGCGTTGTGATACCAAGCTCGGTAACAGTTGCGGTAAGAGTTTTACCGTCCTTTGATAAGGTTGTTTCAATCTTATCAGGAATACCATAGCTTGTGATATGGAACAGTTCTACATTCTCGCTGAAATCATCGGGAACTGTAACGGAGAGCTCTACCGAGCGTCTCGGTTGAACCGCGAGAGAATCATACTTAACAGCTATGTTATATATCTTCATCTTCTCACATCTTGTTGCCAAAGCAGCCGTTGCGAGAGAGTAGCCGTAATTATCGGTTATATTCTCAACACTTACCGAGCTTCCTAAATCGAAAGCACCCGGCTGAGCATCAAGGGTTATTCCCTTAACCGTTCGAACAAATTTGAAATCAACATAATCGCAGGTCAAGCAGTTTCGGCTTTGACCGAAGCTGCTGTTAGACCACTTGCCGTAGCTATGAACCTCGGGAGCAACCTTATCCACGCAATTATCGCAAGAATTCCAGTGCTCAATATAGTCGTAATTATGGGTATCGGTTGTAACAACGTGGCCTGTCGCCAAAATTGTTATCTTTTCCTTCTCGCGCTCAAAGGTGCAGTTTTCGTCTGCAAAATAGCTGTCGCAATCCGCACAATACCAATGCTCTCTGTAGCCCTCAAGTAAGCAGGTAGGCTTAGTTGCAGAAACATGGGTTGCATTCTCATGGTTAATTGGATAAGTTATTGCATCAGCTTCGGAAAGCAGAACATTGTGCTCGGCAGTTGTGAACAGCTTGCCGCAATCCTTACACTTATAATGCTCAATATTGCCGCGCTCGGTGCAGGTAGCAGACTTGGCTTCAACCTTTTCAACATCGTGCTCAGGCCAGAGAATTTCTGCTGTATCGAGGTATTCCTCGCCCATTTCATCACTAAATACATCACCGCAAACCGTGCATTCGTAATGGTCAATAGTATCGGGATTGGTGCAGGAATCGCCCTTTGTGCCGGCAACAAACACGATGGTGCCGTGACCTAATGCATTCTCGGTTTTAAGAGTGTTCTTCTTAACCGCATTTGTGCAGGCCTCATCGGTGAAATACTTATTACAATCCGGACAATGCCAATATTCAGCATAACCATCGTTAACACAGTCTGCCTGAGAAGCGGGATAATAAAGCTTATTTCTATGCGCAAGCTTCGGAATGATTATCTCATCCTTTGAAATTTCTTCATTGCACAAGGAGTTTGTATAATACTTATCACAATCCGGGCAGTAACAATGAGCAAGGTTGCCGTCCTCGGTGCAGGTGGGTGATTTAGCAGCATTTACAATCTTCTTTGAATGGTTATAAGGCTGAACAGTTATATTTTCAATCTCAATCTTAGCGATACCTTCGCCATCACTATATATGTTTCCGCACTCAGTGCAGGTCCAATAATCTATTGTTCCGCCCTCATAGCAGGTTGCGGGATTTCCCGCGGTTTTTTGGAGAGTGTGAGCTCCTAAAGGCATCGGATAAGAATCGGCAACGGTTTGCCAAATGCACCAATCAAGCTTAGGCATTTCAATCTTGGCGCCCGTGCCCTTAATCTTGGTGACATCAATATTGCCAACCGCAGTTTCGCTAAGTGCCGGCGCAGAAGCTGATTCGCTGAAATAAAGCGGAACATCAATAGTGCGCACTCTAACGAGATTGCTTGCAGCGTCGGTATATGAACCGTTGGCAGTATAGGAATGCTTATAATTGTCAGCGTCAGTCGAATGAATACCCATATAATGAAGCTTAGCGTTATTAGCACCCTCTGAGGTGTTAATAACATTTGCCGCATAGCTGTTGTAAATTTGGATTAAGACACAGCCTGATGCATTAAACTCGTCAGCCGCTGAAAGTCCTAGATTTGTTATATCGGCTCCAACAAATGCTCCGAGGTGATGCCAGCCTTTTTGAGCTGCGGTGTTGTTCTTCAATTCACAATCCGTAACAGAAGAATTGCGAATTATTACCGAATCAACACCTTCCATTTTACCAACAAACGCGCCTGCGCTCGTATGAGTAGAAGTGCCTTCAACAAAGAACTTATAATTACCTACCGTGCAGTTGGAAATTTGAACGGTTCCTTTTCCGCCAACATATCCGATTATAGCCGAAGCACCATCACGAGCTGAAACATAACCGTTTCTGAAATGAAGGTTTTTAACAACCACATCTCCGCCCGTTCTCGGAAGAAGACCACCCGTATCCCAAGTGGCTTTCTTGCTATACATACCGTAGATGGTATGACCGTCGCCATCAATTTCACCTGTGAAGTTCTTTTCGATAGCAAGCGGGACTGCAGTTGCACCCCAGTTGTTTGCAGGAGCACTCGAGCCCCAACTGCTCGACTTTGAATAACCCTTATTCAGAACTATATCGGTAGTGAGTTTGAAATGATAATAATTGCTATTACTGGTGGTGGAGTTTACAATCTTACCGCCGCCGGAAGTAACCGCAGTGTAAAGATGGTCGGGAGATGTAATAAGATAGGGGTCTGCCTTTGTTCCTGTTCCCTGCCAAGTGAGGCTGTCCATATACTTTGTTCCCGTTCCGGACCAAATGTTAACGCCTGCATATATATCTTTATAGATGGGTGATGAAGAAGCTTTTGTGAACCAGGTTTCGTTCCAATCGAGATTGGGCATAGCGATTTTTGCATTCTCGCCTATGATATCAGCCTTAGCTACAGTCTTAATGGGATAATTAGGACTTGTATGGCTGATAGCATTAGCCGTGCCGTCAGTAGTTACTAAGAACTTAACTGTGCCCGCCTTGTTTTGAACGGGAACATTGGTATCGGCATAAACATTATTAACGGTTGCCGAATATGCCCATTTATTTCCGTTGCCTTCGGTATAAAGACCCATTATGTATGCAGGCTCAGGCGTTCCGGTGCCAAGCGCCTTTGTTACATTTACAGAGTAGCTGTTGGCAATATTAACACGCGCTGCTTGACCGGCATCAAGAGAGCCCGCACTAGCTGTTGAAATCATATGACTATAAAGCGCACCAACCATAGAGCCGATAGCGCTTATTCCGTTAGTATCGTTTGCACCTGCAGAGGATATAATCGCAACATCCTCAACTGCACAAGCATTAATTCTGGTAGTGCGGCAGGTCAAACCAACGAGGGCACCTGCGGGACCGTTATTGTAAGCATCATAGAGCTTCGCATTCTTAACACTACAACCGGTTATTGATATTTTAATGGCGTTATCAGGAATATCATACCAGCAACCGCCGACAATAACAGCGCCCCTATTGCGAACACGAATGCAGGAATTTGTGAAATTAAGATTTTCTACAGTAGTAACTTCACCAACGGGGCCGATGAATCCGGAATAATATCCGTTTGCCGAACCGCTGTAAAGACCATACACAGTATAGCCCTGACCATTAATGGTTCCGCTGAATTTATTAACAGTATTGTTGCTACTTGTTGAAAAATCCCAATTGTTAGTGGGAGCGGTCGTATCCCAAGAAGCATAGTTCGCATAATTTTCATTGAGAACCATATTCTTGGTGAGCTTATACTTTAAGCCTCCGCCGTTATATTTAATGATGGCATACAACTGCTCAGCGGTTGTTACGCTATAAAAACCATTTTCATCGGGAGTGCCCATAGCGGTCTTAACAGCATTTAAGTTTGCATATCCGCCTGCTGTTCCATCCCAATAATCAGCATTGTCAACACCGCCTGAGGCCAATGTTGTTGCAGTAGGCAAGCCGACAAAAACGGTCAGGCAAAGGCACACTGCCAAAACAACGGCCGAAACCGCAGTAACTGCCCTACTGTGAAGAATCTTCTTCATACAAAAATCACCCTTTATTCTGAAATTAAAACCATACCGCAAAAGACACTTTCGCAGTATATAGATGTTCAATTGTATTATAAATTATTTCAAGCCAACTGTCAATACTAAAATGACCGATTTTTTGTCTATTTTATATAATTGTCCTTTTCTCGCGCATATACATATATTCATATTAAACAAGCCAAACGTTCCACCCCATTTTTTGGGATGCTTTGGCTTGTTTGGTAAAACGCGGCGAAAGTCAAGCTCTTGACTACTTTTTGCTTTTTAATATGTCAAATTCAGCGTTCACGCCGAAAACGCCGAGTATAATGGGAATGCAAAGAAGAAGCTGAATATAAGAAAACTGCTCTTTAAGTATCAGCACTCCCGCCAAAATCGAAACCACGGTTATTATATTAGCAAAGGATGCCGCGCGCACCGCGCTTATAACCGAGGTTGAGTAATTATACATTAAAAACGCGAGCACCGAGGATGCCACGGCAAGATAGAGCACCGAAGCGATAAATTTGCCGTTTTGGGCTGCACTCAAAACGGCGGGTAAGAAATCGCCGCGAAGCTTTAAAAGCGCAATCAAATTAAAGCCGATAAACCCAACCAAGAACATAAAATATGTTCGCTCAAAGGGAGAAAAGGTTTTAGCTTCGCTGCGGCTTAAAATATTAAATGCCGCCGCGGAAATTACCGCAAGCACCAACAAAACTATACCTATTATATGGTTTTTACCGCCGTTATCAGACATTATGCTCACCGCAGATACGCCCGAAATTGAAACGATGGTGCAAACAATTTGAACAAGGCTCGGCCTTTCTCCCAAAAATACGGTTGAAAGCAATATAACGCCAACGGGCACCAAGGCGATTATTATTCCCGATAGCGCAGACGAGGTAAGCGCTATGCCGTAAAGCTCAAAAACGAAATACAAAAGCGGCTGAGCCACGCTCATTAAAAGGAGCCTGCCCATCGGCTTGCCCTTGAAATTAACCTTAACAACCCTAAACAATACGAGCAAATTCATAACAAAAAACGCCACGGTAAACCGAGCCGCCAAAACAACAAGGGGCTCGGCGAATGAAAGCGCCGTTTTTGAAAAGAGAAAGCTAAAGCCGAAAATTATATTTGCCGTAAGTGCCGCCGCCATACCAAAAAGTTGTTTCTTTTGCATTATCGCCTCGCCGCCTTTCGCCAGTTTATTATATAATTGTTTCTTTGTTTTTTCAATATAAAAGCTGAAAATAAATTAGAAAAGAGGTGTTGACAATTTATTTCGTTTATGATACAATGTTTTGGTCGCACGGAGAGGTATCGAAGCGGTCATAACGAGGCGGTCTTGAAAACCGTTTGGCAGCGATGCCACAAGGGTTCGAATCCCTTCCTCTCCGCCATTTTTTAAATTTTCAAGCTTTTGCTTGTTGTTCTAAATATAATGGTTTAACAACAAATGCAGCGTAACATTTGGAGTAGCTTTCAAGTGGTGACGGGCAATTTTTACGACCGCTGCCTGTGGCAGATGAAGGGAGTAAAAATTGGCGCAGCGGTCAAAATTCTTTCGCGCTCCAAGCGAATAAAGAATTTTGGGCACCGCAAGAGGGCACGCCGAGGAACATTAAGCTTCTAAAAAAACAAATCGAACAATTTAATAACAAATACAGCGTAACATTTGGAGTAGTACTCAAGTGGTGACGAGGCGCCCCTGCTAAGGGCGTAGGTCGGGTAACCGGCGCGAGAGTTCAAATCTCTCCTACTCCGCCAAAAAACGACAGGTTTCGACCTGTCGTTTTTTTATCCAAGCCTGTCGGCTTGATTATATACAATTCATTCGGAATTGATGATATACACGCCTTTCGGCGTGATTTTACGAGAGTTTAAATCTATCTGCAAAAACAGAAAAAATATCTGTTTTGTAGCCCATAGACAGAAAAACCGCCGTGCTTTGCAAGGCGGTTTTTACTTTTCTCTTTTACCTCATTCGAGAAACTTTAAAATGAAACAAAATACTAATTTATGGTTTTAGTGGCGATAAGCTTTGAGCCGAAAAGCTCGGAGATTATTATATCGCCCGTTTTTATGGG
>JAZNOY010000015.1:0-64245 GCA_045589375.1 Acutalibacteraceae bacterium | reverse complement strand
CCGAAAGGATGAACTGCGTTTTATGCCTTGATTGACCAAAAATCCGCACTTTTTAAAATCTTCGACCTCAAGGACGATAGATTTTAATGGATTTTTGCTCAATTTAGGTGAAGCAAGGCTGACGCCTTGCAAGAATAAATTAGGTGAAAAGACACGAAATGTGCGCCCTTGAGGCTGGTTTCGATTACTCTTGTCACCTTATTGTAACAACATTCGACACAAATTGCAAGAGTATATTTACATATATATAAATGCGCCGTGCCGAACAATTATTCATCCTTTGCTTTTTTGCCTCGGGAGATAAGCTTTACATTGCTTCTATGCGCCTTATAGGGTATGCCCTCATCGCCCGATGGTTTTATAATAAGATTGCCTGTTATGAGATTTACATCAACAACCGTGCCGATGCCCTGCTCGCCCTTAACGGTTGAGCCGAGCGGCGGAGTGATAGAGCTTAAATCCTCATAGGCCTCTTGCTCATATTTAAGACAGCACATAAGCCTGCCGCAGCTTCCGGAAATTTTGGTGGGGTTAAGGGATAACCCCTGCTCCTTTGCCATTTTTATGGAAACGGGCTGAAAATCGTCTAAAAAGCGCTTACAGCAGTAGCTTTGGCCGCAAATTCCTATGCCGCCGAGCATTCTCGCCTCGTCGCGAACGCCGATTTGGCGAAGCTCAATTCGGGTATGAAAGCGCCCGGCAAGGTCTTTAACGAGCTCGCGGAAATCAATTCTTCCGTCGGCAGTAAAGAAAAAGGTGATTTTGCTGCTGTCAAACGAATATTCAACCTCAACAAGCTTCATTTCAAGACCGTGCTCCGCGATTTTTTCTTCGCAGATACTAAACGCCTCGTCTTCTTTTTTTCGGTTGTCCTCTATTTTCTTAAGGTCGGCCTCGGTAGCCTTTCGCAAAACCTTTTTAAGAGGGCTGACGATTTTGTCCTCGTCAACCGAATGGGCGGGCTTTGAAACCAAGCCAAAAGCCATACCTGCGGAGGTTTCTACTATAACATTATCGCCCGCCGCGAGATTGAGCTCACCGCCATCAAAGAAATAGCTTCTGCCGTTTTCCTTAAATTTAATTGATACTACTTCTACCATATTTTTACCTTTCTAAAGCCTGCGATTTTATTTTGAGGCTTCCAAGAGTTGTTTTGATTTGCAAACCATAGCACTCCACAAGAGCGGCAAATTAACATTCCGGTTTAGCAGCTCGGCATAGCGCTCGGTGTCCTTATAAAGTGACGCGAGTATGCGCGCTCTTTCGAGATTATTATATTTTTGCTTTAGCTCCTCTACAATCAAGGCTCTCAATGCCTTAATAAAGCCATCGGCTTCTACGCGGCCCTTTTCATATCTATGCAGCAGCTTGATTGCATCATACTCACCAACCGAAAATAAGGCCGATAGAAACTCCTTGGCCGCGGCGGCGCAATCGCCGCTTGCCTTGCCGCTAAGCAGACGAAGAGCCTCGCCTACATTTCGGTTTGACATTTTGAGCGCTTCAAAAATTTCGGTTTCCTCGAAATTGGTTGTTGCCTTTATATAATTCGCCGCCTCGTTTATATCGGGCGGGGAGAGGGTGAAAGCGGCGCAACGCGAAACAACCGTGGAAAGAAGCGCCGCGCGGGATTCGGCAAGCAGAATGAAAATCACGCTCAAGGGTGGCTCCTCTAAAATTTTAAGCAGAGCGTTCTGCGCTTCTATGTTAAGCTTATCGGCGGTATCGATTATAAAAACTCGCTTTTTTGCCGAATGGGGCTTAACGAAGGCTTCGGCGCGAAGCTCTCTTGCCTGCGCGACCGAAATATTTTTCTTATTATCAAGCGGGGCAATCACCTTTATATCGGGGTGAGAGTGGTTATCCGCCAAGTGACAGCCTCTGCAACCGTCACACGCCTCACCCGAAGCCTCGCAAACAATTGATTTTGCAATATAATGCGCGAGGGTGGATTTGCCGAGCCCCGAATCGCCCTCAAGCAAAACTGCGTGGGGCAGGCGGTCGTTTATCAACGCACCCTTTATTGCCGATATAACATTTTTATTTCCGATAAAGGAAAAACTCATAACACAAAGCCAACCTTTTTCATAGCCTTAAAATAAGTTTTGCGAGCAACCCTTTCTGCCGCGGCGGCACCCTCGCGGAATATGCGCTCAAGTTCGCCCTTATCGGTTATGATGCTATCATAACGAGCCTTTATGGGAGCGAGCTCATCGGCAACCGCTTCGCCTACCGCAAGCTTAAAGTCGCCATAGCCCTTGCCTTCAAATTCGCGCTCAACCTCGGCGGTGGTTTTGCCTGTAACAGCGCTGTAAATGCCGATAAGGTTTGAAACGCCCGGCTTATCCTCGGCTACGCGAACGCAGGAATCGCTATCGGTAACGGCGCGCTTGAATTTGCGAATAATGGTATCCTTATCATCTAAAATGGCAACCCAAGCATTTAGGTTTTCATCTGATTTGGACATCTTTTTAGCAGGGTCTTGCAGTGACATAACCCTCGCACCGATTTTCGGAATATAGGGCTCAGGTATGGTGAAAACATCGCCATAGATATGGTTAAAGCGGGTTGCTATATCGCGCGCGATTTCGAGGTGTTGCTTTTGGTCTGCACCAACGGGCACAAAATCGGGGTGATATAAAAGTATATCCGCCGCCATAAGCACGGGGTAGGAGAAAAGGCCCACATTAACATTATCGGTATGCTTGGCAGATTTGTCCTTAAACTGTGTCATACGCGACATTTCGCCAAACTGCGTATTGCAAGATAAAAGCCAAGAGAGCGCAGTATGCTCGGGAACATGGGATTGCACAAACAGGGTGCTTTTCTCGGGAGAAAGTCCCAAGGCGAGCAGTAACGCACAGGTCGAATATATTTGGGCGCGGAGCTTTGCAGGCTCTTGGCGCACGGTTATAGCGTGCAGGTCGGCAACGGCGAAGGTGCAATTAAACTCATCTTGCATATTAAGCCAATTCTTAAGCGCTCCCAAATAATTGCCAAGCGTTAGCATACCGCTCGGCTGTATACAACTTAATACCTTTTTCTTTTCGGTAATTTCATTCATTAAAAAACACACCTTTAAAATGTATATATAATTACAATTAATAATAACATATTAAAACAAAAATTACAACAAGGAAAAATTACTTGACAAAAATAAGATATTGTGATAAAATACTCGAGCCGCATATTGTGGGCTTTTTAAGTTGCGCTCTTTTATTGGAGTTCACGCCTATCTATAGCGAGACTGGAAATATCAGGCAGGTGTAGAAAAAATGTATGCAATTATCGAAACAGGCGGTAAGCAGTATCGCGTTCAAAACGGCGATGTTATCTATGTAGAGAAGCTTAACGCTGAGGTTGACGAGGAAGTCACCTTTGATAAGGTCGTTGCTGTATGCAACAGAACTCTTAAGGTTGGCAAGCCTTATGTTAAGGATGCTTTCGTTAAGGGAACCGTTCTTAAGAACGGCAAGGGCAAGAAGGTAACAGTATTTACCTATAAGCCCAAGAAGAGCAGCTTCCGCAAAATGGGCCATAGACAGCCCTATACAAAGATTCAAATTAACGAAATCGGTTAATTGGTATGACTTGTATAAAATTTTTATCCTGCAAGGATAAGCTTTGCGGATTTGAGATTATCGGTCACAGCACCGAAAGCTGTGACGATAGCGAGGGAAAGCTTGTATGCTCGGCGGTATCCTCCGCGGCATATATGGCGGCAAATACTATCATAGAGATAATAAAGGCCGACCATAGCGCTCAAGTGGATGAGGGCAAGATGATTTTTAAGGTTAACTGTCCGTCTTCCGAAAGCACTGCGGTGCTCGAGGGATTTCGTCTTCATATAAACGAGCTTTCAAAACAATACAGCAAACGAATTAAAATTATCACGGAGGTGTAAGACGATGTTAAAGCTAAACATTCAATTGTTCGCTCATAAAAAAGGTATGGGTTCTACCAAGAACGGTCGTGACAGTGAGTCCAAGCGTTTAGGCGTTAAGCGTGCTGACGGTCAGTTTGTTTTGGCAGGCAATATCCTTGTTCGCCAGAGAGGAACACACATCCACCCGGGCAATAATGTAGGCCGTGGCTCTGATGATACTTTATTCGCTCTTATTGACGGTAAGGTTAAGTTTGAGCGCGTAGGTAAGGACCGCAAGAAGGTTAGCATCTACGCTGTGGAGCAGTAATTTACTGAAAAATTAATCCGGGCGGCAAACTATAAAGGTAGGCTGTCCGGTTATTTTTTTAATATGAAAAGTAATGACGAGTAATAAAGATAAAAACGGAGGCAAAATATGAAAAGGTGTCATGTTTGCGGTGCGGAATGTGAAAAGGATGCCGAGAGCTGCGCTGTTTGCGGGGCAGAGCTTTGCACCTTTGCCGAATATGAGGCACAGCTTCTGAAAAAGCAAAAGATTGAAAAAAAGAAGAATGCGAAGCCCGTTTTTGCGGTGACTGTTGATAATGTTGTAACAGCAGAAATTTTCAAGGACGTTTTAAAGGAAAACGAAATCTCCTTTGCCGTTAGCGACGAGGAGGAGAATATGCGCGTTGCCTTTGGCGGAAATCTTTATTCTGTTGATTTTTATGTTGAAGAAGAAAACCTCGATAAAGCAATTGCGCTTTACGATGAAATTTTTGATGCCACCTCGGAATTTTGTGACGAGGATTTTGAGGGCTTTTTAGAGGAAGAAAACGAAGAGGAATAAAAATGTTTGTAGACATTGCTAAAATACATTTAAAAGCGGGCAACGGCGGCAACGGTGCAGTTTCCTTTCATAGAGAGAAATATGTTGCGGCAGGTGGCCCCGACGGCGGTGACGGCGGCAAGGGTGGAGATATTATTTTTAAAACCGACGATAATCTTTCAACCCTTGCGGATTTTCGTTACAAGCGCAAGTATAGAGCGGCGGATGGCGAAAACGGCGGCACCTCTCGTTGCACGGGCAAAAAGGGTCAGCCGCTCATAATCAGCGTTCCGCGCGGAACGCTCGTTAAGGATACCGAAACGGGCAGAATAATTGCCGATATATCCACTTGTGAGCCTGTGGTTATCGCAAAAGGCGGTAACGGCGGCTGGGGAAATCAGCATTTTGCCAATTCAACCCGCCAAATTCCGCGCTTTGCTAAAAACGGTTATCCGGGTGAGGAGCTTGATGTAACGCTCGAGCTTAAGCTCTTGGCCGATGTGGGATTGATAGGCTTCCCAAATGTCGGCAAATCTACGCTCATATCGGTTGTGAGCGAGGCCAAGCCTAAAATTGCGAATTATCATTTTACAACGCTCACTCCTGTTTTGGGTGTTGTAAATATGGGCGAGGGCAGCTCCTTCGTTATGGCGGATATCCCAGGTCTTATTGAGGGCGCGGGCGAGGGCGTAGGCCTCGGCCACGAGTTTTTGCGCCATGTTGAGCGTTGTAGGCTGCTGCTTCATGTTTTGGATATTTCGGGCAGTGAGGGCCGTGACGCCAAAGATGATTTTGAAAAGATAAACCACGAGCTTAAAAGCTTCAACCCGGAGCTTTGTGAGCGTCCTCAGATAATCGTTGGCAACAAGTGCGATTTGTGTGATGATGAGCAGATTGAGGAAACAAGGGAATATTTCGAGTCACGCGGATATAAATTCTTTCCTGTTATGGCGGCAATTGCCGAGGGAACACGCGAGCTGATAGAATATGTTGCCGCAACGCTTCAAGCCCTGCCTGCAATTAAGGTTTATGAGGCCGAGCCGAAGCCACAAGAGGACTTTACCTTTAAATCAAAGCGCAGCTTTAAAATCAATGTTCGCGAGGGCGTTTACTATATCGAGGATGCGCCTTGGCTGCTTGATGTTATGAATACCGTTGACCCCGATGATTATGAGTCGCTTCAATATTTTGAGCGCGTGCTTCGCCAAAGCGGAATTATCGATGCGCTCAAGGCGGCAGGAATTAACGAGGGCGATACGGTTAACGCCTATGATGTTGAATTTGATTATGTTCCGTAAAAGAGGGATTTTTTATGGATAAGGTTAATAATTTAAGTCCTTCAACCCTTGCCTTTGTGGGCGATGCGGTTTATGGGCTTTATGTTCGAGAAAGGCTTGCCGAAATCAATCGTCCGTCGGGAGAGCTTCACAAGCTTTCGGTTCACTATGTTCGCGCGACGGCTCAAGCCGAGGCATTTAAAATCATTGAGGGCGAGCTTACAGAGAGTGAGCTTGCTGTATTTAGGCGCGGCCGCAATTTCAAAACGGGGAATACGCCCAAAAGCGCAACCGCTTCGGAATATCACACCGCAACGGGAGTTGAGTGCCTTTTTGGTTTTTTGCATCTTTCGGGAAACGCGGATAGAGCGCGAGAGCTTTTCAATTTAATATGGGATAACATAAGAGCGGATGATTAAATCTGCTCTTATTGCATTTTTAAAAGCTTTCGGTTAAAATATAATAAGAGGAGGGTGCAGAAATGAAGAAAAAGAGTTTTAAAATAATAATTGATATGCTTTTTTATTTGGTCGGCTGTTTTGCTTATTCTGCCGCCATCACTATGTTTATATCGGCGAATGAAATATCGCCGGGTGGCTTAACGGGTGTTGCAACCGTGCTTGATTTTCTTTATGGACTGCCCAGCGGCTTGGTTGTTTTTATACTTAATATACCTATTCTTGTTTTTGGATTTTTAAAGCTGGGCGGAGTTTTTGTGCTCAAAACTGCCGCCGCCGTAACTATTCTTTCGGTATGCTTGGAATTTACGGATAAGTTTTTGCCGAAAATCAAAACCGATAACATATTGGCTTCCCTGTTCGGCGGAATGTTGATGGGGCTTGGCATTAGCTTGGTTATGCTCCGCGGTGCCACGACGGGCGGCATTGATATTATAGCAAAGCTCATAAATAAACGCTTCAGGCATCTCACGGTAGGCAGACTTATGCTTGCTATAGATGCGATTATTATAGCCTTTGCGGCTGTGGCGTATAGGAATATCGAAAGTGCGCTCTATTCGGCGGTGGCGCTTTTTGCCTCATCAAAGATTATGGATACGGTGCTATACGGCGCCGACAAGGGCAAGATAATCCATATCGTTACAGATGCGCCCGAGGCTATCTGCCGAGATGTTAACGAAAAGCTTGGCCGCGGAATAACGAGGCTTAGTGCCATGGGCGGATGGACAGGGCAGGAGCACGCTATGCTTATGTGCACGGTTAGAGTTCACGAGGTATCGAGCGTTTATTCGGTGGTATATGAACATGACGCGAAGGCATTTATCGTTGTAAGCGATGCGGGTGAGATAATAGGTGAGGGCTTTAAGTCTGAAATATAGCCTTAAACACAAGATATAGCGATTTTGAAATAATGAAAACACAAGCGCTCTTTTAGGGCGCTTAAATTTCGTCTATTTTCCACAAAAATATAGACAAAAGTTCGTGAAAAATATAAGAACTTTTTTAAATAAAATTCTTGCATTTTTGCTTGCAATATGGTATTATCTTTAGGCACGCTGCAAAAAAGCGGCGTAAAAACATGCGTTGATGCGGGAGGTGGCCCATCTCGAATGGGGAAATTTCCGCGGAGTATGTCCGATTTAAAACCGGGCGAAAGAACTTGGAGGCACTTAGAGATACTTGCGAATCTTTAGTGTCGCGGCGGTGCGAGCCGCTGCTCCGGAATTGCGTTTAACCCCAGCAATTGCCGGTATTTATATTGTGCTGTAAAGAAATGCACGGCACGGTGTAAGTTTTGCCCGCCAACTAATTCAAGGAGGCGAAAGTTCACATGGCAGTGAAAGAAAAAATCCGAATTCGTATTAAAGGTTACGACCATGCACTTGTAGACCAGTCCGCTGAAAAGATAGTGGAAACCGCTAAACGTACAGGCGCTAGGGTATCAGGACCTGTTCCGCTACCCACCGAAAAGGAAATCGTAACAATTCTCCGTGCTGTTCACAAGTATAAGGATAGCCGCGAGCAGTTCGAAATGAGGACACACAAGAGGCTTATCGATGTTATCAGACCTTCCAACAAAACTGTTGAAGCATTAACATCCTTAGAGCTCCCCGCCGGTGTTGAAATCGAAATTAAGCTTTAATATATACACATATATATAATAAGCTTTACATTTAATTCACACCGCAGGTCATGTCAGCGAAAGTTGACCAATAACCAAAATGGAGGAAAAAACAATGAAAAAGGCAATCATTGGCAAGAAGCTTGGTATGACTCAGCTTTTTGACAACAATGGTAATGTTGTTCCGGTTACTGTTATTGAAGCAGGCCCCTGCGTAGTATCGCAGAAGAAAACAACCGAGAACGATGGTTATGAAGCAGTTCAAATCGGCTTTGGCGATTTAAAGGCTTCTAAGGTAAACAAGCCTATGAAGGGCCACTTTGCAAAGGGCGATGTTGCTCCTAAGAAGGTGCTCCGTGAGTTCCGCTTTGAAGATACAAGCGCACTCAATGTAGGCGATATCATCAAGGCTGATGCCTTTGCTGAAGGCGAAGCAGTTGATGTTAGAGGAACCTCTAAAGGTAAAGGCTATGCCGGCGTTATTAAGCGTTGGAACTTCGGCCGTCTTAAAGAGACACACGGTACGGGACCTGTTCACCGTCACGGCGGTTCATTGGGTTCGATTGACCCTGCTCGTATCTTTAAGGGCAAGAAGATGGCAGGCCACCTCGGTAATGAACGCGTTACAGTTCAGAACCTTAGCGTAGTTAAGGTTGATGCTGAAAAGAACATAATCGCTGTTAAGGGCGCCGTTCCCGGCCCTAAGGGCGGAATCGTAGTTCTTTTCGATAGCGTAAAGGCTTAAGGGAAGGAGTGTTTTGAATGCCTAATATAGCAGTTGTTGATATGACAGGAAAAAGCGTTGGCGAGATTGCGCTTAGCGATGCGATTTTCGGTATTACTCCTAATGCAGTAGTAATGCACGCAGCAGTAGTTAATTATCTTGCAAACCAAAGACAGGGCACACAGTCCACTCTTACCCGCACAGAAGTTTCCGGCGGCGGTAAAAAGCCTTGGAGACAGAAGGGCACCGGCCATGCGCGTCAGGGCTCAACAAGAGCTCCCCAGTGGAGACACGGCGGTATCGTTCACGCACCCAAGCCGAGAGATTATAGCTACTCTCTCAACAAGAAGGTTCGCAGACTTGCACTTAAGTCGGCACTTTCTGATAAGGTTGCAAACGGTAATCTAATCGTTCTTGATGAACTCAAGATGGAAGAGTATAAGACTAAGACCGTAGCTGCTTGCCTTAATGCAATCGGCGCAGGTAAGAAAACATTAATCGTGCTCGATAGCAACAATCCCTTCGCAGTAAAGAGCATCTCTAATATTAAGGGTGCAAAGGCTGCTCAGGTTAACACGATTAACACCTATGACATTATTAACGCTGATACACTTGTTATCGTTAAGAATGCCGTAGCAAAAATTGAGGAGGTGTACGCATAATGAAGGCTCCGCAGGACATCATTATCGCTCCGGTTATAACCGAAAAGAGCATGTCGGGTATTGCTGACAAGAAATACACCTTCAAGGTCGCCAAGGACGCTAACAAGCTTGAAATTGCTGATGCAGTAGAAAAGCTGTTCAAGGTAGACGTTGCCAAGGTAAACACCATCAATATGCGTGGACAGAAGAGAAGAATGGGCCGCTATGAAGGCTATACAGCTTCATGGAAAAAGGCAATAGTAACCTTAAAGGCAGATTCTAAAACCATCGAATTCTTTGATGGACTTATGTAATTTATGACGCATAAGGAAATTTTAAATTTCCGGTGATGTATGAAGCCGCATAGGCGGCTTCGCTAAGCCAATATAGGAGAGTGAAAACAGATGGCAATAAAGCATTATAAGCCGACTACTAACGGTCGCCGTAATATGACAAGCATGGATTATTCCTGCCTTTCAAAAGTGGCTCCCGAGAGAAGTTTGCTTGAACCTATTAAAAAGAATGCCGGCCGTAACAGCTATGGCCGCATAACCGTTCGCCACAGAGGCGGCGGCAACCGCAGAAAGTATAGAGTCATTGATTTCAAGAGAGAGCGTTTTGGCGTAAACGCAACCGTTCTTACTCTTGAGTATGACCCCAATCGTTCTGCATTCATCGCCCTCGTTCAGTATGAGGATGGCGAAAAGCGTTACATCATCGCTCCGCAAGACCTTAAGGTTGGCGATACAATCGTAAGCGGTCCCGATGCTGATATTAAGCCCGGTAACGCACTTCCGCTCGTAAACATTCCGGTTGGTACCTTTGTTCATAATGTTGAGCTTTATCCCGGCAAGGGCGCACAGCTTGCCCGCAGCGCAGGTAATATGGCACAGCTTATGGCTAAGGAAAACGGATTAGCATTACTTCGTTTGCCTTCAGGCGAGCTTCGTAATGTTCCGGAAGTATGTATGGCAACCGTTGGCGTTGTTTCAAATCCTGAGCACGCTAACATCAATTACGGTAAAGCAGGTCGTAAGCGCCACATGGGTTGGCGTCCCACAGTTCGTGGTTCTGTAATGAACCCGTGTGACCACCCGCACGGTGGTGGTGAGGGTAAATCCCGCATCGGTCGTCCCGGTCCTGTTACTCCGTGGGGTAAACCGGCTCTCGGTTATAAGACCCGTCAGAAGAATAAGCGCTCCGATAAGTATATCGTAAAGCGTCGTAAGTAAGTCAGGCGAAAGGAGATTTCATAATGGGAAGAAGCGTTAAAAAAGGACCTTATGTGCAACCCGTGTTGTTCAAAAGAGTTCAAGAAATGAATGCGGCAGGCGAAAAGCGTGTGCTTAAAACCTGGAGCCGTTCATCCACCATATTCCCCGATTTCGTCGGACACACTTTTGCAGTTCATGATGGCAGAAAGCACGTGCCTGTTTATGTAACTGAGGATATGGTTGGTCACAAGCTCGGTGAGTTTGCACCCACTAGAACATTTAAAGGTCACGCCGGTGCCAAAACAACCGGTAAGTAAGCGGCCGAAAGGAGATAGAACAATGGAAGCTAGGGCTACACTTAAATATGCCCGTATTTCACCCCGCAAGGTGAATATTGTTTTGGACCTTATCCGAAACCAAGATGCTGAAAAAGCAATGGCTATTCTTAAATTTACTCCTAAGTCTGCTTGCGAGTATTTAGAAAAGCTTTTGCACTCAGCTATGGCAAATGCAGAAGAAAAAACTATGGATATGGCTAGACTCTATGTTGCAGAGTGCTTCGTATGCCCCGGTCCTACTTTGAAGAGAATTCGTCCGAAGGACCACGGCCGTGCACACCGCATATTAAAGAGAACAAGTCATATGACAATCGTTCTTAAGGAACGCGAGATTTAAGAAAGGGAGGTTAAATTATGGGTCAGAAGGTTAATCCGCACGGATACCGTGTTGGCGTTATTAAAAACTGGGACTCACGTTGGTTTACCAATGACAGCAAATTCGGCGATACATTGGTTGAGGACTACAACCTCCGTAAATACCTCAAGAAAACACTTTTCACTGCAGGTATTTCTAAAATCGAAATCGAACGTGACGACAAGAGAGTAAGATTGCACATTCACTGTGCAAAGCCGGGTATGGTAATCGGCCGTAACGGTGCAGAGATTGAAAAGCTCCGCGCCACCTGCCAAGAAATGCTCGGAAAAACAGTTATTGTTAACATCGTAGAGATTAAGAACCCCGATGCTGATGCTCAGCTTATTGCTGAAAGCATTGCAGCACAGCTTGAGAAGCGTGTATCCTTCCGTAGAGCTATGAAGCTTTCTATCGGCAGAGCTATGCGTCTCGGCGTAAAGGGTATCAAGACTCAGGTTTCAGGTCGTTTAGGCGGCGCTGAAATTGCAAGAAGCGAACAGTATCATGAAGGCACTATTCCGCTTCAGACCCTTCGTGCAGATATTGACTACGGTTTTGCAGAGGCTAATACAACCTACGGCATCATCGGCGTTAAAACTTGGGTCTACAAGGGCGAGGTTCTCAACGAGAACCGCCGCACAAATAAAAGACAAGGAGGTTCACGCTAATGTTAATGCCGAAGCGTGTTAAGTATCGTCGCGTGCAGCGTGGTCGTTTGACCGGAACTGCTTCCCGCGGCAATACAGTTACCCATGGTGACTTCGGTCTTCAGGCTTTGGAGCCTGCGTGGATAACTTCTAACCAAATCGAAGCTGCTCGTATTGCTATGACTCGTTATATCAAGCGTGGCGGTCAGGTTTGGATAAAAATATTCCCTGATAAGCCAATTACTGAGAAGCCGGCTGAAACCCGAATGGGTTCAGGTAAAGGCTCACCTGAATATTGGGTAGCAGTAGTTAAGCCCGGTCGTGTAATGTTCGAAATCGGCGGCGTTTCAGAGGAGCTTGCTCGTGAGGCTATGCGTCTTGCGGCAAACAAACTTCCTATTAAGTGCAAGTTCATAAACAAAGAGATGGGTGGTGAGCAGTAATGAACGCAAAGGAAATCAGAGAAAACACCTTACCCGAGCTCAACGAAAAGTTGGCAGAGCTAAAGGATGAGCTTTATAAGCTTCGTTTCCAGCACGCCATTAATCAGCTCGACAACCCTATGCGATTGGTTGCTGTTAAGAAGGATATCGCTCGCGTTAAAACAGTTATTCGCGAGATAGAGCTTAAAAGCGACAGCGCTAACGCTTAAAAAGGGAGGTAAACTAAAATGAGTGAAAGAAACCTTCGTAAAACCAGAGTGGGTAAGGTTGTAAGCGACAAGATGGATAAAACCGTTGTTGTTGCTATTGAAGACAACGTTAAGCATCCGCTTTATAAGAAGATCATCAAAAACACAATTAGACTTAAGGCTCATGATGAGAACAATTCCTGCGGTATAGGCGATAGAGTTCTTATTATGGAAACCAGACCTCTCTCAAAGGATAAGAGATGGCGAGTTGCTGAAATTATTGAAAAGGCTAAGTAGTCTAACAAGGAGGAAACCACTGTGATACAACAACAGAGTTACCTCAAGGTTGCTGACAATACCGGTGCAAAAGAAATTATGTGCATCCGTGTTCTTGGAGGCTCCAAAAGGAGGTATGCCAACATCGGCGATGTTATCGTTGCTTCTGTTAAGAAGGCCACCCCGGGTGGAACTGTTAAGAAGGGCGATGTAGTAAAGGCGGTTGTAGTTCGTTCTGCAAAGGGCCTTCGCCGCAATGATGGCACATACATCAGATTCGATGAAAATGCGGCTGTTATTATCCGTGAGGATAAGAACCCGAGAGGCACCCGTATTTTCGGGCCGGTAGCCCGTGAGCTTCGTGAGAAGGATTATACAAAGATTCTTTCTCTTGCTCCGGAAGTTCTTTAATGGGAGGTAAAAGGAATATGAGTAAGCTTCACATTAAAACCGGTGATACCGTTGTGCTCCTTACCGGAGATGCCAAGGACCGTAAAAAGTCCGGCAAGGTACTTGAGGTTAGTCCTGAAGAGGGCAAGGTTATCGTAGAAGGTCTTAACAAGGTTAAAAAGCACGTTAAGCCTAAGAAAGCCGGCGACCCGTCAGGTATAATTGAAACAGAGAGCGCTATCTACGCCTGCAAGGTGCAGTTAGTTTGCCCTAAGTGCGGAAAGGCCACCCGCGTAGGCACCAAGTTCTACGAAGACGGCAAGAAAGACCGCGTTTGTAAGAAATGCGGAGAAACTTTTTAAGAGTAAGGAGGACATGACATGTCAACGCTTGGAAACGAATATAAAAATTCGATTGCTCCTGCATTGATGACCAAATTTGGCTATAAGAGCGTCATGCAGATTCCGAAGCTCGATAAGGTTATAATCAATGTAGGCTGCGGCGAAGCAAAGGATAACGCAAAGGTTATCGATGCTGCTATCGCTGATTTAGGCTTAATCACCGGTCAAAAGGCTGTTGCCTGCCGTGCAAAGAAATCTGTTGCGAACTTTAAGCTTCGTGCAGGTATGCCCATCGGCGTAAAGGTAACCCTTCGCGGTGAAAAAATGTATGAGTTTGTCGATAGACTATTCAACGCGGCACTTCCCCGTGTTCGCGACTTCAGAGGTATAAATCCCGACGCTTTTGATGGCCGTGGCAACTATGCTATGGGCGTTAAAGAGCAGTTGATTTTCCCCGAGATTGAATATGATAAAATCGATAAGGTTCGCGGTATGGACATCGTTTTTGTTACAACCGCTAAGACAGATGAAGAGGCTCGCGAGTTGTTAACTCTTATGGGCGCTCCGTTTGCGAGATAAGGAGAAGGAATTATGGCTAAAACATCTATGAAGGTTAAGCAGGCTCGTCCCGCTAAGTTTTCAACAAGAGAATATAACAGATGCAAAATCTGTGGCCGTCCCCACGCTTATCTTCGCAAATACGGTATTTGCCGTATATGCTTCAGAGAGCTCGCTTACAAGGGTGAGATTCCGGGAGTTAAGAAGGCAAGCTGGTAAGGCTAATTGAAATCGTGACGGATTTTATGTCACACTAAGGAGGTTTACGGTATGCAAATCACCGATACTATAGCTGATATGCTTACACGAATTCGTAACGCAGCTTCAGCAAAGCATGATTCGGTAGATGTACCGGCGTCCAAAGTAAAGAAGGCAATTGCCCAGATTTTGCTTGACGAGGGTTACATCAGCAGCTTCACCGTTGAAGAAGACGGTAAGCAGGGCGTAATTCATATTGTGTTGAAATACGGCCCCAATAAAGCACAGACCATTACAGGCATTCGTCGTGTATCGAAGCCCGGTCTGCGTATCTACACAAATGTAGAGGATATGCCTAAGGTTATGAAAGGCCTTGGTATAGCAATCCTCTCCACCTCTAAAGGTATTATGACAGACAAGCAGGCACGCCGTGAAAACGTTGGCGGCGAAGTGCTCGCGTTCGTTTGGTAAGGAGGTGCAGGGGAATGTCAAGAATAGGTAGAAAGCCTATCACAATACCTGCCGGTGTTGAGGTTAAATTGAACGGAAACAACATCAGCGTTAAAGGTCCTAAGGGCGAGCTTAGCTATAGCTTCAACCCCGAAATGACCGTTGCTGTTGAGGGTAGCGAAATCACTGTTACCCGTCCGAGCGATGTTAAGGAGCACCGCGCAGCACATGGTCTTACCCGCACACTTATCTCCAATATGGTAGTAGGTGTTACCGAGGGTTACTCAAAAACTCTTGAGGTAAACGGCGTAGGTTATCGTGTTCAAATGCAGGGTAATAACCTTGTAATGAATTTAGGTTATTCTCACCAGGTAATCATACCTGCAGTTGAGGGTATTAAGATTGAAGCACCGTCAGCAAACCAAATAATTGTAAGCGGTGCTGATAAGCAGATGGTTGGCCAAGTTGCAGCTGATATTCGCAAGAAGCGTCCGCCTGAGCCGTATAAGGGCAAGGGTATCAAGTATGCAGGCGAATATATCCGCCGCAAAGAAGGTAAGGCTGCCAAGGGTGCTAAGAAGTAATAAAGGAGTATCGAAGATATGGTTAACAGACCTAATAGTAATCAAGCAAGACTTAAGCGTCATGCTCGCGTTCGCTCAAAAATCAGCGGCACAGCGGCTTGTCCCCGTCTTGATGTATTTCGCTCCAACAGCAACATTTACGCCCAGCTTATCGATGATGTAAACGGTGTTACACTTGCAGCGGCTTCCTCAAACGAAAAGGATTTCGGCTTGAGCGGCAGCAACTGTGAGGGTGCACACAAGGTTGGACAGTTAATCGCTGAACGCGCCGTTAAGAAGGGTATCACTGAGGTTGTTTTCGACCGCGGCGGATACATTTACCACGGTCGTGTTAAGGAGCTTGCCGAAGGTGCCCGCGAGGGCGGCCTCAAGTTCTAAAAAGAAGGAGGAAATACTTTTGGCTACAAATATTGACGCATCAACATTAGATTTACAGGAACGCGTAGTTTCTATTAACCGAGTATCAAAGACCGTTAAGGGCGGACGCATTATGAAGTTCGCAGCTTTGGTAGTAGTAGGTGACGGTAACGGCATCGTAGGCTACGGTCTCGGAAAAGCCGGAGAAGTTCCGGATGCAATTCGTAAGGGCATTGAGGATGCCAAGAAGAACCTTATTAAGGTTTCTTTGAAGGGCACAACAATTCCTCACGAAATTATTGGTGAATTTGGCGCAGGTCGTGTGCTCTTAAAGCCCGCTGCCCCCGGTACCGGCGTTATTGCCGGCGGCGCTGTTCGTGCAGTTGTTGAAACCGTTGGCATTAAGGATATCAGAACAAAGGCTTTGCGTTCAAACAATCCGTGCAATGTAGTTCGTGCAACAGTTGCAGGCCTTGCAGCTCTTCGTGATGTCGAGCAGGTTGCTGCTGTTCGCGGCAAAGAGCCCAAGGAAATTATAGGTTAAGGAGGAGCAGCACTATGGCAACAAAGAAAAAGGCTGCCGGCCTTACTGTAAAACTCGTAAAAAGCACAATCGGTTCAAAAAAGGACCAGATTGCTACTGTAGAGTCACTTGGTCTTCACAAGCTTGGCGATATCTCGGTTCAGCCGGATAACGCTCAAACTCGCGGTAAGGTTAACAAGGTTTCTCACCTCGTTAAGATTATCGAAGGCTAATACACTACAATCCGTCTATTAAGACGACACGGCGATTTGCCGCTAATTAAGCAAGGAGGTGCGAACAATGAAATTGCATGAATTGTCTCCTGCTTTCGGCTCTACAAAGGAGTCAAAGCGTATAGGCAGAGGTCATGGCTCCGGCAATGGTAAAACAGCCGGAAAGGGTCACAAGGGCCAAAAGGCTCGTGCCGGTCACGGTATGAGACCCGGCTTTGAGGGTGGTCAGATGCCGCTTCAAAGACGCGTGCCCAAGCGTGGCTTTAACAACATTTTTGCAGAAGAGTGGAACGCTATCAATGTTGCAGCTCTCGATGTGTTCGAGGATGGCGCAGTTGTTGATGCAGCAGCTCTCGCAGAAAAGAAGATTATTGATAAGGCAGATATGCCTTTAAAGGTATTGGCTAACGGTAAGATTTCAAAGAAGCTTACTGTTAAAGCAAATGCATTCTCTGCAGCAGCTGCAGAGAAAATTAACGCCGCAGGCGGAAAGGCTGAGGTGATTTGAGCATGCTGGAGACCTTAAAAAATGCGTGGAGAGTAAAAGAGCTTCGCAATAAGATTTTCTTTACAATCTTTATAATCGCAATTTTCCGCATTGGCTCAGTTATACCGGTTCCTTTCGTTGATGTTGAGGCCTTAAAGGCTGCGACTGCAAGCGGCGCAACAAATGATTTCTTTAGTTATCTGTCAATACTCACCGGTGGTGGACTTGAATATGGTGCAATCTTCGCAATGTCGGTTACCCCATACATCAATTCTTCCATTATCATTCAGTTGCTTTGCGTAGCTATCCCCGCTCTTGAGCGTCTTTCTAAGGAAGGCGAGGAGGGCCAAAAGAAGCTCGCAGCAATCACTCGCTATGCAACGGTTATATTGGCGCTTATTCAGGGTATAGCATATTTCTTCTATTTGAAGGGTAGCAACTATTTAAGCGTTGATAAGGGTCTCGTTTTTGCGGCATTTGTTATAGTGCTCGCATTCACAGCAGGCTCGGCACTCGTTATGTGGCTTGGTGAGCAGATAGATGTTAAGGGAATAGGCAACGGCATTTCTATGCTTTTGTTTGCCGGTATTCTTTCTCGCGGACCACAGGCATTCAGAGCTTTAATCGCTTATTGGACCGAGCTTGACAGACAGGTAGCAGTTATCGGAATCGTAGTTCTTTTCTTACTTGTTATTGCATTCATAGTTTGGATGACAAATGCAGAAAGAAGAATTAAGGTTCAGTATGCTAAGCGTGTTGTCGGCAACAAGATGTATGGCGGTCAAAATACCCACATTCCGATTAAGGTTAATATGTCGGGTGTTATGCCTGTAATCTTTGCATCATCTATTTTGATGCTTCCTACAATGATTCTTGGATTTATGAAGAACACAACCTCTTCCTTTGCGAAGTTCTTGTCACTCTTCAGCACCCAAGGCGCTTTCTATGCAGTGATTTATTTCTTGCTGATTATCGGCTTTGCATATTTCTATGCAACCATTCAGTTTAATCCTGTTGAGATGGCAAACAATCTTCGTAAAAACGGCGGCGCTATCCCCGGTATTCGTCCCGGCAAGCCCACATCCGATTTTATCTCGAAGATACTTTCAAGAATAACTCTTATGGGAGCTCTCTTCCTAAGCGTTATCGCAATCCTTCCGATAATCGTTGGCTCTGTTGGCGGAATTAACATTTCCCTCGGCGGCACATCGGTTCTCATTATGGTAGGCGTTGCGCTTGATACCGTTCAAAATCTTGAATCTCAGATGATGATGCGTCATTATAAGGGATTCCTTGATTGATAAGAGGGGTAGTTATATGAAGCTCATTTTATTAGGAGCCCCGGGCGCCGGCAAAGGCACTCAGGCGGAGATAATTTCCGAACAGTATAATATTCCTACCATTTCTACCGGCAACATTATTCGTGCTGCACTTAAAAACGGAACAGAAATGGGACTTAAGGCTAAGGCTTATACCGAGCGCGGCGAGCTCGTTCCCGATGATGTTGTAATAGGCATTATTCGTGAGCGCCTTGCCGAAAGCGATTGTGCAAACGGCTTCATTCTTGATGGCTTCCCCCGCACAATTCCGCAGGCCGAAGCGCTTGACAGTATGAATATAGCAATCGACGCGGCACTTTCTATTGAGGTTGATGACAGCGAGATTGTTAAGCGTATGTCGGGCAGAAGGGTTTGCGAGAAATGCGGCGCCAGCTATCATACGGAATATAAGAAGCCGGCACAAGAGGGTGTTTGCAACACCTGCGGCGGCAAGCTTGTTATCCGTAAGGATGATGAGCCTGAAACCGTTCTTAATCGACTGAACATCTATCACGAGCAGACCGAGCCGCTCAAGAGCTATTATGAGGCTCAGGGCAAGCTGCTCTTGGTTGAGGGACAGGACGATGTTAAGGATACCACCGCTCTCGTGCTTAAAACCCTTTCGGAGATATAAGTATGATAGTCCTTAAAACCGGCCGCGAGCTTATGGTGATGCGAGAAGCTTGCAGAATATCGGCCGGCGCATTAAAAACAGTTGGTAATGCGGTTGAGCCGGGCGTAACAACGGCCGAGCTCGATGCGATAGCCGAAAAGTATATAAGAAGCGAGGGAGCAATTCCAAACTTTAAAAACTATAACGGCTATCCCGCAACCGCATGTATATCAATCAACAACGAGGTTATTCACGGCATACCCTCTGCAAAACGCAAGCTCGTGGCGGGCGATATAGTTTCTATAGACCTCGGCGCAGAGTTTCAAGGGTATCACGGCGATAATGCCGCCACTTTCGCCTGCGGGGATGTTTCACCCGAAGCGAAGCGGCTGATGGATACCACGCGTGAGAGTCTTTACGAAGGCATCAAGGCGGCGGTTTCCGGCGGCAGAATCGGGGATATCGGCTATGCAATTCAGAGGTATGTTGAGCGAGAAGGCTATTCGGTGGTTCGCGATTTTGTCGGCCACGGGATAGGAACTCGGTTGCATGAGGCCCCCGAAGTGCCTAATTTCGGAATTTGTGGGAGAGGCGTTCGCCTGCTACCCGGTATGACACTTGCCATAGAGCCTATGGTCAACAGCGGAAAATCTGCTGTTAAGGTGTTACCTGATGGCTGGACGGTGCTAACCCAAGATGGTTCGCTCTCGGCACATTTTGAGCATACGATTGTTATCACACCCGATGGTCCTCAAATTATGACCATAGCTTGAGGTGGGTTATGATAGGTAAGGTTGTTTGCTCTTTGGCAGGGCGAGATAAAGGCAGATTAATGGTGATAGTCGGCACAAGAGGCGAAGGCTTGCTTGTGTGTGACGGTAAGGAGAGACCGCTTGAGCGGCCCAAGCTTAAAAACCCAAAGCACCTTAAATTCACAAATGTTCTGCTTGATGAAAATAGGTTTAAAACAAATCGAGCACTTAAAAAAGAGCTAAAGCTTCTTTTGGGTGTGCACGAGTAAACGGAGGGAAATTTATGTCAAAATCAGATATGATTGAACTTGAAGGCACCGTTGTTGAAGCAATGCCTAATGCAATGTTTAAGGTTGAAATCCAAGGCGGACATCAGATTTTAGCCCATATTTCAGGAAAGCTTCGTATGAATTTCATAAGAATTCTTCCCGGAGATAAGGTTACTGTCGAAATGTCGCCCTACGATTTGTCAAAGGGACGCATTACTTGGCGTTCCAAGTAATAAGACAAAATTTTTAGGAGGTAAAATCCAAATGAAAGTAAGACCTTCTGTAAAAAAGATTTGCGAAAAATGCAAAGTCATTAAGCGCAAGGGTAAGATAATGGTTATTTGCGAAAATCCTAAGCACAAGCAGCGTCAGGGTTAATGCAGATAAGAAATTGCGCAACAAGAAATATGGAGGTGCTTTGATAAATGGCACGTATTGCTGGTGTTGACCTTCCGAACGATAAGCGAGTTGAAATAGGACTTACTTATATTTTCGGTATCGGTCTTACAACATCTAAGAAAATCCTTGCTGAAACAGGCGTTAATCCTGATGTTCGCGTTAAGGATTTAACAGAAGAAGACATTTCCAAGCTGCGTGAGTATATCGACCACAACCTTCAAGTAGAAGGTGACCGTCGTAGAACCGTAGCATTGGATATCAAGAGACTTATTGAAATTGGCAGTTATCGCGGTCTTCGTCATCGTAAAGGCCTTCCCGTTAGAGGTCAGCGTTCTAAAACCAACGCAAGAACTCGCAAGGGCCCGAAGAGAACGATAGCAAACAAGAAGAAATAAGTAGGAGGAAGAACTAATGGCTACTGCTAAAAAAGCGACAGGCACACGCCGTCGTCGCGAAAAGAAAAATATTGAACGTGGTGCCGCTCATATCCAGTCGACCTTCAATAACACAATAGTTACAATTACCGATACTCAGGGTAATGCTCTTTCTTGGGCATCTGCCGGTGAGCTTGGCTTCCGCGGTTCAAAGAAGTCCACTCCGTTTGCAGCTCAGAGCGCTGCGGAGCTTGCTGCTAAGAACGCTATGGAGCACGGTCTTAAGACTGTTGAGGTTTATGTTAAGGGCCCCGGTGCTGGTCGTGAGGCTGCTATCCGCGCATTGCAGTCTGCAGGTCTTGAGGTTTCTATGATTAAAGATGTAACCCCGATTCCCCATAACGGCTGCCGTCCTCCCAAGAGAAGACGCGTATAATAATCTAATCGTAACAAAAGTTGCATAATAATTTGGAGGTGTAACAGATGGCAAGATATACCGGTGCAGTTTGCAGACTTTGCCGCCGCGAAGGCAAGAAGTTGTTCTTAAAGGGCGAGCGCTGTTATTCTGATAAATGTTCTATTGGTATTCGTGGCTATGCGCCCGGCCAACACGGACAAGGTAGAAAGAAGTCATCCGAATACGGTTTGCAGCTTCGTGCAAAGCAGACCGCAAGACGCTTTTACGGCGTTCAGGAAAACCAATTCCATCATTATTTTGAAGTTGCTGAGAGAAAACAGGGCGTTACAGGTGATAACCTCTTAAGAATTCTCGAAAGCCGTCTTGATAATGTTGTTTACAGAGTAGGCTTCGCAAGCAGCCGTGCAGAAGCACGCCAGCTCGTAGGCCACGGTCATTTTGAGGTTAACGGCAAGCGCGTTGATATCGCTTCCTATCTCCTTAAGGCCGGCGACGAAATCGCAATCTGTGAAAAGGCTAAGGGCTCTGAAAAGATGAAGGCAGTTGTTGAAGCTAACAGCGCTAAGCCTGTTCCCGAGTGGATTACAATCGACCGCGAGAAGTTAAGTGCTAAGGTTATTAACCTTCCTACTCGTGAGCAGATTGAGGCACCCGTTGATGAGCAGCTCATCGTCGAGTTCTATTCAAGGTAATAATTATTTCCTTTTGTGCTATGTTTGCCGCATTAAAGCATAGCATTAAAAATCAAATATGCGGAGAAATGGAGCTTTTAAATGATAGAGATTGAAAAGCCCAGAATTGACACACTTGAGCTTTCTGATGATGGCAAGTATGGCAAGTTTGTTATGGAGCCGTTAGAGCGTGGCTATGCTACCACTCTCGGCAACAGTATGAGAAGAGTTCTTCTCTCAACCTTGCCCGGTGTTGCAATAACCGATGTTAGAATTGATGGTATCGTTCACGAGTTCTCCACCCTTCCCGGTGTTAAAGAGGATGTGACCGAGATTATCTTAAATCTTAAGGGACTTATTGCAAAGCTTCACTCGGAAACAGCCAAGAAGATTTATATCGAGGCTGAAGGTCCGTGCGTTGTAACCGCCGCTTCAATCAAGGCTGACTTTGAGGTGGAAATTCTTAATCCCGATATGTATATCGCAACTCTTGATGAGGGTGCAAAGCTCAATATGGAGATGACTCTCGACAAGGGCAGAGGATATGTATCTGCAGAGCAAAATAAACCGGCGCAGAATGTTATCGGTGTTATTCCGATTGATTCTATCTATACTCCGGTTTTGAAGGCAAATTTTGATGTTGACAACACCCGTGTTGGTAATGTTGTTGATAAAAACAAGCTTACTCTCGAGGTTTGGACCGATGGTTCAATTAAGGCAAACGAGGCAGTTTCGCTTTCGGCTAAAATCCTTATTGAGCACTTTGAGTTGTTCCTTGACCTTGCAGAAGGCGTTGGCGATGCACAGAAGTTTATGGCTGATAAGCAGGATGATGAGGACAAGAAGGTTCTCGACCTCACTATTGATGAACTCGACCTTTCAGTTCGTAGCTTTAACTGCCTTAAGCGTGCTGGCATCAATACAGTTGAAGACCTCATCAACAAGTCCGAAGAGGATATGATGAAGGTTAGAAATTTGGGAAGAAAGTCTCTTGAAGAGGTTATCGCGAAGCTCGCTTCGTTCGGTTATAGCCTCAAGAAAGATGACGAATAAAGGAGTGAATATAAATGCCGGGTACTCGTAAACTTGGAAGAACCAGCGACCACAGAACCGCCATGCTTCGCGCAATGGTTACATTTTTGCTCGAAAACGGTAAGATTGAAACAACCGTTACCAGAGCTAAAGAAGTAAGGTCAATGGCAGAGAAGTATATTACACTCGCTAAGACAAATACCCTCCACAGCAAGCGTCAGGCTATGGCGTTTATTACTAAGGAAGATGTAGTTGCAAAGCTTTACAACGAAATCGCTCCTAAGTATATGGATGTAAACGGTGGTTACTGCCGTATTACTAAAACAGGCCCCCGCCGCGGCGATGCTGCAGAGATGGCAATTATCGAGTTGATTTGATTCTCTTAATTTTAGTGCTCACATTTTCAACAGCGCACCCCGCGGTGCGACTTCAGAGCAGATAAGCTCCGAGATGATGTGTGCACTAAAGCTGTAAAAAAACAGTATAAGAAAACTCGGATACCGATTGGTATCCGAGTTTTTTCCTTTTTTAGTTTATTTTTTAAAATTTGAAATTAATTCTTTAACGATTTCGAGCTGATATGCATTAACGCTTGTTATCAGGGAATAAATTTCTTTAGATTTTTGAGGATTTGAGTTATCGGTTTCGCTTGGGGATTATTTCTTCATACATTTTCATCGCCATAAAACAGTATATGTCACCTCTTAAATATGGGACAAATTAAGGCAAGTCGCTTTTTTATAATTCGATTTCGAGGCAAACGGGATAGTGGTCAGATAGGAAAATACCCGCACGCGAATCATCCCAAACAGTAACGGAGTGTTCGCGATTTGCATCGGCTTTTTTCGTGAAGATATAGTCGATTTTAAAGGGCTTGAAGGTCTCGGGAGTGTAGTTATGGAAGGTGGTTTTAATTTTATCGGTCAAATCCTTAACAGGCAGTCCCGCATAGGAATTGAAATATTTAATGCCTGAGGTTTGAGGCTCCGAGTTAAAGTCGCCCAAAATGAATAGGGGATATGGGTAGATTTTATTATCCGCCTCGACGCGAGACATAAGTTGCTTAGCGCTTAGAAGCACAACCTCTTCGTTTTGGTAATCAAGGTGGTTATTATAAACCCAAACAGGAGTTGAAAGGCCCTTTACCTTAAACATACCGATTTGGCAAATTCGCGGATGGGGGCTTTGGTTTGAATATCTGCTTCCGGGTGTATTAGGAGTTTCGGAATACCAAAAGAAATCCAGCTTCATAAGCTCGGTAGTATCATTTCTAAAGGCAAAAGCGGCACCCTCGGTTTCAAATTTCTCATTCCTTCCGTTATAAATAACGGTATATCCCGTAAGATACCTTTTGAGGAAATGATAGTGCGGCTCGCAAACCTCTTGAAAGCCGATAATATCGGGCATTTCCTTTTCAATCTTCTCGAAAATATGACCTGCACGGCTCGGGAAACAATTTTTTCCGTCACCGTAATAGTCCGAGCGGATGTTGAATGAAACGATTTTTAGCTTACTCATAATAAAATCTCCTTTTAGTTTTTAAGACTTTGAAGCGGAGCAGGGATTCTGCCGCCGCGGTCAATAAATTTTTTAGGACTGCTCTTGAGATTTACATTCATTATAGGACCTTCTCCCAAAAGACCGCCGAAATTAAGCTCGTCACCTGCGGATTTATTTATTGCAGGGATAACGCGAACAGCGGTGGTTTTAGAATTAACCATACCAATTGCGGCTTCATCAGCAATTATCGCCGAGATAACTTCGGGCGGAGTGTCTCCGGGGATAACTATCATATCAAGGCCAACCGAGCAAACGGCGGTCATAGCTTCGAGCTTTTCTATTTTAAGGTCGCCTGTTCGAGCAGCTTCTATCATACCTGCATCCTCGCTAACGGGGATAAATGCGCCCGAAAGACCGCCCACCGAGTTACAGGCCATAACGCCACCCTTTTTAACGGCATCGTTGAGCAGAGCTAAGGCAGCAGTAGTGCCGTGAGTTCCGCAATGCTCAAGTCCCATTTCCTCTAAAATTCGCGCAACCGAATCGCCGACTGCGGGGGTGGGAGCAAGGGACAAATCAACTATACCGAAGGGAACACCGAGGCGTTTTGAGGCTTCGGCTCCTACGAGCTGGCCCATACGGGTAATCTTGAACGCTGTGCGCTTGATGGTTTCGGCAATGGCGCTAAGGTCGCCATCGGGACATTTTTTAAGTGCCGAATGAACAACGCCGGGGCCCGAAACGCCCACATGAATAACACAATCGGGCTCACCCACACCGTGAAAAGCGCCTGCCATAAAGGGATTATCCTCGGGCGCGTTGCAGAAAACAACCAGCTTTGCGGGGCCTATGCAGTTGTTATCGGCGGTGAGAACGGCACTTTCGCGCACAACCTCACCCATTATCTTAACGGCATCCATATTAATGCCTGATTTAGTAGAGCCGATATTAACCGATGAGCAAACATTGGTTGTAACCTTGAGTGCTTCGGGTATGGATTTAATAAGCTCCATATCACCTGCCGAAAAGCCCTTATGAACGAGGGCAGAATATCCGCCTATGAAGTTCACCCCTGTGGTGTCAGCAGCGCGCTGCAGGGTTTTTGCATATAGCACCGGATCGCCGCCCGAAACGGCAACAAGCATAGCAATCGGGGTTACCGAAATGCGCTTGTTTATTATCGGAATACCATATTCCTTTTCAATATCACAGCCCGTCTTGACAAGATTTCCTGCAAGGCGGGTTATTTTTTCGTAAACCTTTTCACAGCTACGGTTTATATCCGCATCTGCACAATCAAGCAGGGAAATACCCATAGTTATGGTTCTTATATCAAGATTTTCCTGCCTAATCATATTTAAGGTTTCCATTATGTCGTTTACATTAATCACCGGAAAGCCTCCAATTAAATTCTATGCATAGAATTGAAAATATCCTCGTGCATAACGCGGATTTCAAGACCAAGAGCTTTACCCAAAGAGCGAAGCTCATCTTGAAAATCACTAAACGGACAATTGAGCGCCGATATTTCGGTGAGCATAACCATGGCAAATAAATCCTGCATAACCGATTGATTTATATCAACTATGTTAACATTTCGTTTAGCACAGATATCGCTCACCTTTGCAATGATACCAACGGTATCCTTACCTATTACTGAAATTACTGTTCTCATCATACTGCTCCCTTATGGATTTATATTCTTCTTCACGCTTTTGCTGAAGCGCACAGTCGAGCATACTTCTTATAACCGCAATCACAAGGCCGCAGGCCGCAGCCGCTGCCGCCGCAAAATAAAACGGAAGATACAGATGCCCTGAATAGAGGGTTATTGCCGCCGCAATAAAGCAGCAAATAACAATCCTTTTAAGTGCTTTAATATTAGCATCACCTAAAACAAGACCATCAAGAAAATTCAAAAGCAAACGCCTTAGGGACACCAGTGCTAAAAAAGCAAAGGGAACACAGGGATAAACGGTTAGCATAATAACCGTGGGAAGACTATCGTCCCGTCCTTTTGCTTCAACATACCAGGTCACGAATGAGGGGAGAAAGACCGTGGCCGCCAAAACGAGCACCATCGCGGCATATACAAGCCCCAAAGTGAATTTAACTTGTTTGCGATAACTAAGCATAAAACACCTCTAAATATTTATGCCACTATTATACATCAAGCGGCATTAAAACGCAAGTCAAAAATAGATGTCGGTGAAAGTCGCAAAAGAGTAGTATATAGTGCTTTTCGACAATCGGGTATGAGCCCGATGTCACACTTTAAACAGGGAGGATGTCTTATGAAAAAAGGTGATATGAGCGCACTGTCTACCGCGCTTAATAATCTGCTTGATGAAAAGCTTCCGCAGGCGGAAGAGCAGTCACTTAAGGACGAGGGCTTTGTGCTTAAAAAGCCAACGAGGAGAGCCGCACTTGCGATAGCATTATATAAAAAAGCAGCAGCGGGCGACCTCTCTGCTATAAAGGAGCTTCGCAGCATCTTGGGTGACACCAAGGGACTTTCGCAGGCCGGTAAGGCGGTAATGATAATCGATGATATCTAAGGTTAAAATTTCCGAGACGGTTGGAGGCGGATACGATGAGTTTTGGCGTTGCAAGAGCAGATACCGAGTGCTCAAGGGCGGCAAGGCCTCTAAAAAGAGCACAACCACGGCGCTCAATTTCATTTATAGGCTAATGAAATATGAAAACAGCAATCTTTTGGTGGTCAGACAGGTGATGAACACCCACCGCGACAGCACCTTTGCACAGCTTAAATGGGCGCAGGAACGGCTGGGGGTTTCGCACCTTTGGCAAAACACGGTATCCCCTATGGAGATGTGTTATTTGCCTACAGGACAAAAAATATTGTTCCGCGGCTTCGACGATGTGCTTAAAATCGCCTCTACCACTGTTTCAAAGGGAGTTCTTTGTTGGGTGTGGATAGAGGAAGCATTTGAGATTGCAAAGGAAAGCGATTTTGACAAGCTCGACCTATCCGTGCCGAGAGGAAGTCTTCCCGAAGGCCTGTTTAAGCAAACAACCCTTACCTTTAACCCTTGGAGTGCAACACATTGGCTCAAAAAAAGATTTTTCGATAATAAAAACCCCGAGACCCAATGCTTTTCAACCAATTATTTTTGTAACGAATTTTTGGATTCGACCGATAAGGCGGTTTTTGAGCGAATGAAGCAGAGCAACCGCCGAAAGTATGAGGTTGTAGGGCTTGGGAATTGGGGTATATCGGAGGGCCTTGTTTTTGAAAACTGGGAGATAGGGCAAATAGAAATTCCAAATGAGCAGCAGTATCTGTGGAAAAGCTTTTTCGGACTCGATTACGGCTACACAAACGACCCGACCGCTTTTGTGGCCTTTAAGGTAAATCCGAAAGACAGGATAGTTTATATCTATGATGAATTTTATCGTAAAAGAATGCTTAATTCGGATATTGCTGATGAAATCAAACGCCGAGGCTATTCAAAGGAGCGCATACGCGCCGATTGCGCGGAGCCAAAATCCAACGATGACCTAAAGCGAATGGGAATTTCGAGAATAATGCCCTCTCAAAAGGGCAGGGACAGCATACTAAACGGAATTTCGCAGATAAACGAATACAAGATATTCGTCTGCCCTACATGTGTAAATATGATTCGTGAGCTTTCGAGCTATGTTTATGACGAAACAATGCACGAAAACGGATTTGTTTTACCGAAAGACTGCGATAACCATTTGTGTGATGCCTTAAGGTATGGTTTTTGTGATGTGAAGTTTTTTCATCCCGAAAGGGAGAAATCAATGCGAAGCGAAGAAGAAGCCGGCATTTTCGGCGAAGATTTTTACGGAGGTTGGAATATATGAGTATTGCCATAGCTCTGCTCGCGGGAGCAACGGCGTTTTTCGCAGGCTTTTGCCTCGGAAACGAGTTCCCAAGACGCCCAAGGCGAGAAAAACCGCGAGTTTTTTCGATAGAAAACGAAGAATATAAAAACTTTTTAAGCTATGACGGCAGCGTTCAAGTGTGAGCGCTGTCTTGGCGGGAACGCCCGCCGGAAAGGAATTGTTATGGAGAAAAATATGGAAGAAAGGGCCTCTGCTCTACCACAAGCAGAGGAGGCTTCACCATCAGCAGAGGCCGAAGCACCAAATGAAGCTTCTGCTCAAAGCATAAAAATACCTATTAAATTTAACAAAGAAAGCAAGGAAATCGATGTAAGCGAAGCTGCGGCACTTGCTCAAAAGGGTATGAAGTTTGATTTAATAAAGGCTGATTTTGATAGAATGCGCAAAATGGCCGAAAGCCGAGGCGAGAGCATTGGCGATTTTCTAAATGCACTCGAAAGGCAGCAAAGTGATAAGCGAAAAGAGGAGCTTTTGGCAGAGTGCGGCGGAAATGAGCCGCTTGCCGAGCGCATTATGAGTCTTGAATCCTCACACCGCGAAATCGATGACTTATCTGAAATCAAGGAGTATTTCCCGAACATTAAGAGTGCGGAGGATTTACCCGAGGAGGTTTTAGAAAAAACCGAGCTTTGTTCTGCAAATTTGCTGAACGAATATCTGCGCTATTTGCTTAAAGCCGAGCGCCGAAAGCGTGAGGCCAACGAAAATGCCGAGGCGGCAAGACGCTCAAGTATTGGGGCGCTTGCCGCAAGCTCACCGCGAGAAAACGCGGTGGAAAGTGAATTTTTAAAAGGATTATGGAATAGATAAGGAGAAAAAATATGTCAATTAATTCAATAGAAAACGCTATTAGATATTCAAGCGAGCTTGATAAAATGTTCGCTCAAAAGAGTGCTACCGGCTTTTTTGCCGATAATGCACTTGCCACAAAGTTTGTTGGCGCAAAAACCGTTATTATCCCCGATGTAGATTTTCAGGGACTTGCTGATTACGACCGTGACACAGGCTTCACAAAGGGCGCAATCACAGTAAGCAACACCTCTTATACCATGGCTATGGATAGAGCGCGCTCGCTCCAAATTGACCGCGAGGATATGGATGAAACAGGCATTGCCAACCTTGCAGGCAAAATTTTGGGTGAATATGTTCGCACCAAGGTTGTTCCCGAGTGCGATGCCTATGTGCTTTCAAAGCTTGCAGGTCTTGCGGCCACCAGAGCCAACACCATCGACGGCGATATTGAAAAGCCCTTTGAGGCACTTACAAAGCTCATTTCCGAGGTTCAAAGCGTTGTAGGCTTTGATGAGGAGCTGGTTGCTTTCCTCGACAGCAATGTTTATGCCGCAATGCAAAACAGCGCTGAGATTTCGCGTATGATTACCGTTTCGGATTTCAAGCAGGGCGATGTTAATTTAAAGGTTAAGTCGATAAACGGCGTAGCTATTATCCCCGTTGTTTCCGAGCGTATGAAAACAAGCTACAATTTCTCTTGCGGTGCTGCAGGCGGCTTTGCTCCACAGACCAATGCAAAGGAAATTTATATGCTCGTTTGCCCGAAGCACGCTGCCCACTTGGTTAAGAAGACCGAGCAGATGAGAATATTTACTCCCGAACAGAACATAGATGCCGATGCATACAAGTTTGATTACCGCATCTATTATGATGTTTTCGTAGCAAAGAGCGGTCTTGACAGCATCTGGGCTTGGATATCTCCCGAGCTTACAATTTCTGCACAGCCTACCGATATTACCGTTCAGGCAGGCGATATTAATGAGAGCCTTTCAGTAACCGCTGCTACAGAAAGCGGAGAAATCGGCTATCAGTGGTATAGCTGCAGCGATGAGTATATGAACGATGCCGTAAAGATTAAGAATGCAAATAGAAACACATTTGCAATTCCTGCCGACTTGGTTGAGGGCGAGTATTATTACTTTGTTAAGCTTTCAATTAACGGCATACCTGCCGCTGCATCAGCAGTTGCTACCGTTACGGTAGAATAAATTAGGCTTGAAAAAAATCGAGGCAGACTGCGGTCTGCCTCAAAGGAGGAAAAAATGAAGTTAAATCCTACCGATATTTTCGGTGAATACAGCTCGGGTGTCGAATTTAAAAATATGATAGGCTCAAAAGGGCTTTATGAGCAGATAAAAATTAACGAGCGCTTTTATACCGGTGACCAATGGTTTGGCGCAAAATGCGGCAACGACCGACCGCTCGTTCGGCACAACATTATAAAGCGTATAGGAGATTTCAAAATGGCGCAGATAACCGCTGCTCCTGTTTCGGTAAGCTTCAGTGCAGACGGTGTTCCGCTCATTGAAAAATCAAGGCGGGATATTGCCGCAGAAAAAAAGCAGATAGCGCTTAATCCCAAATTCACCTTTTCGGGTGCGGTTTCTTCAAATGAGGTTAATGTGGTGATGTCGGCACTATCTGATTATCACCGCTTAACCTCCGAACGCGTTGGGTTTGATGCACTTTGCTTGACGGCATTAAGGGATGCCTACATAAGCGGAACAGCAGTTTTTTACACCTATTGGGATAGCGAGGTCAATACGGGCTTATATATAGATGAAAGCACCGCCGTTAAGGGCGATATTAGGTGCGAGGTTTTAAAAATTCAGGATGTCTATTTCGGGGACAACTATTGCGAGAGTGTAGAAAAACAGCCATATATAATTTTGGCGGCAAGGGTTTCGGCAGATGAGCTTCGCCGTGAAGCAAGGGCAAACGGCAGCAAAACGAGCTCATATATAGTGCCCGACGACAGCGACGGCAAGTGCTTAGTGCTAACGAAGCTTTACCGAGAAGCACAAAAGGCGGGCGGATATAAGATTAAATGCACCAAGGTCACCAAAAACGCCGTTATCAGAGAGCCCTTTGATACGCGGCTCACAAGATATCCGTTGGCGGTTTTTCGCTTTGACGGCAGACGAAACGAGGCCCACGGCGAAAGCGAAATTACCTATTTAATTCCTAACCAGATTGCCATTAACCGAATGATAACGGCAAATGTTTGGTCGGCGATTTCAACGGGTATGCCGATTATGGCGGTCAATGGTGATACGATAACGGGAGAAATAACTAACGAGCCGGGACAGATTATTAAAATTTATGGTTCAAATGAGGATGTAGCAGGGGCTGTTAAGTATATCTCACCTCCCGAATCCTCGGCGTTTTTTAACGAGAACATTAATAATCTTATTGAAAATACCCTTACTCAAAGCGGTGCAAATGCCGCGGCTCTCGGCGACAGCGACCCTAATAACGCAAGTGCACTTTTAACACTCCGAAACGCCGCAATAATGCCGCTTTCTCTTGTTAAAAATCGCTTTTATACCTTTGTTGAGGAAATCGCTCGTATATGGGCAGACTTTTGGGTAACGCAGTATGGTGACCGCTATATCAAGGTGGAGGATGAAAACGGAAAATGGTATTTGCCGTTCTCGGCGTCCCGCTACAAAAATCTCAGCTTAAATACGCGGGTTGAGGTTGGAGCGGATAATGCCTACAGCGTTTCTGAAAATATAAACACACTTGTTTCCCTATACGAGAAGGGCGTTATTGATAAAAAACAGTTAATAAAACGCCTACCCTCAGGCTCTCTGCCTGATATTCGCGGGCTTATAGATGAGCTCGAGGCAGAAAAGGAGGATACTGATGAGGGCGAATGATTTGTTAGAAAAGGCGGTTTTACTGCTTGGATATGAGGCTCACGGTTATGGTGATAAAAACGATAAAAGTCTATCGAGCAGAATTTTATGTGCGATAAATACCATACTTTCGGACTTATCACTTGGGCAAATCAGCTCTATTTTTGATGAGATAACGCCTGATGACTCAACTGAAGCGGCGGCGGTATACGGCGTTGCGATGATGCTAAGCGTCTTAGAGGGCGACGCTGCTCGAAATGAATTTTTTAGCCGCCTTTATAACCAAAAGCGTGCATCGGCTAAATTCTCTTTAGGAAAAATTTCCGATGTGCTTCCTAAAAGCGAGGCGATGTAAAAATGAAATATACAGCCTTAAAAAACACGGACCGAAGGCTTTTTACCGTGCCCTCGTTAGATGGTGGATTGGTGCTTGATAAGGACTTTCAAGGACTTGAGGATAATCAGCTGAGTGACGGGCTTAATATGTGGTTTCGCGGCGGTCTTTTGAGAACGCGCTCGGGACTAAAGCCGATTGAGGATACTGTAATAACACCCAAAGCTGATGAGGATGTGGATATGGCTTTTAGGATAACCGACAGCGTATATTATAAGGGCAACACAAAATACAACCTTGCCTATTATACTGCCGTCAACCAAGAAAAAACCGCCAACAGAATATATTTCTATCTGATTTCGGCGTTGGGCGAGCTTAAAAGCATTGGCAAATTGGAGTTTTCAAGGGTGGTTTCGGGTTATTTTTGTCTTGTTCGCAACATATTTTTTATAGTGGGCAACAAAACGGTGGGCTCGGGTATATATGCGTTCATCTCCAAGCGAGACGGAAGCAATACAACCTATCAGGTATTTGAGGCCGACGAAGCGCTTAAAAACTGGGAGAATGTGAGTCAGCAGTATTATTGTCCCACCTATTATATAAACGGCAGGGGAACGCGATACGCAGAAGCTGCTCAAATGGATAAAATCAAGTATGACGAGCCTATGTTTTTAGAGCAAAGGAATCTGCTCAACTCTCGACTTAAGCTTTATTATACTTCGGACGGCCTATCGAGTGTTTTCCGCTTGCCCATTTCAAATCTTGACGGCGAGGAAATAAGCTGCAGACTTTATATTGATTCCGAAAACTATGTTTATTGGAGAACAACTGCAACGGGGAACACCGCTACGGCGACCTATAAAAGCAAGGAAATCAAGATGAAATGCGACCGTAAGGCAGGGGTTATCAGCTTTACGGCAGACGGCGAGGACTATCCTGTTCCGATTATGCCTTATTGCAGCAGTAATAATATCGTTATAAGTGTTGCAAAGGCGGTAGAAAATGGTTTTCAAAGGGTGGTAAGCTCTAAAAAGTGCTTGATTTTTAATTCGAGAGCCTATGTCTGCGGAAATGAAAGCAATCCAAACGAGGTATATTCTGCGCGGCTTACGAACCCCCTTTATTTTCCTAAAAATATGAAGGCGATTATAGGCGAAAATACAAGCGCCGTCGAAGCACTCGGGGTTCAAAGCAACAAGCTCATAGCCTTTAAGGCAAACGAAATATATAAAATTGATGTCACAAGCGACGAAAGCGAGCAAAGCTCTGCTATTTTAGACTCAACGAGTGATTTTTTATCCTCTGATATTCTAAAAGCACAGTCGATTCATACCGATATAGGCTGCGATTGCCCGAACAGCATTAAGCTTTGCGGCAACAGACTTGTTTGGCTTAATGCCGATGGTGCGGTTTATACACTTGCAACAACAAGCTATGGTGATGAAAACAATGTTTACGAGATTTCCCGTCCCATCGGACAAAAAATCAGAGAGCTTAGCAAGGATGCGCTTAAATCGGCGTTTGCGGTGGCGTTCGGCGGATATTATCTGCTGTTTGCAGGCAATAGCGTTTTTGTGCTTGATTATAATGTTAAGGGCTTTGGCTTCTCGGCGGAATATGCCTATGCCCGCGAAAATTCAAAGGGAGTTAATTGGCATTGCTGGAGATTGCCCGAAGATGTCCTGCTTTCATCGGGAATTTTTGCCGGAGAGCAGATTATAGTGGCCTGTGAGGACACAAGGGCGTATATAAACTATATATCAAGCCTTGAGGGTGACCGCGATTATTTGCTGACGCTTAAAAACGGTCGGGTTGCTAAAGAAACGGCTGATATAAACGCATATTTTAAAACCAAATGCTTCGGTCTTGAGCTGCCGCAGGGACAAAAGCGTATAGAAGCGCTTTATATCAATGCCTGCGGAGCTGATGCAATCATTAAAATTTTTGGCAAAGATACGGGTGAATATCAAGTGGCGCTAAAATCAAATCTTTCGGCGGTTAAGATTATTCCGCGAATAAACAAAACCGATAAAATTTATGTTGAGGCTTCGGTGGGCGGAGGCTTTGCCTTATCCGATTTTTCTATAGAATACAGCAAGTTGGGATAGATTTTATTATGAGGATAATAGCTGCACTGATTTGTGTTTGCACACTTTTAGGCTGTTCAAGCACCGCGGGTGACTACGAGCCTATTGATACGCAAGGCTACATAAAAGGGGTTTGGTTATCATATTCTGAAATAAACGGTATGCTGAAATCCGACTTTAAAGAGGATTTCAAAAAGGCGGTGCAGCGCTGCAAAACCATAGGTATAACCGATATGTTTGTTCATATAAGAGCCTTTTGCGATGCAATTTATCCATCAAAGCATTTTCCGCTTTGGAAAAACGCCGAGCAGGAGAGTTATGATGTTCTCGAATTTATGATTGATTGCTGTCACGCGAGCAAAATAAAATTTCACGCGTGGATAAATCCTTATAGGGTGAGCCACAGCGAAACGCTTGAAGGCTTACCCTCAAGCTCTCCTGTAAAAGAGCTTTCAAAGGGGGATTACGAGATATTTGGTGGAATTTATCTTAATCCCGCCTCAAGCAAGGCAAGGCGGCTTATAATTGATGGAGTTCGCGAGGTTGTTGAAAACTATTCGGTCGATGGGATTCATTTCGATGATTATTTTTATCCTACTACCTTGGAGGACTTTGATAAAAATGAGTATAACGAGTATAAATCGGCAAGCGAAAACCCGATTTCACTTGGAGATTGGCGCAGGGCTAATGTCAATGCGATGATAAGCGGCTGCTATACCGCAATTAAATTTGCCGATAAGGATATAGTGTTTAGCATAAGTCCTGCCGCCTCAATAAACAATAATTACGATACACTTTTTGCAGATATAAGCACATGGATAGAATGTGAAACGGTTGATTATATAATTCCTCAACTGTATTTTGGCTTTGAATATCCCGATGAAAGCTTCGGCTTTGAACGGCTGCTTAGCGATTGGAAGCAACTAACACAAAATGGAAAGGCAAGACTGCTTATAGGTCTTGCAGCTTATAAGCTCGGCACCACCGAGCCGCCCGATTCAAGTGAATGGGGAAACGGGGCCGATATACTTTCAAGGCAGGCTCGCATTTGCTTAGATGACCAAGCGGTTTCGGGGCATATATTCTTTTCCTATTCTGCGCTGTTTTCTGAAAAAGCCATTAATCAAGAGGCCTTACGGCTTTTAAAGCAATAAAAAAGCACCCGCTGAATTTCAGCGGGTGTTTTTGCTAATTTTACTGTAACTGTTAAATTACTTAAGCTCAACGGTTGCGCCAACCTCTTCAAGCTTAGCCTTGATAGCTTCTGCGTCTTCCTTAGAAGCTGCTTCCTTAAGAGTCTTGGGAGCGCCGTCAACAACAGCCTTTGCATCAGCAAGGCCAAGGCCGGTGATTTCACGAACAACCTTAATAACCTTAATTTTCTCAGCGCCTGCTTCCTTAAGAATAACGTCGAATTCGCTCTTCTCCTCAGCGGCAGCTGCTTCGCCTGCTGCGGGAGCTGCTACTGCTACTGCAGCTGCAGCGGAAACGCCAAACTCCTCTTCTACTGCTTTAACGAGCTCAGAAAGCTCAAGAACGGTAAGAGCCTTAAGCTCTTCAATCATAGCTGTAATCTTTTCAGATGCCATTTTAATTTCCTCCAATTTAATAATTTAGATTTTTTAAGTTTAATTATTCTGCGCTTTCACCGGCACCGTCTTTATCAACGATAGCCTGAACAGCACGCGCAAATGCTGCGATAGGTGCCTGGAATGCACCAAGAACGGTTGCAAGAAGAATTTCCTTGCTGGGTAGCTTAGCAAGAGCGGTGATGGTTGCATTATCTACGAGCTTGCCATCAAGGAAACCTGCCTTAATGGAGAAGTTATCGTGAGAATCGGCAAACTTACTGAGTATTCTTGCGGCTGCTGTGTAATCCTCATTGGAAAGAGCGATAGCGGTTGTTCCCTCTAAAACAGAGTTCATACCCTCAAGCTCGGTGCCTGCAACAGCACGGGAGAGGAGAGTGTTCTTAACTACAAAGTAGTCAACACCGTTTTCGCGCAGCTCCTTACGAAGAACAGTATCATCAGCAACGGTGATACCCTTGTAATCAACAACAACGCCTGTAACAGCGGCATTGATTTTTTCGGTAAGTTCGGCAACTATCTGTTGCTTTGCTTCTAAAACTTTTGCGTTTGGCAATTCGTTTCACCTCCGAAATTTAACAGTAAAAAATGTCCACCCAAGGACATGGATGGACATGAAAATTCTATATAATATAAAAAATTTCACGCGCACCTCGGTAGGCGACAAAGCTTACGGCCAAACGGCTACCTACTGTCTTTGGATTAGCAAATCGTATTATAAAACAAACGAACGCATTTGTCAAGTGTTTTTTAAAATAATTATACAATCTCACAGCCCTTATAATAGTGCAATAAAATTTCCTTAAAGTCGCTGCCCTGCTTTGCCATATAATTAGCGCCGTTTTGGCTCATTCCGACTCCGTGTCCGTAGCCCTTGACGGTGAAAATGAAGGTATCGTCCTTATATTCAACCTCAAAGCTTGCCGAGCGTAGCCCAAGCGCCTTTGAAACCTCGCTGCCCGTTAGCTTTTTGCCGCAAAAGCTTATCGAGGCAACCCTTCCGCTTTTGGAGTATTCGGCCTTTCCAAACCAATTCTTGCAGTTACCCTTTGCTTCACCCAACTTATTAAGACTTGATTTTATCTGCTTTTGAGTAAACTTTTCGGTAGAAAGATATGTGGCGGCAAGCTTATCGCCGAGGCTTTCGGTTTCAACAAGATACGGGATATCCTTGCCCCAAACCTCCTTTGCACTGGCCGTTACACCCGAGGAAATAGCGTGATAAACACTAAGTGCAGGTTGGTTTTCCCAACAAAGCATAACGCCGTCAACCGCGCTAACGGCATCGGATATAAGCTTTAAATACTTTTCGCTGTTATCACCCCACCGTTTTTTAAGCTCGGCTTCGGTCATATACGCTTGGTCGAGTTCGGGATTGTCAGTAAGGTCATATTCCTGCAAAGCCCTTTCGGATGCGCGATACGCCGCAAAGCTATATGCCGCTACCGCCTGTGCCTTTAGCGCCTCAGGCTCATAAAGCGCGGGCATTTCCGCCGCGACAACACCTATTATATAGTCTTTTCTTGAAATTGTTTTGATGCCATTTTCAGTTTTTATCCTAAATTCATCATAGCTCTTAAAATCGGTTGCCGCGTTCCCAACGAGTGAGGGTAGCGTGGCTGTCGTTTGAACGGCGGTATTACTGTCAAGCAAATGCAACGGCAGTGTCAGCATAGCGCAAAAAACAATAATAGAAATCACAATTGAACTCTTCATAAAATTCCTTCTCCTATTGACTTTTAAGTTGATTTTATATAAAATATCCTTTGTAGTATATATGTTTTCTGTGGCAGATTAATTCGCAAAAAGAGGTGCAATCCGTGAAATATAAAAGCATAATGACATTTTTTTGTGTATCTTTGCCTATATGTATTTTGTTAAGAACTCTGCAGCTTGTATTCACCATTGATGGTAAAACAGGCTTTGTTAAGCAGGGCTTCGAGGAGATTTCGTTTGCAATAACGGTAATAATCTTTATTGTTATTGCCGCATCATCGGCTTTCGGCGCCTTTGTTAAAAAAATCAAAAGAAGAGAGTGCAAAATTAACCCGTTTATGTCGGTGGTTTCAATCTCCTTGGCGGTTGTTACGATTGTTGAGGCGGCTGTGGTCGAGCTTGGCGGCGGACTGACGAACATTATGTCCTCTGTTTTGTTGCTTTTAGGTGCTGTTACGGCGGGCGTTTTTCTGCTTTACGGAATTCAAGCCATGGGAGCATTTAAGCTTCCCGGCTTTGTTTATATAATTCCTATTGCCTATTGGGTGCTCAAGCTTGTTTTTGTCTTTTCGAGAATATCATCGCTTGCGCTGATAAGCGACAATGTGTTTTTAATGTTCAGCTACTGTGCGATGCTCGTTTTTATGCTTGAATTCGGCAAGGATGAGATAGGAATGTATAAGGATGGGATTCATAAGGGTCTGCTTATAAGCTCAATTGCCGCTTGTATGCTAAGCTTCGTGATTTCTGTTCCGTCACTTATAGCATTGGCAATCGGCACTCTTGAGGTTTTGCACGAAAATATATACGCTCTCTTTACGGCACTTTTTTCGGGGCTGTTTTTGTTTGTTTATATATTGTCCTGCTTTGCCGCTCAAAAGAGAGTCAAGGGAACACACCTTGATTCAAACTCGGTTCGTAAATTTAATTGGGACACAGATGAGGAATAAACGATTTGACAAATCGTGTTAATTTGTATATAATAAAATTTGTTAAAAAGGTTTTTTTGGGCATAATATTTCAGAATAAAAAAGAGAGGAGTGCCGCAGATGGATAAATTCGTTATAAACGGCGGAAAAGCGCTTCGCGGAAGTGTTCATATCAGCGGCGCTAAAAATGCAGCCGTTGCTATTTTGCCGGCGGTTTTACTCGCGGATAGCCCCTGTGTTATAGAAAACTTGCCCGAAATTTCCGATGTTTCAACATTACTTAAATCTATGCGTGATTTGGGCGCAAATATAAAAATGATAAACAAAAGCTCGGTCGAGATAGACCCAAGGCATGTTAATTCCTTTGTTGTAACAAAGGAAATGGCTGAGGGTATGCGCGCGTCGAGCTATTTTTTAGGCGCGCTTCTCGGAAGAATGAAGCACGCGCGTGTTTCGCCTCCCGGAGGCTGTGATTTCGGCGTTAGACCGATTGACCAGCATATCAAGGGCTTTGAAGCGCTTTCGGCGAAGGTCATGATAGAAAACGGAATGGTAGATGCGAAGGCCGAGGAGCTTCGCGGTGCCGCGATATATCTTGATGTGGTTTCGGTAGGAGCAACTATCAACATTATGCTTGCCGCCGTTCGCGCAAAGGGACTAACGGTTATTGAAAACGCCGCAAGAGAGCCTCATATAGTTGACCTTGCCAATTTCCTTAATTCTATGGGTGCTAACATTATGGGCGCCGGAACAGGCGTTATAAAAATACGCGGAGTAGATTCGCTCCACGGCACTAATTACAGTATTATACCCGACCAAATCGAAGCCGGAACATATATGGTTGCGGCGGTAGCTACCTGCGGCGATGTTATGATTGAAAATGTAACTCCGAAGCATTTAGAATCAATAATCGCAAAGCTTTCTGAAGCGGGTGCAAGGATAGAGCAGTTCGATGAAGCGGTTAGGGTTTCGATGGATTCGCGTCCCAAAAGATGTAATGTTAAAACCATGCCGCACCCCGGCTTTCCTACCGATATGCAGCCGCAAATCGCCACTTTATTGGCGGTTGCCGACGGCACGAGCATCATAACCGAGGGTGTTTGGGATAGCCGATTCAGATATGTTGAGCAGCTTACCTTTATGGGCGCCGATATTAAGGTTGATGGCAAAACTGCGATAATAACGGGGGTAGATTCCTTGCGTTCGGCACCTGTTCGCGCCGTGGATTTAAGAGCGGGCGCGGCTATGATTATTGCAGGGCTTATGACCGAAGGCGTAACCGAGGTTGAGGATGTTTTGCATATCGACCGCGGCTATGAAAATATAACCGAAAAGCTCACCGCTTTGGGTGCTGATATCAAAAGAGTTCCAATAAGGGACGACAGGGTTATATTAAAACAAGCATAATTGAAGGCGGCTTTTGCCGCCTTTTTTGATAAAGGAGTTTTTATGGCTAAAATTTGTCCGCTTTGTAGCGGCTCCTCGGGCAACAGCACCTACATAACCGCATCTGATTCGAGCATTTTGATTGATGCGGGCATCTCCTTTAGGGCCATCAAGGAACGTATAGAGAGCGTTGGCGGAGATGTTAAAAGGCTTTCTGCAATAGCTATAACACACGAGCATATCGACCATATTAAAGGACTTAAGACACTGCTTAAACAAAGTGGTGCGAAGCTTTACGCCTCAAATCAAACGCTTGAGGCGCTTTCTCGTCAGGATATTGTTCCAAGCTCGACCGAAATGGCTCCGCTTTGCGAAGCGACAGTCGCTTGCGGTGATATGCTCTTATCTCGTTTTGCAACAAGCCACGATTGTGAGGGCTCAAGCGGGTATACAATCACACTTCCGGATACGCGCAAAATTTCGATTTGCACCGACCTTGGAATTGTAACCGATGAGGTTAGAGGCGCGATTACGGGCTCAAGTGCCGTTTTGATTGAAGCAAACCACGATATTGAAATGTTAAGGCGTGGGCCTTACCCCGCCAATTTAAAGCTTCGCATTTTATCCGATAGGGGACACCTTTCTAATAACGCCTGTGCAGCCGAGCTTCCCGCGCTTTTAAAAAGCGGGACCGACCGCATAATTTTGGGCCATATAAGTATGCATAACAATATGCCCGCGATAGCGCTTTCCTGTGCCCGCGCAACACTTGCCGATATAGGTGCAAGCCCTATGAGCGATTATATTCTAACGGTGGCAAAGCCGCAGATGAGTGAGGTTACCGTTATATGATGAGGATAACAATTATAGCGCTCGGAAGACTCAAAGAGAGGTATTTGGTTGACGCTTGCGAGGAATATAAAAAAAGGCTTTCGAGGCATTGTAGCTTAAAGCTGGTTGAGCTTTCCCCCGTAGCCGTTAGCGAAAACCCCTCCGAAGCAGAAATCAAGGCGGCGCTTAAAAAGGAAGCGGTGCTGATTGAAAAGCATATACCCGCCCGCGCTAAAAAAATAGCGCTGTGTGTTGAAGGCAGGGAAGAATCGAGCGAAGGGCTTGCTTGTCAATTTGCCGAGTATTCAGCTGAGGGCTGCGAGCATTGCTTCATTATCGGTAGCTCCTATGGTCTTAGCGAGGATATAAAAGCTGCTGCCGATAAAAAATTATCGCTCTCGCAGATGACCTTTCCGCACCAGCTTTTTCGCGTTATGCTGCTTGAGCAAATATACCGTGCTTTTAAAATTAATGAAGGCTCTGCCTATCATAAATAAAGCCTTTAAAAATAAGGCTTTTAAGCGATAAAAAATACTTGACCTTTCAGAAGGTATGTGTTATAATAGCACTACCTCTGGGAGGTTCTTTTTTTTTGGAAAAAGAGCCGCATCAACACGGTTACACTTTATATTGTATAGTGCTTTCCGCGCGTTTCAATATATGGACGAGCGGTATGATATAAGGTGTTCTGTAATGAGGGAGGCGTTCCCTTTTAGAGAATAATTTATTTTCAAAAAAGAGGAATAAAAAATTTCCGTAAAGCGGGAGGTGCCGTTATGAGAGTTAAAATAACACTCGCTTGCACAGAATGCAAGCAACGCAACTACAACACAATGAAAAACAAGAAAAACGACCCTGATAGGCTTGAAATGAACAAGTATTGCAGGTTCTGCAGAAAGCACACCTTGCATAAGGAAACCAAGTAAGGAGGAGAAAGAATGAAAACTGTCAACAGAATTTGTCAGATTCTCGCGGTTCTCTTCGGTCTTGCTTCCTTGGTATTGTTCTTCACAAAGTTTGTAACCATCACAACTAACGGAAACACGGTTGGGCTCGTAGGGGCTCAATTGGCTTTCGGCAGCAAGGTTGAGGTTGCAGGCGCCGAGTATGACATGGCCCGTTCGGCAAGGGTGCTCTTTAGCTTCCTTTTAACCGTATTCGGCGTTGTCTTCAGCGCGCTTTCCTTTAAGTCAAAGAAGCTTCGCTATGCGGCTCCGGCTGTTAGCTTGGGCGCAGGCGTATATACGCTTGTTATGGCGCTTGGAAAAGTAAAGAACTTTGTAGACTGCCGTCCTTTAACCAAGATAACGGGAAGAAGCTATACAGATTCCGTGCTTTTAACGGCAATAGCACTAATTGCTTGTGCGGCGTTCGGAATAGCATATTTGCTTATTGATGATTATCTTGAGGTGGCGGCTTCTAAGGGTGCAAAGAGAACAATTCCGCAGCGTGTCGTTGCCTTCTTCCGTGACTATAAGAGTGAGGTTAAGAAGATTGTTTGGCCGAGCTTGAAAGATGTTGTTAAGAACACAGCTATTGTTCTTATTATGTGTCTTTTAATCGGTGCATTAATCTGGCTTATCGACTTTGGTCTCGGACAGCTTCTTGAATTAATTCTCGGAGCGTAAAGCAGTTATCGGAGGTAAATTTATATGGCTGATAACAATGAGGCAAAATGGTATGTTGTTCATACCTATTCAGGCTATGAAAACAAGGTTGCCAATGACCTTGCAACCATCGTTGAAAGTCGCGGTATGCAGGATTTGATACAGGATATCAAAATCCCTACTGAAATTGTTACCGAGATAAAGGACGATGTTACCCGCGAGGTTGAAAGAAAAATTTTCCCCGGATACGTAATGATTAAAATGATTGTCACCGATGATAGCTGGTATGTTGTTAGAAACATTCGCGGCTGCACGGGGTTTGTGGGCCCTGCTTCAAAGCCGGTTCCGCTAACCGATAGCGAGGTTGCTTCCCTCGGCGTTGAAAAGCACAGCGTTGAGTTAACCTACAAAGACGGTGATAACGTTAAGATTATCAGCGGTCCGCTTGAGGGCTACAGCGGTGTTGTTAAATCAATTGATGTTGATGATAACAATGTTTGTGTGGTTCTCTCAATGTTTGGTAGAGAAACCCCCGTTGAGCTTGAGCTCGACCAGATTTCTTTAGCAGATTGATTTAATTGTTAATACGCAGAAATGCTTATTAACTTCCGGCATACAGATTCCTTGCGGTTGAGGTAAACCGTCCGCAAAGGTTGAGCATCTGTGTGTCACGGTGGGAGGAGTATGTATATGAATACTCCGCCAAGTGTTAATTTAGATTTATTAAAGTCTAACACGGTTACCACGAATAATGGAGGTGCTATTTATGGCTCAGAAAATTACAGGTTACATTAAATTGCAGATTCCTGCAGGTAAAGCCACTCCGGCTCCACCGGTAGGTCCTGCGCTCGGTCAGCACGGTGTAAACATTATGGAGTTTACAAAGGCATTCAATGAAAGAACTAAAAATGATGCCGGTATGATTATTCCGGTTATCATCACCGTTTATGCAGACCGTTCTTTCAGCTTTGTTACAAAGACGCCCCCTGCCGCTGTTCTTATTAAGAAGGCTTGCGGTATTGAGACCGCGTCAGGCACACCTAACAAAACAAAGGTTGCCAAGATTACAAGCGAGCAGGTAAGAAAAATCGCAGAAACCAAAATGCCCGATTTAAACGCAGCAAGCATTGAAGCAGCTATGAGTATGGTTGCAGGCACTGCGCGCAGCATGGGCGTTGAAGTAGTCGATTAATTCTCTCTCGTGGGAGGAAAATTCCGATTTAACCACTTATTGGGAGGTAAACTATAATGAAACACGGAAAAAAGTATAACGACAGCGCAAGCCTTATCGAAACCGGTAAGCTTTACGATGTTGATGAAGCAGTAGCCGTTGCTGTTAAAACAGGCACTGCAAAATTCGATGAACCCGTTGAGGTTCACGTTCGACTCGGCGTTGACTCTCGTCACGCAGACCAGCAGGTTAGAGGCGCCGTTGTTCTTCCTAACGGAACAGGTAAAACTGTAAGAACTCTCGTTCTTGCTAAGGCTGACAAGGCAGATGCCGCTAAAGAAGCAGGCTCTGACTATGTTGGTGCAGAAGAGCTCGTTGCTAAAATTCAGAACGAAAACTGGCTCGATTTCGATGTTGTTATCGCAACACCTGATATGATGGGCGTTGTTGGTCGTCTCGGTAAGGTTTTAGGCCCGCGTGGTCTTATGCCTTCACCTAAGGCCGGCACTGTTACCCCTGATGTTGCAAAGGCTGTTACCGAAGCAAAGGCAGGTAAGATTGAGTATCGTCTTGATAAGACTAATATCATTCACTGCCCCATCGGCAAGGTTTCCTTTGGTCCTGAAAAGCTTCAGGAGAACTTTGATGCTCTTATGAGCGCAATCATCAAGGCAAAGCCCGCTGCAACTAAAGGTCAGTATGTTAAGTCTTGCGTAATTGCAACAACTATGGGCCCCGGCATTAAGCTTAATGTAGCTAAATTTGGTGCTTAAAAATTAAATTATAACGAGGCGCGAAGCGCCTCGTTTTTTTATTCTAAAAATTCCACCGCCGCATATATTTAATATACGGGGTGAAGAAATGGAGCTTTTTATGATTTTTGTGATAGCCCTGCTATCACTTTTTTCTTTGTTTTTATTAGTATTTCATATTAAAAGTAAAAAACCGTTTAGGTCAATTATACTTACTGCACTTATAGGCGTTTTAACACTTGTTGCCGTCAACCTAAGCTCGCGCCTTACGGGCGTTCATATTCCGATAAATTGGTATTCGGTAGCCTTTTCGGGTGTGTTCGGAGTCCCCGCAGTTTGCGCGCTCATATTACTTCAAATAATTTTCATATAAATAAAAATCGCACCTCACAAAGAAATTTTCATCTGTGAGGTGCGATTTAATTATGCCTTTATATTACATATGTGTATAAATAATCTGTGCTTCACCGTTGAGCTTTACTTTCATAGAAGATGGGATTAAAACGCTGTCGCCCTTTTTAATGCGCATAGTCCCGAGCGGATACGAAAGGGAAGCTTCTCCGTCTAAAACGAGGAGCGAGATAAAGCTATCGTCCTCGTAAACCCCAACGCTGCCTTTAAGGCTTATAAGCTCGGTTTTGAACAAATCGCAGGAAGCGAGCTCTCGGACCGTGCCGAAGGGGTAAAGGGTTACCTCGCCCACATCGCCGTAGGGAATAGAGGGCTTGGTCGTTTTGGTGACCTCAAGGGCTTGACGGATATGAAGCGCGCGGGGCTTGCCGTCGGCGCCGAGTCTGCCGTAATCGGAAACTCGATAGGTGGTGTTGGAGTTTTGCTGAATTTCAGCAATTAAAATTCCCTTGCCAATCGCGTGAAGCGTGCCTGCGGAGATAAAGAAAACATCGCCCTTTTTAACGGGAACATAGTTGCATATTTCCGAAAGGGTGTTATCCCGAATTCTTCTTTCAAACTCCTCACGGTCAACACGGCGCTTGAAGCCGTAGATTAACTCTGCGCCTTCCTCACAGTCAACAACATACCACATTTCTGTTTTTCCGTATTCACCCTCGTGCTCAAGAGCGTAGCTGTCGTCAGGGTGAACCTGAACGGAAAGACGGTCGCGAGCATCAATGAGCTTTATTAGAAGCGGGAAATAAGGGAAATTCTCAGCGCGCTTGCCGAGCGAGTCTTTTCCCCAAGCTCTGAGCGCCTCGCTAAGCGGCAGGCCTGCAAGCTCGCCGTTTTTTACAATGCTCTCGCCATCCTTGTGGCAGGATAGCATCCAAGCCTCTGCGGCAATTTCCGTATCGGATTCAAAGCCGAATTCATCCTTAAGTCTTGTTCCGCCCCAAATATAATCCTTTATAGGTGCTTTAAGCAGTAACGGATACATATTAATCCCCCTTAAATATATTCATCATATTCAGTATACCACTGTTTTTGTTTGACTGCAAGAATCAGTTACGCCGTTTTATAAAAGCTTACTGCCTTTTGCATAAATTCCGCCGTAACATTAAAGTATTCCGCAAGGGAATAAATATTATCGTAGCCTTCTTTAACGGCTCTCTTGAGTGAACGCTCGGGCACAAGCTTTTTAATTGCCCAAAGCGTTGCTCTGCGCTCGTGCTTTTCCCGAATATCAAAGGGCGAATAAATATTATAAAAGCTTGCGGTTTCGCAGTGGCCAAGCTCGTGAGCAAGGCATACACGCTCATCGGCACCCTTTATATTATGGTCAAGCGCAACAAACATTTGGTCGTTTAGGTTTATTGATACCGAACTGTTTTCCTTAAGATTAAATCTATCCACGATGATACCGCGACGGTCAGCAAGGTTGTAGAGTTCAACCGTTTCCATTTTCTCTCTCCTTAATATATTGCGCGTATCTCTTAACCTCATTCCACATTTCATCGGTCACCGCACCGTCACCGCCAAAGAGCGCCACCTTTAAGGCCTGCTCATCAGCGACAGCGGATTTTCCGAAAAGGTAATCAACACTAACACCGAAATAATCGGCGATTTTTGAAAGTGTTTCGGCAGAGAGGGTTTTCTTTCTGCCGTTTTTGTAGTCGGATAGAGATGCGCGCGGGATTTTACATTCGCTGCACAAGAATGTAATGTTAATCCCCTTAGATTTGCAAAGTGATTCTATTTTCTCATAAAGCTCTGTCATAAAAGCATCCCCTTATATTGTCAAAGAAATTACGAAAATTCGTAAAATAATGCTTGACAATTATGAAAAATCGTAATATAATAGGCTTGCGGTTACGAAATCTCGTAATTAATTCCTTGTAAATACGATTATATTACATAATTTCGTAATTGTCAAGAATAAAAAAGGAGGAACAAAAGTAGTGTTCTGTTGTATGGACTGTGGAAAAATTTTTGAAACGCCAAAGGAATTTTATGAAAAGCACGCGCTTGATGCGCCGCCATATGAGCGCCACCTTTATTGCGGCTCTTGCGGGGGAGAGGTAATACCGTTGAAGCCCAGCTATTGCTATGCCTGCGGTGCAAGGCTGCCTATGGGCAGAAAAAAGTTTTGTAATAATGATTGCCGTAGGCAAGGAGAAAGGCTTTGGCGGCGACAGCGCGAGAGGCTTAAGCGAATGGCATTAAGCCCCGTAAATAAAATTATAAGAATGCTTGAGGGTTACAACCGCGAACACCAAACAAGGTATAGCTATGGTCAGTTTGTTTCGCTGATACTCCCAAGACTTGCGGCGGGTGAAATATGAATATTGATGAGAAAAGAAGTTATCTAAAAATGTATCGGGTTTTATTTTCAAAGATTAAAAGGCTTCGCGAAATGCTCGCGATGTTTCCCGAAAGAAAGGATGAATATAACGAGGAAATAAGCAAAACGCTGGCGGTTAGAAATAAAATCGAGGATGCAATAAATGCGGTTGACGGCTCAATTATGACCGAGATACTATCGCAAAAATATATTTGCGGTCGTTCGCTTGAGGAGATAGGTCGTATTATTAATTATAGCAAGCGCCAAACCGAAAGACTGCACCTAAGGGCACTTCAAAAACTTGTTATGGCATAAATTATCTCTTTACAAATCAGTAAAAATTTTTTATAATAAATTAAGAACATTTGTTTGGAGGCGAGGATATCATAGAACGGACAATTCTTCATTGTGACCTTAATAATTTTTTTGCAAGCGTATCCTTGCTTTCAAATCCAACCCTCTATGATTTGCCCGTTGCGGTTTGCGGAAGTGTTGAGGAGCGGCACGGAATAGTGCTTGCCAAGAATGAAATCGCGAAAAAGTATGGTGTTAAAACCGCCGAGGCAATTTGGGAGGCCAAGCTTAAGTGTGAGGATTTGGTTATCCTACCGCCCGATTATAAAAAGTATAACGAGTATTCCCTCGCGGCGAGGGCCATTTACGAACGCTATACCGATTTAGTAGAGCCCTTTGGTATAGATGAGTGCTGGCTTGATGTAACGGGGAGCACAATGCTTTTCGGAAGCGGTGAAAAAATTGCCGAGGAAATAAGGAAAACGATTAAGCGAGAGCTTGGGATTACAATATCGGTAGGTGTTAGCTTTAATAAGGTTTTTGCAAAGCTCGGCTCGGACCTTAAAAAGCCCAATGCCGTAACGGTCATTTCAAGGGAAAATTTTAAAGAAAAGATTTGGAAGCTTTCGGTAGCAGAGCTTTTGTTCGTTGGTAAAAGCACGGCAGAAAAGCTTAATTCAAACGGAGTTTTCACCATAGGCGATTTGGCAAGCTGCGATAATGCAATGCTCACTCGGCTGCTCGGTAAAAACGGAAGTATGCTTCAAAAATATGCCTTGGGGCTTGATGATGCTCCCGTTGTGCCGCAAAGCGAGGAAAGTCTGCCAAAGAGCGTAGGGCGCTCGGTAACGCTCGGCGAGGATATAAAGTCGCGCGAGGAGGTTTGGCGAATTTTTCTTTCCCTTTCGGATGAAATCTCTCAAACACTTCGTGCAAAAGGCCTTTATGCCGCGGGTGTTCAGGTGCATACCCGCGATAGTGCACTCACGATTAAGGAGTTTTCCCATGCGCTTTCGCACCCGCTAAATTCGGCTATGCTTTTAGCCCGTCAGGGAATAGAGCTTTTTGATAAAAATTATATGTGGGCGCTGCCGCTTCGCTCGGTGGGCATACGCGCCATAAATCTTAAAACCGATAATATTGCCGTTCAACAGGATGTTTTCGGTGAAAGCGAGTCTGAAAAAAATACCGAGCGAATAGATGATTCCATAGCCGAAATTTCCAAAAAATTCGGCAAAGGCAGTATAAAACGCGGAAGGACGATATGAGCTATCGCCTTTCGCGTTTTGATTTTCGATATTCACTTGGGGATTTTTTTAAGTATTTAGAAAAGGTGCGGCTGAAATAAAGCGCATCATTGAAGCCGCACATTGTCGCAATCTCAGATATTGATATATCGGTGTAGCGCAGTAGCTCCTTTGCGTGCTCAATTCGGTATGAGGTTTGGAGTTTCAGCGGAGGGGCACCTATAAGGGTTGTAAAAAGGTGTGTAAACCGAGTGCGGCTGATATAACAGCGCCGCGCCATATCATCAAAATTTATGCTTGAAGCAAAGTTTTCGGAAATATATTCGGCTTCACGGCGTATGCGGCGCTCGGTATCGCTCAATTTTTTCTGCGGCTTTTTTGTAATTAAATCAATAAGCCTAAGCAAATTTCCAAGCGCGGATAGGTCCTCTTTTTTAAAGTGCTGCTTTATTATGGCGCTGAAAAGATGCTCGGTTTCGGTGGAAGAAATGGGCTCGAGCATTTGGGATTTACAGATACCAGCGCGCAGTAAAATTCCCTCGGCAGCGCTGCCGCAAAAGTGTATCCAATAGCTTTTTACAGGCGTATTGTTTTCGGGTAAAAATTTATAATACTGCTTATCGTTTTTGAAAAACACTACCATTTGACCGGTCGACAACTCGAAATCCTCATCGTCTATATTTACGGTGGCTGTGCCCTCTGCAATATACAAAAAATGCATATCAAGCCTGCCGTTTGGGCGATAGACGGTAAATTCAGTCGGATATTTTCCGATGCCGCAGCTATTGATATGCAGGAACTCTTGAGAGTCGGAATTGGTTATATCTTCGAAAGGAATTAACATATATTTCACCCCATAACCCATTATAAACCGAGTTTTAGAAAAAATCAACAGCCGTTTTGTCCATATTTACAATTGCAAATTCTATTTATATTTTTTATTGCTGACTTTAATATTAAAGTAGCACAAAAGAAAGGGTGTTTTTATGAAAAAATTTGCTTTTATCGGTGCAGGCAGTCTGCAGTTTACATCAAGCTGTATGCGTGATTTACTTACCTTTGATAGCTTTAAGGATTGCGAAATTTGTTTGATGGATACAAACGAGTATAATTTGGAGAGAATTTATAACCATTGTCTTAATATAAAAAAGGTTATGAATTGTCCCGATTGCACTGTTACTAAAACTATGGTTCGCTCTGAGGCACTAACGGGTGCAGATGGTGTGCTTTGCACCGTGTTTAACGGCGATATTGATGTTTGGCGCCACGAAATTGAAATTCCGAAGAAATACGGCGTTGATATAAATATCGGTGATACAAGAAGCGTTTCGGGTATTTTCAGAGCACTTCGCAATATCCCGCTTATGCTTGAAATTTGTGCAGATATTGAAAAATACTGCCCGAAAGCAATTTTCCTTAATTATACTAATCCTATGTCGATGCTTTGCTGCGCAATGCAGAAATACAGTAATGTTGAGGTTACGGGACTCTGCCATAGCGTTCAGGGCACAATTAAAATGCTCGCAGAGTGGCTTGATATTCCGAAGGAAGAAATTAGCTATCTTTGTAAGGGTGTTAACCATCAAGCGTTTTATACCGAGCTTAAGCATAATGGCGAGGATTTATACCCCCGCTTGCGTGAGCTTATGAAGGACCCCAAGTATTATAATATAGAGCAGGTTAGAAATGAGATGCTACTAAAGCTTGGTTATTATGTAACCGAGTCGAGCGGTCATAACTCTGAATATAATCAGTGGTTTAGAAAGCGCCCCGATTTAATAGAAAAATACTGCACTCACGGCACCGGTTGGAATCCCGGCGAGCATGCACTTTCGCTTAATGTAAGATTAGAGCGAATGAAGGATATGGAAAAATATTATAATGAATGGCTTGCAAAACCGATTGAAACCGAAAAAAGCCACGAATATGCCGCTGATATTTTCAACGCCTGCCTGGGCGATGGAAAGCCCTTTATTTTCAACGGCAATGTTATAAACCACGGCTCTATTCCAAACCTTCCCGATGATGCTTGCGTTGAGGTGCCCGTTGTTGCAGATAGAATGGGCTTCAAAACAACCATAGCAGGCCCGTTGCCCGAGCATATTGCCATCCTTGTTAACACCACCGCAAGAATTGAAAATCTTGTAGTTGAGGCGGCAATGAAAAAGAGTAAGGAAATGGTTTATCACGCGGTTTCTATGGACCCGTTGACCTCGGCAGTTTGCTCGCTTGAGGAAATAAGAAATATGTGTGATGAAATATTCGAGAAAAACCAAGAATTTTTGGGTGGCTACAAGTAATAAAAGCAAAAATAAAAAGCCTTGATTATGGGTCGTACTCTTAAGGACAGAGACTTAAAGGTTCGAGCATTACGGCGGATGATACTGCTATGCAGTGAGATTTGAATTTTGTTCAAGCGATATTCCTTTCGCGAGCTTTAAAGGCGGATATAAGTTATCCTTGAAAATCCTTTAAGAAGCAAGTATAATTAAAATAGGTGATCCCCACAAAATGCAATAAAAAGCGGAGGTATTTACGATGAGCAAAAGATTTGTAAAGCTTTTAGCGGTTGTAGTATGTATTACATCTGTTTTCTCTAATGCAAGTGTTGTTTTCGCGCAGGAAGGTGGGGGGTATAGCGTAAGCACCTACTGTGTAGAACAGGTCGAAAATCCTGTATACTACGGAGAAAATGCAGGGGAATCTATAAATGTAGACTTTGAGGTTTCACCCGAAAGCACAAATACATATTTCTCTAACGATATCGATGATAGTTTGTACACAACTTCTATGGAGAATGCGGCACAGTCGATAAGAGATAACATGGAGTTGCGCACTTCAAAGTTTACGCTGTACTATAAATTCACTTCAAGTGCAATGACTGAAACTGTTTTGGATAATTTAATAACCGAACTGTTTGAAAAAGCACTTGAAGAAACCGATAACCCCACCGAAGGCGATTATTTGCGCTATGCGTGGACATCGCTTATTTATGGCGATGAACAACAAAACAGCGTTTCCGTATCGTATATTGATAACGGAAGCAGCAGAGATTACTATATTGATATTGTTTATAACTTCACCTATTACACAACCCTTGAACAAGAGCAGGAACTGACAAGCGAGGTGGAGAAAGTCATTGACGGTTTCGGCTTTAATGGGGCAACGACCGAGCGTCAAAAGGTTGATAAAATTTATAACTACATAACAACAAATATTTGTTACGATTACGCTAATCTTAACGACGAAAGCTACAAGCTTAAATTCACAGCATATGCGGCACTTATGAATAAAACTGCCGTTTGTGAGGGCTATACTGTGCTGTTTTACCGTATGGCTGAAATGTGCGGTATTGATAGTCGCGTTATTACAGGTTGGGGGGATAGTTATACTCACCCAAGCGATGAAAACGATCTGCCAGACCACGCTTGGAACATAGCAAAAATAGGAGACTATTATTACTATCTTGATTCTACTTGGGATGAGAGTGTAACGGATGGTGTACCCGCAAAGACTGACTATTATTTAAAGGGCGGTAAGGACTTTTTCAACCATACAAATGAGGAAAAATTTGAAACCGAAGCTTTCAAAACCAGCTATCCCATTTCGGAATATTGTATCGATAGAACAGACAATAGCGGTACCGTTATCGAGGGGGATTTTACCTATCAAGTCGTTGATGGTATTGCTGCACTTACCAAGTATAACGGTACAGCCGCCCACGTTATAGTGCCTGCGCAAACAAGCGGTGGATATCCGGTTAAAGTGATTGATAGCGACGCTTTCTATGAAGTTGAAAATATGCAGACGCTTACCGTAAGCGAGGGTATCACCACTTTGAATTGGGGTTCGGTTTACCTGTGCCGTGCGCTGACAACCATCAATTTGCCTTCAACTCTGAAGGTCGATTATGAACATTTAGAAACAGGGGCATTCAGCGGCGCAACCCAGCTTCCTGAGTTTTGCTATAATCTTGAAACTATAAACGTTGCCGAAAACAATCCGTATATCAAGGTGGTTGACGGTGTTTTATACACCGCCGATATGAAGGTGCTTTTGCAATGCCCTGCCATGAAAGAAACGCCAATCTTTACCATTCCTGATGGTGTTGAAACAATCACTAACCACGCATTTGAAGACTGTGAGAAAATTGAAAAGGTTGTTATGCCTGATACAGTGAATTTTATCGGCTATTGGGCTTTTTCAAAGGCAAGGGAACTGAAAGAAATTAATATTTCAACTTCCTGTGAGTTTATAGGACAGTTTTTCATTTCGGCAACAAAGGTTAGCGAAATTCATATTCCAAAATCAGTTAACAGGATATTGAGCGGTCCGTTCGGCGATATCGTTTTAGAAAAAATTACCGCCGATGAGGGCGGCACATACTATGTCGAAAATAGTGCTTTGCGAACCGAAACGCAAATCATAAAGGTTATAACCGATGAGACATCCTACACCGTTGCAGAAGGTATAGAGTATATCGATTCTTATGCTTTTTCAAATCTTGAAAATTTGGAAAAGGTAACACTGCCCGATAGCTTGACTTATTTATCTAGCAATGTCTTTGAGAATTGCAAAAAGCTTACACACGTAACTATTCCAGAAAACACCAAAAGAATCGGCTCATATGCTTTTATCGGTTGCGATATGTTGGCAAGTGTTATCATACCCAGCAGTGTGACGGAAATCGGAGACGTCACTCAAGGCGATAGGATATTTTACATGTTGGCACACCCCAACCAAAACTTTACCATCTATTGCGACGAAGGCAGTTATATTTATAATAAGGCGATCGAATGCGGTGTGTCACAACAACGCTTAAAACCGATCGATGAATTTATTTGTCAAGACGGTCACGATTTCGAACAAACGTATGATGAGGATTTACTCAATTATACGTTCACCTGCGAACAATGCGGAGACAAATCGGGAACAGTATATCCTCATAACATTTGGCATGCCGAAGTAGAGATTGAATATTTTAATACCGAATACACAGGCGAAGCGATCACACCCAAGATCGAGCGGGTTACCTTCGGCGAAACCACTCTCACCGAAGGGGTGGACTACGTTATTTGGGGCTATGAAAACAATGTGGAGATCGGAACTGCCTACGTTATCCTGCGCGGGATCGGCGAATGGGGCGGCATTAAAAAAGTTTTGTTTTCTATCACCCAGATCCATATTCACAACATCGAATTTGAGCTGGAATATGAAACCGTTTCCTACGACGGAACCGCCAAAACACCCAAGGTTACCGCCCCGGGGCTGACCGAGAACGTTGATTTCACAGTGGAATACGGTTCAAATATCTGGCCCGGTCAAACCGACGTTCGCATCACGGGCATCGGAAAGTATTGGGGCTATAAAACCCTTTATTTCACCATTGAGCAGCAAGATATCTCCGGCCGCACCTTTGAGCTATCCTATGAATCAGCGGCATATACGCCGGCAGGGCACTATCCCGACGTAACTCTTGAAGGATTAAATTTCCTCGACGACTATACCGTCAGCTATCAAAACAATATCGAAGTTGGCACCGCAACGGTAACCGTTACGGGCGTTGGCTTCTATAAAGGAACGATTCAAAAAACCTTTGAGATCACCCGGGCGGATATCTCCGGCTACGAATTCTATCTCCTCAGCGATTTCTTCTCCTATAACGGAAACCCCATCGAACCGGAGCTCTATTGGCTGAGCGGCGACAACATTGAATTGGGCAGGGATTATACCGTCACATATACAAACAACGTCAATCAGGGAACCGCGACCATTACCGTTCAGGGCATCGGCAACTATAAAGGAACCATTATTAAAAACTTTGACGTTACCCAAGCTAATATCGAAAATCTACGGGATACGCTTGAGATCGGTGCCTGCAACATCTGCGGCAACAACCGCTGCGTATATTCGGGCGAGCAGCATAAGCCGAGCGTTACCATCCCGGGACTCACCGAAGGGGTGGACTTCGTTGTTTCCTACGGTCCTAATGTTAACGCCGGTCAAGGATGGGTTCAAGTTGAAGGCATCGGAAATTACGGCGGCGCCATCACAACGCTGATCGAAATCGACTGCCGAGAGATCTCCACCCTACCGATCACGCTGGAATACACCAAGACAACATATAACGGCGATACCAAGCTCCCTGCGGTGATCATCGACGGATTCACAGAGTATTCTGATTATATGGTAACCTATTGGGGCGACGTTATTTCGGTTGGAACGGTTACGGTGGAAATTACCGGCATCGGCAATTTGACAGGGGTAACCACCAAAACCTATGTCATCGATAAGGCAAAGCAGACTGCACCGGCAAAGCCAACCCTTTCCGGCAAAACGACAACAACGGTTACACTGAAGGCGGTTAGCGGATATGAATATTCAAAGAATGGAACTGCATGGCAGTCAAGCAATAAGTTTACCGGCTTAAAGGCAAACACAACCTACAAGTTCTATCAGAGAAAGAAAGCAACTGCAAATCAGTATGCAAGCCCTGCAAGTGTTGCTCTTTCTGTAAAAACAAACTGTTCACACAAATATTCAAGCAGCTGTGATACAAGTTGTGATATATGTAAAGCAACAAGAAACATTACACATACTTACAAAACGAAGACTACCAAAGCAACCCTTTCGAAAAATGGTAGTATTGTTAAGAAGTGTGCGGTTTGTGGCAAAGTGGCAAGCAATACCGCTATCAAGTATGTTAAGAGCTTTAAGCTTTCTACTACGACTTACACCTACAATGGTGGTGTGAAAACACCGTCTGTAACGGTAAAAGATTCTGCCGGTAAGACACTCAAAAAGAACACCGACTACACAGTTACTTATGCGAGTGGTAGAAAGAACGTGGGAACTTACAAAGTCACCGTTAAAATGGTTGGCAAGTACACCGGCACCAAAACGCTGACATTTAAGATTCATCCAACCAAAACAACTGTATCCAAACTTACCGCCGGTAAGAAGAGTATCACGGTAGCAATTACCAAGAAATCCACGCAGGTTACCGGATATCAAATCCAGTACGGGGTATCTAAAACATTCAGTAAAGCAACGACAAAAACTATTTCAAGTTATAAGACAACGAAATATACGCTAAAAAGTTTGAGCGCTAAAAAGACATACTATGTGAGAGTCAGAACCCACAAAAAGGTTGGAAGCACAACCTATTATTCAGGTTGGTCAACCTATAAATACACAAAAGCGAAATAAAGTAAAAGCACGGCGGTGAAAATTCACCGCCGTGCTTTTTATATCGTAGGGAAGGCGCTTGCAATATTCTGTCACAAAGCTTGTTTTCAAAATGGAGGTTTTAATATGATAGATTACGTTAAAGCTTTTTAAGACATTTTTGAGATTTGTCTCACACTGTAACAAGCAGGACATTTAGGCGCCCAAATGTCACTTGTTAGGAGAACCTAAAACCCTTTTCTAAACAAATATCACCTATTCGATAAATTCCAATTTACCGTTATAACTCAATATTGATTTCGTACTTATCGTTAATGAGTATGTAGTTCACATTATACTTTTTTGCAGATTCTAACATCTGTGTATTTTCTGACAATACATTCTCCATGGTGCACCATTCATCATCCAAACGATTTTCAATGACATTTGCATATTTCTTTATGTCTGCAAAATGATTTCTTATATAGTTCTCACTCAGTACCAAACAATAGTATTTAATCTGTTCAAGATATTGCCGCTCAAAGTCCTTCTGCCAATCGAATGGAATATAGCAACCTTCGACAATTAGGTTCTGATTGTTCTCAATAGCAGTTTTTATCATTTCCCGAACAATCGGCCATAAATATTCGGTCAATTCATTATCATCCATAGGAGTAAGCTCTGTATTACCGCTACGAATTAAGCCCATTTTCAGATGGTCTATCGATAGATATGGATATTTATATTTTTCAAGCAATTTTTGAGCAAGCGCCGTTTTGCCTGTATGCGATGCTCCCGTAATTAAAACAATCATTATCTCACCTACAAATTCTTATTTATCGGTTAGTTGTATTATAGCACAACTTGACTAACAAAGAAAGAGAATATTATAAACACCCTTAGTTTTTTAAAAAACTAAGGGTGTTTTCGTGTCTTGTTGTACTGTCCTTTAGAGTACGACTCATAATCAAGGCTTTTTATTTTTGGAGAAGTATTAGAAAAGTTTAATGTTGTTTGCCGAAATAAAGTCTTTTAAGAAGAAAATATAGAATAAAACGAGTGCAATCGAAAGCAAAAGCAGCATTATTACAAATAAGATATGCCGCGCGGTGATTTTCTGAACAGTCTGCTGCGAGCTTAAAAGATGGTTGGCTTTAAGTGCGGGTATTACCGCGAGGAGCACTGCCGAAATCAAAATACCCTCAAGCGGGAACATAACGAGGTTTTTAACTATACGAACAAGATTGATAAGGGCATAGGAGCTCTCAATTCCGAAGAATATGTAATACCATTTCATAAAAAGCGATGTCATAAAGATATTACATACAAGGCTTACGGTGAATTTTGAAAGAACGGTGCGATAAATGCTAAACGGTCTGCGCCATAAGAAAAGCGCAAATATAAACGAGCCCGCAATTTCAACCAAAATAAAGGGGAGAAAATAGGTGCCGTTGGGGAAAAGAATTGCGCCTACGGTATCGCTTACGATGCTCGCAAAAATCGCCATAACAGGCCCGTAAATAAATGAGCCTACGGCATTTACATAGCAGCCAAAGGTGATTTGAACGCTATCGAGAATCGGGATATCGATTGATTTAACCGCGATTCGAAGTGCCGTTATAAGCGCCGCAATCACAATCATTTTAAGGTCGCGGCAGCAGTAAAGGGCATCGCGCCAATACTCGCGTTTTAGAATTGATACATTTGAATTTGACATAAAAATACCTCCTATTCATCCGTTACTAACTGATAATAGGAGGATATTTAATCTTCATATTATTGGTCAGCGGGATGCGATAACAAAACCGCGGATAAAACCTTCGTTTGCGTGACAACTCCCCGTTCACGCAACACTTAACGCCTTGTTATCTACTCTGATTTTTTGTTATAAATTAATTATATACATTTGTCGAACTTTGTCAACTAAATTTTACCGCTATCCATGAGGCATTTGATTTTTAAAATAGCCGCTTGGGTTTTGGCGTCCTTAATCTCACCCGATAAAACCATTTCTACCGCCTTATCGAAAGGGATTTTTTGAAGGCTTAAAAATTCGTCTTCATCAGGGCAGGCAACGCCGAAATGAAGTGAACGCGCGCAATACATATATATTATCTCGTCGCAATATCCGGGGGTGGGGTAAAGCTCACCTAAAAAGATGAACTCATCGGCGGTAGCGCCCGTTTCCTCTTGAAGCTCGCGCTTGCCGCATTCAAGCGGCGGCTCGTCAATGTCTCGCTCTCGCTTGCCGGCAGGAATTTCCAAAATTTCCTCAAAGTATGGGTATCTAAACTGCTTTACAAGCAAAAGCTCGCCCTTATCGGTAATGGGGGCTACGCATACTCCGCCCGGATGCTCAACCACTTCGCGAGGAGCCGTGCTGCCGTTTGGAAGTCGAGCATCATCAACGCGAAGATTTATGATTTTGCCCTTGTATTTGTATTCGAAATTCAGTTGTTTCTCGCTTAAATTCATTAAACTAAACCACCTTTAATATATTTTATTATGGAGTGATATATATGGAAAGAATCATTAAATCGGCAGAGTATGACTATATAACTACGCTAAAGGCAACAGCACTGCTTTGCGAGAGGTATCCTTTTTTAAAGCAGTTTAAAATCGGAAAAAGCTGTGGCGGTAAGGATATAAATGCGCTTGAAATTGAAGGGACGGGCGAAGCCGTGCTTATCGCGGCCGCCTTTCACGGAAGCGAATATATAACGACCAATGTGCTGCTGTATTTCATAGAGGAGCTGTGCGAGGCCATAAAATTCGATACAGCCTTGTCGGGCGTGAATGTAAAAAAAGCGCTTATGGGTAGGGGAATAGTGTTTGTTCCGCTTGTTAATCCCGATGGGGTTGAAATTTCCATTCACGGCGCGCTCGCGTTTGCGGCACAGAAAAAGGAGCTTTCACTAATGTGCAAAGGCGATTTTAAGCATTGGAATGCAAATCTGCGCGGAGTGGATATAAACCATAATTTTAACGCCGGTTGGCAAGCTCTTCGCGAGCGTGAGCGCCAAAGCGGAATATACGGCCCTGCACCCACGCGCTTCGGCGGTTATAAGCCCGAAAGCGAGCCCGAAACGCTCTCACTTGTATCGCTTTGCCGCAAAAGACCTTTTCATCATATTCTTGCGCTTCATTCTCAAGGAGAGGTCATTTATTATGATGGCGGCAAAACCTCGCATTATCGCGCTACCAAAATGGCTGAAATAATGGCAACCGTTTCGGGCTATGCGCTCGATGTGCCGACAGGGCTCGCTTTAGGCGGCGGCTTCAAGGATTGGTATTCAAAGGAATTTGACCGACCGAGCTTTACGATTGAGCTGGGACTCGGCAAAAATCCGCTCCCCACCGAGCAGGCGGCCGCCATATACGAGGGCGTTCGCGAAATGCTAACTCTCTCTCTCATAATGTGATTTTATCATTTATAAGCTTTTCTTTCAACAAAAAAACAAATAAAAGAGAAAAAAATATTAATAATAATCTTTACAAATGAACTATCAAATATTATAATAGTAATGTTATTTTTCAAAGAATAAGATTATATATAATCTTATTTCTTTGTCTTGATTTAGAAGGGATGTTTTATGAAAGAAAAGGAACGCAGAGTTGGAACGGTTTCAAGAGGAATTCGTTGTCCGATAATTCGTGAGGGAGATGATATTGCCCGCATAGTTGCCGATAGCGTGCTTGAGGCGGCAGAATGTGAGGGCTTTGAGCTTCGCGACCGCGATGTTATTTCGGTAACCGAATCGGTTGTTGCAAGAGCGCAGGGTAATTACGCTACTGTTGATAATATAGCCGATGATGTCAGAGCAAAGCTTGGCGGCGAAACGGTTGGTGTTATTTTCCCGATTCTTTCCCGCAACCGTTTTGCAATTTGCCTTAAGGGTATTGCAAGAGGCACAAAAAAGATTGTTTTAATGCTCAGCTATCCTTCCGATGAGGTTGGCAATTCACTCGCAACCTATGACCTTATCGATGCCGCAGGCATAAACCCCTATAGCGATGTTTTGTCGCTCGAGCGCTATCGCGAGGTTTTCGGCGTTCAAAAGCTTGAGTTTACGGGCGTTGACTATGTTGAATATTATCAAAATATAATCGAGAGCGAGGGCGCTGAAGCTCAAATCATTTTCGCAAATCAGCCCAAGGCTATTCTTGATTATGCCGATTGCATTTTAAACTGCGATATTCATACCCGCGAGCGCACCAAGCGCCTTTTGCGTGAGGGCGGTGCCAAAATAGTTTGCGGCTTGGATGATATAATGAACGCTTCGGTTGACGGTAGCGGCTGTAATGAAAAATACGGTCTTTTAGGCTCCAATAAGGCAACCGAGGATAAAATTAAGCTTTTCCCGCATAACTGCCAAGGCGTTGTTGAGGATGTTCAAAAATATATTCTTGAAGCAACCGGCAAGCATGTTGAGGCAATGATTTACGGCGACGGTGCATTTAAAGACCCCAAGGGTAAGATTTGGGAATTGGCAGACCCCGTTGTATCTCCGGCGTTTACAAGCGGTCTTATAGGAACTCCTAACGAACTTAAGCTTAAATATTTAGCCGATAATGATTTTAGCGCCCTTTCGGGTGAGGCGCTTAAAAAGGCAATCGAGGATAGTATTCGCCAAAAGGATGAGAGCCTTGTGGGCAGTATGGCAGCTCAGGGGACAACCCCCCGTCAGTTAACCGACCTTATCGGTTCTCTTTGCGATTTAACAAGCGGCTCGGGCGATAAGGGCACTCCCGTTGTTTTGGTTCAGGGCTACTTTGATAATTATACTAATTAATGGGGGATGTTAAAATGACCGAAATGCGTCCAAGCTCAATGGAAAGAATAACCAATAAAGAATTGGCAAATGCTTTCATTGATGAGCAAATCAAGGAGATTCGTGCGCAGGTTGGCGATAAAAAGGTGCTTTTAGCGCTTTCGGGCGGTGTAGACTCATCGGTTGTAGCCGCACTGCTTATAAAGGCTATCGGTAAACAGCTTATTTGCGTGCATGTTAACCACGGCCTTATGCGTAAGGACGAATCTGAGAATGTTATAAAGGTATTTAAGGATGAGTTGGCGGCAAATCTTATCTATGTTGATGCTACCGACCGTTTCTTAAATTTGCTTGCTGGAGTAAGTGATCCCGAGCGCAAAAGAAAGATTATTGGCGCCGAGTTTATAAATGTTTTCGCCGATGAGGCGAGAAAGCTTGAGGGCGTATCCTTCTTGGCGCAGGGAACAATTTACCCCGATATTTTAGAAAGCATTAAGCAGGCTGAGGGCAAAAAGGCGGTTAAATCCCACCATAATGTAGGCGGACTGCCCGAGGACCTTCAGTTTGAGTTGGTTGAGCCTATAAAGCTGCTGTTTAAGGATGAGGTTCGCGTAGTGGGCGAAGCGTTAGGATTGCCGCACGCTATGGTTTACCGTCAGCCCTTCCCGGGCCCCGGTCTTGGCGTTAGATGTCTTGGTGCCATAACCCGTGATAGACTTGAGGCTTTGCGCGAAGCCGATGCGATTTTGCGCGATGAGTTCGATAAGTGCGGCCTTGCCGAAAAGGTATGGCAGTATTTTATTGTAGTTCCCGATATAAAGAGGGTAGGCGTTAAGGATGAAAGCCGCTATGAAGGCTGGCCCGCAATTATTCGTGCGGTTAATACCACCGATGCGATGACCGCAACCATAGAGGAAATCCCTTATTCCGTTCTTCATAAAATCACCGATAGAATTACCCACGAGGTTGAGGGTATTAATAGAGTGCTTTTAGACCTCACTCCAAAGCCAATCGGCACAATTGAGTGGGAATGATTTTGCGAAGCAAAATCAACTATAAGCATTTCGCAGAAATGTTTTAAAACTCTAAAGGACCTTGAAAGATTTTTCTTTCAAGGTCCTTTATTATATGTTATAATAAATGTGTTATGTTTCTTTTGTGAGGTGCTTAGAGTGGACAAGTATGAAATATATACCGAAATACTTAGGGAAGAATTAAAGCCGGCTATGGGCTGCACCGAGCCGATTGCCATAGCCTATGCCGCCTCTATTTTGCGAAACGCGCTCGGTGCCGTTCCGCAAAAAATGGAAATTCATTTAAGCGGAAATATAATAAAGAATGTTAAGAGCGTTATAGTTCCTGCAACGGGCGGTATGCACGGAATCGAAGCGGCAGTTTCGGCAGGCGTTATCGCGAACGCTCCCGAGCGTCAGCTTGAGGTGCTTTCGCAGCTTTCGGCCGATGATATCCTCAGGCTTTCGGCGTTTATAGAAAGCTGCGAAATGCAGATAAGTGAGCTTAAAACAGATAAGGCCTTTGAGATTAAGCTTTATGCCACGAACGGCGGCGATAGCGCGTTTGTTCACCTTGCAAACAGACATACTAATGTTATTTCGGTTAGCAAAAATGATGAGGATTTGACCGAAAAATATGCGCTGTTTCTCCTTACCGATGAGGTAGATAATGCAAACCGCGGGCTTTTAACGGTTGAGGAAATTATCGAGTATGCCAAAACCGTTAGGCTTGATGATGTCTATTCGCTGATAAAGCGGCAGATTGAAATGAATATGGCGATAGCAAGAGAGGGTGTCAAGAACGATTACGGTGCCGCTATCGGCAGACTTTTATATAAAGACGGCAACTGCACACTAAGTGAAAGGGCGCGCGCCTTGGCGGCGGCGGGCTCGGACGCGCGAATGAGTGGTTGCGAATTGCCTGTGTGTATTCTTTCGGGCAGCGGAAATCAAGGCATAACCGCCTCGGTTCCCGTGGTGGTTTATGCCGAGCATATGAACGCCACCGAGGAGCAGCTTATAAGAGCGGTGCTGGTTGCCGACCTTATAACCATTCATCAAAAAACGGGTATCGGCTGTCTTTCGGCTTATTGCGGGGCAATCAGCGCGGGGTGCGGCTGTGCCTGCGGTATTTGTTTTTTAAACGGCGGGGGCTATGATGAAATTGCGCATACCCTCGTAAACTCGGTTGCTATTCTCTCGGGCACAATTTGCGATGGCGCCAAGCCCTCCTGCGCCGCTAAAATTGCAATGGCGGTTGAAGCGGGAATTATGGGCTATGAAATGATGAAATGCGGCAAGGAATTCATAGGCGGCGACGGCATTGTTACCAAGGGCGTTGAAAACACTATAAAAAATGTAGGCAGACTTGCCAGCAAGGGAATGAGCGGGACCGATAAAGAAATCATAAAAATGATGTTAAAATAACAATTAAAGCCACCAATGCTCTTTTGGTGGCTGTGATTATTCTTGTCATCTTAAAATGCTAAACTTGACAAATATTTTTAAATGAAATATATTTATAATGTGACCATATTATTTTTATGGGGGAGAGAGTATGAAAAATACATTTCTTAAAAGAGCGTTAAGCATGGTTTTGCTTTGCGCGGTTTTCTTTGCAATGGTATTTGTGGGTGATGTACCCTCCGTTGCGGCAGGCACTAATAAGGGCAACGCAACTGCCATTACCGAGAGCACGGTTATTCAAAATCAGCTAAAGGGTTTTGAATCGCCGCATTGGTATAAGATAACGCCCGAAGCAACCAAATACTATAGATTTACAATTTATAACCAAAGCACAGAGATAAGATGGGGCCTTGCCATAGCAGAAGATATGCTCAATTTCTTCCTCGGCAATATGACCGTAACCATATATGATAGCTATGATACCGAGCTTGCCGTTCGTAAGGTTAAGTGCGGCTATATGGCTTCTATCTCAATAAAGCTTCAAGCGGGAAACACCTATTATATAAAGGCGGCTTCCTCTGTTGAGGGCAATTATAAGATAACAACAAAAAGCTTTGAGGATATCGGTTCGGATTCCTGGAATGATGCGGTTGACCTGCTCGCAAACGGTCAGTTGACCTCCTCGCTTGAAACGGGAAGCGATGTGGATTGGTTCAAGTTTGTTGCCGATGAGCAGCGCTCATATTATAGATTTCAATTAGAAAATATAAGCGCCAGCGGAAGAATGTATTTAGAACTCTATGAGTATGTTGAGGGCGCGGGAGAAACTCCGCTTCGTGAAACGCTTGATTTTTATATCAATTCAAGCAACACCGATTATGAAGATATTCAGCTTGTTGAGGGACATACATATTATTATAAAATATCGGGCGCCGAGGGCGGATATCAGCTAAATGTATTCCAAACGCTTGATGCTGCAGGAGCAAGCAGGGAAGACGCTTATGAAATACCGCTTGATAAAAAGATTACCACTTCCTTTGACGGCGAAAGCGACAGTGATTACTATAAGTTTAAAACGGGCGCCGAGGATGCCTATTATCACTTTGAGTTTGATGTTTTAAGCGATATTAGCGAAAGGGTATATTTTGATATTTTTGATGCCGCGGGCAACGATATAGACGATTATAACGTTCATACCTATGACCTACCTGATAGCTTTGACTGTAAGCTTGAAAAGGACAGCACCTATTACTTTAAGATTTGGAAGAACGGTTCGAGCGTTTGCAACTATAATTTTACGATTGTAACAAAGGTT
>JAZNOY010000014.1:0-49330 GCA_045589375.1 Acutalibacteraceae bacterium | reverse complement strand
GGTTATGTTTACGGGCCCTATGTTACTGTGGTAGAAACGGTATACGACCCTGATTTTGAAAAAAATCTTGAAAACTTCCCCGAAAGCTATCGCAAAGCGTTAACAAAAATTCACGAGGTATTCCCAAATTGGAAGTTTATTCCTCACGAGGTCTCGCTTTCTTTTAATGAAGCATTATCGGCTCAATACGGCACTAAAAAGGTGACCGATACTAAAAAATGGGTTGAATTTACCTTCGGCGGTGAGGAATGGCGCGATAAGAGAGCTTATGATGCAAAGAAGGATACCTGGCTTGTGCTTGAGGATAGGTGGACCTATGCATCAAAAAAAGCAATTGCTTATTATATGGACCCGCGCAATTCGCTGACAACCGATAAAATCTTTGTTTTTGCTCAACAATCCTTTGATAAGGAAACTCAAACCATAGAGGGCTTGCGTTCTATAGTTAAAGGCTCTTTCCTTGAAAAAGGCTATTATAATGAAAAAGGAAAGCTTGATAAGGATGCTTATTTAAAGGATATAATGCAGGCGGCTGAGGAATCGGGCGTAAGCCCCTATGTGCTTGCGGCGACTATAAGAATAGAGCAGGGCAGTAAGGGCGATAACGGCTTGATTTCGGGCACCGAAAAGGGCTATGAGGGGTATTATAATTTCTTTAATTTCGGCGCCTCGGGAAGCTCAAATGACGAAATAGTTGAAAACGGTCTTGAATATGCAAAAAAGAAAAAATGGAACTCAATAACGGCTTCGATTGTAGGCGGAGCCAAAGAGTATGCTGACGGATATATAGATGTAGGTCAGGATACATATTATTATAAGGATTTTAATGTTGTTAACAAAAATTGGAATCACCAGTATGCTTCGGCGCTTTATGACGCGTGGACAAATGCTGCTTATCTTAAAAAGGGGTGTCTACAAAATGTGGATGCAGAGTTAAGCTTTAAAATTCCGATTTTCACAAGCATTCCTAAAACCGTAGCTCCTATTCCTTCTCCCCTTGATGAAGATGAGGGAGATGAGAAGGACGATAAGGAGGACAGTTCCTCAAGCACGGGAAGCAGTTCTTCGAGTGAGGAAAATGGCTCCTCAAGTGAGGAAAGCAGCGAGGTAATAATTCCAAAGGGCGATATAGATTCAAACGATAAAATCGACGCCGTTGACCTTGCGGCAGTAAAGCTACATATTCTAAAGATAAGAAAGCTAAAGGATAATCCGCTTAAAGCGGCGGATATCAATTCGGATGGTAAAATCGATGCTGTTGACCTTGCGGCAGTAAAGCTGCATATTTTAGGCATTAGGAAAATAAAGTGACGGAGGCTAAACAATGAAAAAAATAAAATCATTAATATCAATAATTGTTGCGGTAATGCTCTTGCTCTCGATCGTTCCGATTACTGTTTCTGCAGCCGCCTCTGTCGGCGTTAGCGGAGGAAGCTATAATGTTGGGGAAACGGTTAAGGTCTATGTTAATTTCAATGCAGGCAAAGCAATTTATACCGCAAACTTAACCGTTAAATATAATAAGAGTGTTTTGAAGCTTAAGAGCGTTTCGGGTGCCGATTATAACACTTCGGGCAGCACTATTACAATACTTGATGATAAGCTTTCAGATGCAAACAAAAAGGTAAGCAAGGGCTCTTACACATTAACCTTTTCTGCCATTGCGGCAGGCAGCTCAACGATGGCGGTAAGCGCTTATGGCGTTGATGAGAGTCTTTCAAAGATTTCCGCTTCAACCAGTGCTACAATCAGGGTTTCAACCCCCGTTCCGTCTTCAAACGCTAATCTTTCTTCTCTGAAGGTTAGCGGAGCAAGGCTTTCTCCTGCGTTCTCTGCGGGCACTACCGAATATACTGCTACAGTCAGATATTCGGTTGATAAGGTTACACTTTCGGCTTCCAAAGCGCATAGTGATGCTAATTTAGTTGGTGCAGGAAGCTTTAATCTTGATGTTGGCAAGAATACTAAAACTATAACCGTAACCGCGGCGAGCGGTGCTAAAAAATCCTATACGGTTACAATTACGCGTTTGAGTGAGGAGGAAACAAATGCCCTTATTGCAGAGGAACGCGATAACGACCCGTTGCTCGCTATAATAGATGGTGTAGATTATAAGATAAAAGAAGACCTATCCGAGCTCGTTTTGCCCGTGGGCTTTGAGCTTTCGAGTGAAACTCGCAAGGACAAGGAAATCTCGGCGATTAAGGATAGCCTTTCAAAATACACTCTTTATTATTTGACCGATGCCGAGGGCGAAAACGGCGATTATTACACAAGGAATGAAAACGATGAGTTTTCAAAGCTTAAGTATCTAAATATTGACGGCAAGCTTTATATATTTGAGGATATTGCGGCCGATTTCGTTGTGCCTGAGGGCTATGTTGAAACGATATACACTATGGGCGACGAGGAGGTAAAGGCATATAAATCCGAGAATATGCTGCTTTCGGATTTCTATTTCTTTAATTGCTATTTCGGCGGCGAAACTGATTTTTATCGCTTTGATAGTGTTGAGGGCACAATTCAGCGTGCGCCCGATTTCGCTAAAGAGGCGGTTTACGCGGATGCGCCTGCTGAGGAGGAAGAAAAAAAGCTGCCCATAAGCGAAGGGAAAATAATTCTATTGTTAGTCATTGTTGCCGCGGCGGCGATTATTGCACTCGCAGTTTTGCTTATAGTTAAGATTTCAAAATCAAGTAGGGATGCTGATGATTTTGATTTAGAGGAGCAGCAATCCGAGTTGGATTTTGATTTCGTTGATGAAATTGATTCTTCGGTTACCTCGACCGACAAAAATGATGATTTCTAAAAAATAAATTTCGGTCTTTTGAGCCGCCTTAAACTTGGGCGCTTCAAAAGACCGATTTTTTATTGCTTAATTATACTAAATTCAAATGGTTTTAATGTCATTTTATTATCGGTTGCCGATACGCCGATAATTGCTTTTTTCCCGCTGAATTTTTGGGGTATTTCGATTTCCTTAGTGTCATTACCTCGGTTTAGCGCAACAAGCACCGCGCCTTTATTAGACCTCCTAAGGTAAGCGAGAACATCATCGCTTGCATATAACGGGACAAATTCTCCCGCTTTGAATTCATCACAGCCACGCCGAGCCGCGCCGAGCTTTTTATAAAAGGCTAACAAATCACAATTTTCATTACCCCAAGGATATGTTGCTCGGCAGAACGGGTCGCCATACCCCTCAACACCTGCCTCATCGCCGTAATAAATGGCGGGGACACCGGGCAGAGTGAACTGAACAACCGCGGCGAGCATAAGTCTTTTTATGCCGAGCGAGTATTCGTCAGCCGAAAGCTTTTGCGCGGCCTGCCAATCGCGGTCACCGATATATTCATAACTTTTGCCCATAACGGTGAGCGCGCGAGCGGTATCGTGAGTGCCTATATGGTTCATAAGAAGCCGTGTTGCTTCGGGCGGATAGTTCTCGCAGATATCCAAAACTATATCGCAAAGCGCTTGGGCATTTCCGTTTTTTATAAAATCAATAATGCCGTTTGCAAACGGATAATTCATAACGCTATCAAGCTGCCGCCCGCGCAAAAATCTGCGCCGAGAGCCGTAGCTTATTTTATTTGTGGCATCCTCCCAAACCTCTCCTAAAAGATAGGAATCGGGTTTTTCGCTTTTTAATGCCGCACGGATATTATCCAAGAATTCATCGGGCAGTTCATCGGCAACATCGAGCCGCCAACCGCGTATTCCAAGGCGCAGCCATTTTTTGATTATCCCCGATTCTCCCGTTATAAACTCGGTGAAGGCGGGGTTATTTTCATTTGTTTCGGGAAGGGAGGGAACACCCCACCAAGCCGCATATTTATTAGGATATTCGCTAAAATTATACCACTCGCGATAGGGCGAGTTATAGTCGTTATATGCGCCTGAGTCTCCATATCTTTTTTTGCGGTTAAAATAAATACTATCGTCACCCGTATGCGAGAAAACGCCATCTAAAATAACCGAAATTCCCTGCTTTCCGGCGGCGGCAGTAAGCCGCTTTAAATCATCTTCATCGCCCAAAAGACAATCGACTTTGCTATAATCGGCGGTGTTGTATCGGTGGTTTGAGTGTGCCTCAAAAATAGGATTTAGATAAATACAGCTAACGCCCAAATCCTTTAAATAAGGGAGCTTTTCTATAATTCCCACAAGGTCACCACCATAATAATCGTTGCCGAGACAACAGGGAGCAGAGGTTTGCTTGTGCTCGGGGGTTTTGCTCCAATCGTCAGTTAAAAAACGGTCTTGGGGGACATTTTCCTTTATTTTGCCGCTATTATAAAACCTATCGGGGAAAATCTGATAAATTATGCCGCCTGCGAGCCAATCGGGAGTGGTGAAATCCTGCGCGTAAACCGTAAGCTGCCAGCGCTTGCCGCAGGTGTAAGAATACACGCCTTTTGAGGCGCCTTGCTTGCCTACAAAAAACTGACCAAAATCGCTTTCGTATCTAAAATCATACCAATAAAGTCCTTCATCGAGCACAATTTCGCACTCATAAACCCTATAATCCTCAATCCATTCTGTAGCGCAAAGCTCATATTCGTGAAGCCTATCGCTATCGTCAAAAACCCTTAAAAATGCTCGAGTGGTCTTAGAGTCCCTATGTAGCAATAGCCGTAGAGCAAGGCTTTCGCCCTGCTTTACGGCTCCGATTTTTGAACGGTATATTGGATTTCTCGAATCAAAGGGGTAATATTGCATAATTACTCAACCGGCTTTATATTCCAAATATTTTTAGCGTAGTCATCAATAGAACGGTCGGCCGCGAAAATACCCGAATTTGCGATATTCATAAGCGACATTCTGTTCCAGCTCTCCTCGTTGCGATAAAGCTCACTCGCGCGTGCTTGTGCACGGCAGTAATCCTCATAATCCGCAAGCGCCATATAATGGTCAACATTCTTGAGAGTGTTATAAATGTTATCAAAGCGCTTGCCGTCAAGCCCCTTGCCTATAAAATCAAGCGCGTGGCGCAAATCACGGTTGTTATTATAATATTCAAGCGGAGAATAACCTGTTTTTTGAAGCTTTAAAACCTCGGGAGTGTGCATACCGAAGATTATGATATTATCATCGCCGACAGCGCTGTGGATTTCAACATTAGCACCGTCCTCGGTGCCGAGCGTTATAGCGCCGTTCATCATAAACTTCATATTGCTTGTTCCGCTCGCTTCGGTCGAGGCAAGTGAAATTTGCTCGCTTATTTCTGCGGCGGGTATCATAAGCTCGGCCAAGGTCACCTTGTAGTCCTCGAGGAATAAAACGCGCATTTTATCCTTTACCGCAGGGTCTTGGTTTATAACCTTTGAAAGCTTATAAATCATTTGAATTATCTCTTTGGCAAAGAGATATCCCGAAGCCGCTTTTGCGCCGAAAATATAGGTTTTGGGTGTGAAATCGGCATTTGGATTTTCTTTAAGATGGAGATAATCGGTTATGATATGAAGCGCATTCATATGCTGACGCTTGTATTCGTGCAGGCGCTTAACCTGCATATCAACTATTGAATTGGGGTCGAATTTAATTCCGTAGTTCTCACTAACATAGTTTGAAAGCCTAATCTTATTTTGATGCTTTATTTCGCCAAGGCGCTTAAGCACCTGCTTATCATCGGCGAATGCCTCAAGCTTTTTAAGATTTGCGGCGTCCTTAATGAAATCATCGCCTATAAGCTCGGTTAAATATTTTGTGAGTTCAGGATTTGCTTGGCATAGCCATCTGCGGTGAGCAATACCGTTAGTCACATTTGTGAACTTATCTGGAGTCATCTTGTAATAATCATTAAATAACTCATCGGTGATTATTTTGCTATGAAGCTTTGAAACGCCGTTAACCGTGTGGCAAGCGGCAACGCAAAGGTTTGCCATTCTAACAACACCGTTTTGAATAATGGCGGTGCGCTCTGCAAGCGCAAAGTCACCTGTCAAAGCTATAACCTCGCTTCTGTAGCGGCGGTCGATTTCTTCAACTATCTGGTAAATGCGGGGAAGACGCTCACGGAAAAGCTCAATCTGCCAACATTCAAGCGCCTCGGACATTATTGTGTGATTGGTATATGCGACGGTGCGCTTTGCTATATCCCACGCCTTATCCCAAGAATAACCGCACTCATCGAGCAAAAGCCTCATAAGCTCGGGGATAGAGAGGGTGGGGTGGGTGTCGTTAATATGAATTGCTACCTTTTCGGGTAGGTTTTCAAGAGTGTTATATCGGCGCATATGGCGGTTTAAAATATCCTGAATTGAAGCCGATACCAAGAAATACTGTTGGCGCAAGCGAAGTGATTTACCCTCGATATGATTATCCTCAGGATATAAAATCTTGGATATAGCTTCGGTCATTGCGCGTTGCTCAAGCGCACGAACATAATCGCCTTGGTTAAAGGCAGACATATCAAACTCTTGACATTCTGCGCTCCAAAGACGCAATACATTAACAGTTTTACCGTCCTTGCCGGCAACCTTAAGGTCATAGGGCACGGCACGAACATTTTTAAAGTCCTTATGCTCAACATGGTGGTAGTTGTTATCCCACCATTCGTCGATGTAACCATCAAAATGAACATCAACGGCGGAGGAGGGACGCTCCTCAAGCCAAACCTCGCCGCCGGGGAGCCAAAAGTCAGGCATTTCGGTTTGCCAACCGTCAACTAATTTTTGGCGGAATATGCCAAGCTCGTATTTAATGCAGTAGCCCATAGCGGAATAACCGCCTGTTGATAATCCGTCAAGGAAGCAGGCGGCAAGACGGCCGAGTCCTCCGTTGCCAAGGCCGGCATCGGGCTCGAAATCATAAAGCTTATCAAGGTCAACCTTAAACTTTTTGAGCGCCTTGCGCATGGTTTCGGTGAGCTCAAGATTGTAAAGATTATTTTTAAGCGAGCGGCCCATTAAAAATTCCATGCTCAAATAATAGACCGTTTTAGCCTCTTGCTTATCAACGCATTTCTTGAAAGCCGCCTTGCGCTCAGCCATAATATCTAAAAGCACCAAAACACAAGCCTTGTAAAAAATCTCATCCGAAGCCTGCTCGGGAGCAACACCGAAATTATGCGAAAGCTTGCGTTCGAGCATTGTTGACAATGCAGAAATGGTATAGTTGGTCATATTCACATCTCCAAAAAACAATTTGTATATTTGTATATATTATTTACTTTATACTATACAATATTACAACGCTTTTTTCAAGTGTTATCAGTAACTATATTTCGCCGAAATTTATAGCACTTTTCACAAAAACTTTTTATAAAAAAGCCAAAAAAGACTAAAAATTAAGCAAAAAACACAATAAAACGAAAATTTTTCGATATAACAAGGGCGTTTTCTATTTTAAAACAGGTGTAACAACAGGCTTTCCGTCTCTATCCAACAAAACGGTCATTCCGCCCGAATATCCACTGCTATGATACAAATAATTAACACCGGTTTCCTTATCTACCCAAATTTCCATAGTTCCCATACCTTGAGTGTAAACCTTTTCAAACCTTTTTTCTTTAGCCATATAAAACCATCCTTTAAAATTATTATACTACAATTCAAATAATAAATCAATGCGAAGCATTGTATATCACCAACACACAGGGTTGCATATCATCATTGCGAAAGCCCTTTTATGCAGCCTTCAGCTGATGATATACACCTCAAGGTGTGATGAGACACAATCGGCAAAGCCGATTGATGATATACCATTGCTTTCGCAATGGATAAAAAAATCCCGTTACTTCGGCAACGGGATTTTTTGGTGCAGAGGACGGGACTTGAACCCGCACGGATTGCTCCACTGGTGTCTGAGGCCAGCCTGTATGCCAATTTCAGCACCTCTGCAAATTTAAGTTTTTATGTGAGCCTATTTATTATATCATAAAACCAAAGGCGAAAGCCTTTGAAGCTGCGAAGCAGTCGCCGTGTCGCAGCACGGCAGTTTTAATGATACAATGTTTTTAAACGAAAATCTACGGATTTTCAAATGCGTTAGCATTTCCGCGGCGTTCCACCGCCGTGGGTTTAAAGTCATTATATCATAAGGAATAAAAAAGTCAAGAAATGTTAGATTTTTGATAATCGATATTTTATATTTTCTCGGTTGCCAATATGAGCGAATAGTTGTATAATGAATTCATCAAGTATGGATTCAGCTAAATTCGCTTACGCGAGCTAAATTGAGCCTTGCTCAGCTAAATTATCTACGATAGCTAAATGTGCTACCGCACGCTCAGGATGCGAAAAAATTTAACTTTGCCGACAAAGCAAAATTTAGCTAAAAGGCTTTGTGACCAAATTTTTTTTAAAACACAATTTATAAAAAGGGGGGTTATTATGTTATCAATAAAGAATAGGGATAAAACTATGTTTGGCATCATAATGGCTCTCGCTTTGCCTACTATGCTTGAACAGCTTATGCAAACGGCGGTGCAGTATATTGATACTGCTATGGTGGGTGCGCTCGGCACGGCGGCTACGGCGGCGGTTGGCTCAACCACTACGTTTAATTGGCTCATAGGCAGCACCACCGCGGCGCTCGGCGTAGGATTTTTATCCTATATCGCCAAGGCACTCGGTGCGAGAGAGGAGTATTCTGCCCGCAGAGCTTCGGCTCAATCGGTTTCGGTGGTTTTAATTGTGGGCGTTTTCTTTACGGTGCTAACACTATCCCTAAGCCGCCAAGTGCCTATATTAATGCAGGTGGATAAGAGCATCAGGGCGCTCGCGGCAAGGTATTTCTTTATAATCTATCTGCCTATGCTGCCTCGCACCGCGACGACGATATTCGGAATGGTGTTACGCGCGGCAGGGGACACAAAAACCCCTATGCGCATAGGAATATTTGTTAATATCATAAATGTAGTTCTTAACTTTTTGCTTATTTATCCAAGCCGCAGAATATCTGCCTTAGGATACGAAACAAGCCTTTGGGGTGCGGGCTTGGGCGTTACGGGCGCGGCTATTGCGAGTGCAGTTGCATTTACGGTGGGCGGAGTGCTTATAAGTATAGCGCTTATTTGCCATAAAAAGATATCGCCCGTAGGCTCGCTCGGACTTGACCTTAAGATTTTAAAGCCCTGCTTTAAGGTGGCACTTCCCAATATGCTTCAGCGATTTTTTACCTCGTTCGGTTATGTGGTTTTTGCTTCGCTCATTAATTCGGTTGGCGATACTGCCACCGCCGCGCATACCATCGCAAACACGGTTGAGTCGGCATTTTATATTCCTGCCTATGGAATGAATACTGCCGCGGCAACGCTTGCCGGTAATGCCTATGGTGCAAAGGACAACAACCAAATGCGCCGCGTTACAAAAATGTTTATCCCCATTGAAATATCGCTTATGATAGCTTCGGGGGCACTGTTATTTATATTTGCGCCGCAGCTTATGGGTATTTTCTCGAAATCAAACGAGGTTATAAGGCTTGGAACGGTGGTTTTAAGAATGGTGGCACTCTCCGAGCCGTTTTATGGCTTTTCGATTATTGTTGAGGGCTTCTTGCTCGGTGTCGGAAATACTAAAACTCCGTTTTTATATAATGTTATCGGAATGTGGGGCGTGCGCATTGTAGGCACATTTATTTTGATAACCGTTTTAAACTACGGGCTCATTGCCGCTTGGAGCGCTATGATTTTACATAATCTAACGCTATTTTTCCTTTATTTGAAATGCTATATCAAAGGGAATTGGAATCCGCTTATAAAAAGATAAAAGAGTGAAAAAACAAAAAAAGTCGCTAATGCGACTTTTTTTTGGTCCGCCCGAGAGGATTCGAACCTCCGTTCTTCAGAATCGGAATCTGCTGCGTTATCCAGCTGCGCCACGGGCGGATATATAAAGCCGCATGGCGCGGCTTTATTTTTTATTTGGAGTATCCGTTGGGGTTATTGCTTTGCCAACGCCAAGTGTCTTCACACATTTCATCAACGCCACGCTCTGCTTCCCAACCGAGAAGCTCACGGGCTTTAGAAGCTTCTGCATAAACTTCATCAGGGTCGCCCGGTCTTCTGGGGTCTATAACATATGGGATATCTATGCCTGAGGCACGGGCGAAGGCGTCGCGAAGCTCAAGCACACTCGTTCCGTTGCCTGTTCCAAGGTTAATAGCCTCACAGCCGATATTATTAAGCGTCCAATCAACCGCTTTAACATGGCCTACAGCCAAATCTACAACATGGATATAGTCGCGAACTCCGGTGCCGTCAACAGTCTTATAGTCATTTCCGAAAACATGGAGCTTTTCGAGCTTGCCGACTGCCACTTGAGAAATATAGGGCATAAGGTTATTAGGTATACCCTTGGGGTCCTCGCCGATGATTCCGCTTTTATGAGCACCGATGGGGTTAAAGTAGCGAAGCAGCGCGATTGACCACTCATTATCCGAAACATAAAGGTCGCGAAGAATTTCCTCAATGAATAGCTTTGTTCTACCGTAAGGGTTAATGGCGCCCGTCGGCATACCTTCCTTAAGAGGCATTTCGGTTGCAACACCGTAAACGGTGGCAGATGATGAGAAAACTATCTTTTTGACTGAAAATTCGGTCATAACCTCTATGAGATTTATAGTGCTTTCAAGATTGTTTTGATAATATCTCATTGGCTCTCTAACCGATTCGCCAACCGCCTTAAGACCTGCAAAATGAATAACGGCTTCAATTTTATTAGCTTTAAAAATCTTTCTTAATGCCTTTTTATCGCAAACATCATTTTCATAAAACTTAACCTTTTTGCCTGTGATTTTTTCAACTCTTTTAAGCGATTCACGGCTACTGTTATCAAGGTTATCAACAACAACGACCTGATAGCCTGCATTGAGCATTTCTACGCAGGTGTGACTTCCTATGTAGCCTGCGCCGCCCGTTACTAAAATTGCCATAACATACCTCCAAAGAACATACTAATATAATTATACTAAAGCGTAATTATTTGTCAAGAGAGCAAAAGAAAGGGCGGGCGAAAACGCTAAGGAAGTATTTCTTTAAAATGCGAACTTTTGGCACAATAATTTGTCAAAAATCCCCGATATGCGTCAGCATTATCGGGGATTTTTTTCTCTTCTTGCACTCAAAATTTTAAATTATAGCCTTTCGCTTACAAACCTCACGGCACTTACCGCAAGAAGTGCAGAGCGTATAATCAATAACTGCAAGATTATCCTTAACGCTTATAGCGCCGCTTTCGCAAGCTCTTTCGCACAGGCCGCAAGCAATACAGGAGCTCGAGCATACCTTAACAACATTTGCGCCCTTATGTTTGTTAGAGCAGGCAACCTTAATCTCTGTGTTCTTTGGGAGAATAGAGATAAGGCCTTTAGGACAAGCGGCGGCACATTTGCCACAGCCTGAGCATATATCCTTGCAAACGATAGGTCTGCCATTTTGAATTTCGATTGCCCCAAAAGGACAAGCGGCGGCGCAATCGCCGAATCCAATGCAACCGAATTCGCACATAAGCGGGCCTCTTTGAACAAGGTTTGCCGCCGAGCAGCTTTTTAGTCCCTCATACAAGAACTTGGTTTTTGCGGTATCCATAGTGCCTGCACAGGCAATAAAGGCAACGCGAGGCGTAACATCAACCTGAACGCCTAAAATATCGGCGAGAGCCTTGGCGGTTGTTTCACCGCCCGGAGCGCATTTATCGGCCGAAACTGCACCCTCCGCGAGAGCGGCGGCATAACCATCGCAACCGGTATATCCGCAAGCGCCGCAGTTGGCGCCCGGGAGACATTCGCGGATTTTCTCTTGGCGCTCATCGGTAGGCACAGCCATAAATTTAGAGGCGAGAGCAAGACCGAGGCCTGCAATAAGACCGATAGCCGCTACGATTAAAACGGGTAAAATTATATCCATCTTCAGCCTCCTATTCCTGCAAAGCCTAAGAATGAAAGTGCAACGAGGGCGGCCGCAACCAAAGTTATAGGCAGTCCCTTTAAAAATTCGGGAACATCGGCCGACTCGATTTTGGTGCGAACACCCGCAAACAGAAGCATTGCGAGCATAAAGCCAAGTCCTGCGCCGAGTGCATTAAAGAGGGAATCAACATAATCAAGCTGATTTGTTATGTTGAGCATTGTGATTCCCAAAACTGCGCAGTTAGTAGTAATAAGCGGCAGATAAATACCAAGCGCATTATAAATAGGCTTAATAAATTTCTTTAAAAATATTTCAATAAGCTGAACGATTGCGGCGATTACAAGAATAAACACAACCGTTTCAAGATAGGTGAAATTAGGGTAGAGAACATAGGTGTAAATCGGGTGGGTAACCGCAGTTGCGATAACCATAACAAGCGTTACGGCAACACTCATTGAAAACGCGGTGTTAACCTTCTTTGAAACGCCTAAGAATGGGCAAATTCCAAGGAATTTTGCAAGCACCATATTGTTGGTGAGTATGCCTGCAAGTAAAATCGCGCAAATACCGGTAAGTCTAGTCATTTTCGCCTACCTCCTTTGCTTCGCACACGGCTGACGGGGCAGACTTGCAAATATTTCTTGAGGGGCACTTATCACAGCTTAAATGCTCAATGACTTCTTTGCCTTGACGCTTTGCAATTGCATTTGAAACTGCAACCAACATACCGAAAACGAAAAAGCCTCCGGGTGGCAAAAGGAAAATAATCATCGGGTCAATAAAATTCGCTGTAACAGGTAGGGAAAACAAGGTGCCCGCGCCGAGAAGCTCACGGATTGCACCCATTAGTGTTAAAACGGCGGTGAAGCCTATGCCCATACCGAGCCCGTCAAGCACACTTGGAAGAACGGCATTTTTAGAGGCAAACATCTCGGCTCTCGCCAAAATAATGCAGTTAACAACTATAAGCGGGAGATATATGCCGAGCGCGGCGTCTATTGAGGGGGCGAAAGCCTTAACGAGCATCTGAACAACGCTCACAAATCCCGCAATAATCGTTATAAATGCAGGAATTCTTACCTTATCGGGAATAACATTGCGAAGCAGTGATATAACAAGGTTAGAGCACACCAACACAACGGTTGCCGCCACACCCATTCCGATACCGTTAACGGCGGCGGTGGTTACCGCGAGGGTGGGGCAGGTGCCGAGCATAAGGCGAAGAACGGGATTTTCTTTAATGAGTCCGTTTGTAAAGATGTTTAAGTTATTACGCTTCATCATTTCTTCGCCTCCTTGCTGATTTGTTTTGAATATTCTATCGCTTCATTTACGGCCTTAGTTACGGCTTTTGATGAAATAGTTGCACCTGTGCAGGCGTTTATTTCATTGTTTTCCAAGCTCGCTCCATTTTTAACGACCGATACGTTTTCGCTCCTTTGGGCAAACTGCGAATAGAAGCTATCGCGTGTAACATTCTGGCCGAGGCCGGGCGTTTCGTTAGAAGCGTCTAAAATGGAAACCGTTTTAACCGTGCCATCAAGATTAACGGCAGTCATAACCGAAATATCGCCGCCATAGCCCTTGGCTGAGGTTATAAATATATAGCCCAATATGTTTTTGCCGTTTTTGGCGGTGTGATAGTGGATTTCCTTACCGTCTACCGAAAGCGAGGCTTCTATATATTCTTCGGCCTCGATAACCTTTTTCATCTCGGTGGCTTGTTTTTCTTTGCTTAAACTCGCTATTTTATCTGCAGTGAGCAGATTGGCAGAGCTGAGTGCCAAGGTTACGATAAAACAAATACATATCATAACAAAGGTTGGAATAATGATTTCTTCGTATCTGTTTATAAAATTCGAGCAAATATTGAATATCTTTTTTGCTGTTTTGATAATTTTATCCACGCTTTTCCGCCTCCTTTGCACCAAAGGGTTTAGAAAGGGTGAGGCTGTTTATATGCGGGACTAAAATATTCATAAGAATAATCGCATAGGAAACACCCTCGGGCAGAGAGGCAAAACGGCGGATAACAAAGGTTATAATACCGCAGCCAATACCGAAAATAAGCTTTCCTATTTTAGTTATAGGACTTGTTGTATAATCGGTCGCCATAAAGATAGCGCCGAGCATTAAGCCGCCCGACAAAATAGCCTTTAGCACATTATCGCCCGAAACGAAGGACAACAGCGCCACCGAGGCTATAAAGGATAGCGGAATAATGGGGCTTATAACTTTTCGGACAATTAGATATAAACCGCCGAGCAACAATAAAAATGCGCTGGTTTCGCCAAGTGAGCCTGCGTGCATACCGAGGAATAATTCTTTTACTGTATAGTTTGCAGAATCCAAAAGAGGTGTGGCCGAGGTTACGGCATCGGAAATGGGCTCTCTAAAAGCGGTCATATAGCTTGGGAAGGAAACAAGCAAAATAATTCTTGCGGCAATTGCGGGGTTTACAAAGTTATAACCGATACCGCCGAACATCTGCTTAACAACGATAATTGCTGCCGCGCCGCCGATTGCCGCTATCCAAAGCGGAGTGGTGGAAGGCAGGTTCATTCCGAGCAGCAGTCCCGTAACAATGGCAGAAAGGTCGCCGACGGTCTGCTTCTTTTTTAGCGCCAAATTCCATAAAAGCTCTGATAATACACAGCTTATGATGGTGGTTGCAACAACCAAAACGGCTTTAATGCCGAAAAGGAAAAATCCATAAATCGCCGCGGGGCAAAGTGCAATAATAACATCTGCCATAATTCCGCGGGTTGAATCGGCGTGCCGAAAAAGCGGGGAAGAGGAAGCGGCTAAAATTTTATTCATTTTTTCATCCTCCTAACTTCCGCTTTGGCTACTCGCATAATTTGGGTGAGCGGTCTCTTGGCCGGACAAGCATAGGAACAGCTTCCGCATTCAATACAAGCGTTTATGTTGAGCGAAAGATATTTTTGTGAGTTTCCTGTGCGGTGAGCGGTGTCGACCATAGCGGGATATAAATTCATAGGGCATATATTTGCGCACCTGCCGCAACGAATGCAGGCAGTAGCTTCGGCGGGCTTTTCGGGGCGCATAACTAAAATCGCGTTTGTGCGTTTTTCGATAACCGCAGTATCGCAAACTACGGGGTTGCCCATCATAGGTCCACCCATTAATATTCGGTCGGCATCCTCACAAACGGGGGCTACAAAATCCAAAATATCGCTTATCGGAGTGCCTATTGGAACTAAAATGTTTTTTCCGTTTGCAATAGCGGTGCCATCCACCGTTATACGCTTTGAAACGAGCGGCATACCTGTTTTTATAAATCGGTAAAGTGTGCCGATGCTCGTTACATTCATAACAATACAGCCAACATCACTCGGTAGTGCGCCTGAGGGTATTTTTCTGCCGGTTGCAGAATAAACGATAACCTTTTCGGCGCCCTGCGGATATGTAGCAGGTAGGCACATAAGCTTAACCGTATCATCAAAATCGCGATGGTCAGCGGCAATCAGCATAAGCTTTTCAATCGCTTTAGGCTTATTGCTTTCAACGCCGATAATAACCTTTTTAAGCCCAAGCGCTTGCTTTACTAAATAAACGCCCTCGATAATATCGTCAAAATTTTCCATACATTCGCGGTAGTCCGAAGTTATGTAGGGCTCGCACTCGGCGGCGTTTATAATCAAAGTATCAAGACTTGTGTCCTTAGAGGGAGAAAGTTTGATATGAGTGGGGAAGCCTGCACCGCCCAATCCAACAAGACCGCAGGCCTTTGCCGCCGCGGCTATATCCTCGGCAGAATTAATCTCATAGGGCTTAAGATTTGGGTCGGGAGTCATCTCACCATCCGACTCGACAGCGATACATTTTGAGAGCAAGCCATCATTGAGCGGTCGCTCGACTATACCGATAACCGTGCCCGAAACGCTTGAGTGAATAGGAGCGCTGACAAAAGCGCTGCTTTCGGCAATAATGGTGCCCACATAAACCTTATCACCCTTTTGCACTATCGGCTCACAGGGGGCACCGATATGCTGGGAAAGAGGGATAAAAACCTCTTTCGGCGAGGGGAGCGCAATCGTTTCTATTTCGGCGGTATTTTTAAGGTGGGGGAGATGCGCGCCGCCGTTTATTTTTTTAACAGGCTTTAAAATTTTTTCGGGGAATTTCATTTTTTACCTCCGTAAATTTCATACATATACATAATACTACAATATATTTAAATTTACAAGGAATGATATTTTATTGACAATCTTAAAATTTTGGTATATAATTTGAAAATGAAATTCGATTTCAAATTGGAGGGCTTTGAATGTCATTTGGTAGCTCTTATCGCACCCGTCAGGGTGAGGCAATAGAAGCAATTATAAGCAAAAATGCGAAGAGGCACTTTTCGGTCGATAGCCTTTGCGAGCTTTTGCAAAAAAGCGGCAAATCGGTGGGGAGAACAACCGTTTATCGCCATCTTGAAAGACTTGTAGGTATGGGCAAGGTGCGAAAATATGTGCAGAGCTCGGGCGAGAGCGCTTGCTATCAGTATTTGGCTGATGAATGTCGCGAGCATTCGCATTTAAAATGCGAGAGCTGCGGCAAGCTTATTCATTTGGAGTGCTCTGAGATTGAGAAGCTCGGCGAGCATATTAAGGCAGAACACGGCTTTAAAATCAACGCGTTTAAAACTGTGCTTTACGGGCTTTGTGAGGATTGTGCAAAACAATGAAAAGAATTATAGCGATACTGCTTTGCGCGCTTTTCCTCTGCTCCTGCACCGCGCTTGGAGGCGATAAGCCGGGGGACAAGCCAAGCATCGTAACAACCATATTCCCTTTATATGATTTTGCCCGCACGGTATGCGGGGATAGCGCCGATATAAAGCTGCTTATTTCACCGGGAAGCGAGGTTCACTCCTTTGAGCCGAAGCCGAGCGATATTAGAAGCATTGCAAGGTGCGATTTGTTTTTGTATATAGGCGGAGAATCTGATGCTTGGGTGAATGGAGTTTTAGCCGATAGTGAGATAAACGCTCATTCGCTCATTGATAATGAGGCGCTTTCAATATCCGAGCATACCCATAGTCACGAGGGGCATTCTCATTCGGACGATGAGCATATTTGGACCTCGCCTAAAAACGCCGCCGCTATGGTTTTGGCTATAAAGGATTTAATTTGCGAAATTGACCGCAAAAATGCCCTTAAATACGAGGAAAATGCTCAAAAATATGTTAGCGAGATAGAGCTTGCAACAGAAAAAATCAAAAAAACAGTAGATTTAAAGCGAGATAAATTCATTTTAGTGGCCGACCGTTTTCCGTTTTTATATTTAACTGAGGAACTCGGAATTGAGCACGATGCCGCATTCGGCGGCTGTGCCGCGAGTGCGGATATCAGCGTTAAAACAATGTCAAGGCTGGTATCGGTTATAAAGCAAAGAAAAATAGAAGCGGTTTTTTGCACCGAGCTTAGCAATAAAACTATTGCAAAGGCGCTTTCGGAGCAAACGGGCGTAGAGGTTGTTGAGCTTCACTCGGCGCATAATGTAACGCTTGATGATTTTAAAAAGAATATAACTTATGTTGATATAATGTATCGAAACGCTAAAGCGCTTGAGGAGGGAATGAGATGACGCCGCTTATAAAGGTAAAAAACCTTTCGGCCTTTTATGAAAACCGAGAGGTCTTTAAAAATCTGTCCTTTGAGGTGTTGCACGGAGATTACCTTTGTGTAGTAGGTGAAAACGGCTCGGGCAAAACAACACTTATGCGATTGCTTCTCGGTATGCAGGTGAAGCATAGCGGAGAAATTTCTTTAAATTCAATCACTCGCAGAGATATAGGCTGGCTCCCTCAGAAAACGCAGTCGCAAAGGGATTTTCCTGCAAGCGTTATGGAGGTTATTATGTCGGGCTTTGCGGGCAAGCATTTTTTGGGGCTTGGATGTGGGGCTCACCACCGCAGTATTGCCCGCGATAATATGCGCCTTTTGGATATTGAGGCTCTGCGCGATAAGCCCTTTAGTGAGCTTTCGGGCGGAGAGGCGCAAAAGGTGTTGCTTTGTCGCGCTATGTGTGCGGCAAATAAGGTTTTGTTGCTTGATGAGCCTGCAAACAGTCTTGATAGCTTTTCTCAAAAGGAATTATATGCGCTTATAAAAAGGCTCAATCAGCGTGGAATGACAATCATAATGATTTCCCACGATATAGAGCGTGCCGCCATAGAGGCGAAGCATATATTAAGCCTTTCGGATAACGGTTTTTTCTTTGGAACAAGTGAGCAATTTTTGCAGCAGAGTAGGGGGAACGAATGATGGAGTATTTAAAAGAAATTCTTTCCTATCCTTTCGCGCAAAGGGCAATTGTTGTGGGATTGCTTATTTCAATAAGCGCGGCACTTTTGGGCGTTAATTTAGTGCTCAAGCGCTTTTCAATGCTCGGTGACGGGCTTTCGCATGTTTCCTTCGGTGCGGCGGCGGTGGCACTCGCGCTCGGCGTGGCTCCGCTTAAATTTTCGATACCAATAGTAATTATAGCCGCCTTTTTGCTGCTTCGCCTTGATTCAAACAGTAAAATAAACGGCGATGCCGCAATTGCAATCATTTCGAGCAGCGCGCTTGCAGTAGGTATTATTGTCGCAACCCTAACAACCGGTATGAATACCGATATAAGCAACTATATGTTCGGTAGTATTTTGGCGCTTAGCCGCGGTGATGTTATAACCTCAATTATTTGTGCGGTTGCGGTTATAGTTATATATGTGCTTTTTTATGAAAAGCTTTTTATATCGGCGTTCGACTCGGATTTTGCCGTGGCAACGGGCGTTAATGTGAAGCTTTATAATAGCCTTTCGGCAGTGCTTACCGCCGTTATAGTGGTTATCGGAATGCGCGCTATGGGAGCGTTGCTCATTTCGAGTATTATAACCTTTCCGGCATTAAGCTCTATGCGAATTTGCAAAAAATATAGGGCCACCGTAACCGTTTCGGTTTTGGTTTCTTCGATTGCTTTTTTAATCGGCATTTCGCTTTCGTTCTTTTTTGATATGCCAACCGGCGCCGCAATAGTGCTCACAAATTTGGTGCTGTTTTTAATTCTCACACTTGTAAGAAAAATCAAAAGATAAGAGAATAAATAATAAATAATAAATAATAATTTTGGTGTTTCGCATAGCGAAACAATATGTAAAAGCCGTGCGATCGCACGGCTCATTTTTTATTATTTGTTATTTATTATTTTTTCTTTATTCTTTAATTTTGCATTGCGTTCCATCGTGTTTTATTTCAAAATCATCTTTATAAATCAAATCCTCAATAAATACAAATTCATAGCCTTCATCTTTGAGGCATTTGAGGATTGTGGGAAGGGCTTCGGGTGTGTGCTCTGCGTCATTGTGAAACAGGACAATAGAGCCGTTTTTAACCTTACTTGTAACCCGCTTGCAAATGCTATCGGGTGTGGCGCCCGATTTCCAGTCAAGAGAGTCTGTGTCCCATTGAATTGCAAACATATTAAGTGATTCAACGGCCTCGACGGTGGGTGTATCGTAGTCGCCGTAGGGCGGACGGAACAGGGTAGGGGCAACGCCGGTGATTTTCTCGATTTTTTCATTGCAGGCGATAAGCTCGTTTTTCATCTGCTCGCGGGATAGCTGAGTCATATAAGGGTGGGTATTTGAATGGTTTTGCACCTGATGGCCTGCATCGGATAGCATTTTCACAGCTTCCGGATACTTATCAACCCAAGTTCCCACAACGAAAAAGGTTGCCGGAACCTCATATTCCTTTAAAATGCTTATGAGGTCTTCGGTATCATCGCTGCCCCAAGCCGCATCAAAGGAAATGGCAATCTGTTTTTTATCGGTTTCGACACAATAAATGGGTAATTTTCTCTCGCTTTGAGCCCCTACAACCGCCGCACCCACCGCAGTTAGCGTTACGGCTAAAACGGCGGTGATGGCAAGCATAATATGCTTTTTTGTTATAATAAGGAATTTCATAAATAAAACCTTCTTTCATATCTCGTTAAAGGTTATGAAAAAAGGCTTGCCCAATATGCAAAAAAGCCGAGTAATATTACTCGACTTTTTGCATTTTATATTGATTTAATTTTAATGTTATCAAAAATATGGAATTCGGTATCAGAAAATGCCGTTTTCAGCCGAGCGGCGAGGGGACGGAGAACAACATTTTCACTATGATAATGCCCCGCATCGAAAAGTGCAATATCGGCGTTTATAGCATCTATAAAAATGTTATGTTTAATGTCTGCCGTAACCAGCGCATCGAAATCGCCTACGATAGCATCGGCCAAGAAATCGCCGCCAGAGCCCGAGCAGACAAGCAGATTTTTGATAGACTTTTTAGTGCCCACATATCTAACGCTACCGCCCAAAACATTTTTAATATGCTGCGCCAGCTTATCGGCATCGCCTATATCGGTTTTGGCACTGCGAAGTATAAATTCATCGCCTGCGGTAAACGGCTTAATATCATAAAAGCCAAGCGCCTCACACAGCGTTTCGGTAACACCATTTTCGGCAATGTCCATATTTGTATGCATAGATATCACCGAAATATTATTTTTAATAAGGGTAGAAACAACACTATCTGAGAGTGCGGTTTTTATGCCATCAAAAATTACGGGGTGGTGCGTGATTATAAGCTCGGCGCCCAGCTTGATGGCCTTTAAAACGGCATTTTTATCGCAGTCGAGCGCTAAAAGAGCGGTTTTAACCTCGGCGTTTTCATCGCCGACTAAGAGACCGACATTATCATATTCACACGCGCTCTCAAGCGGAAAAAGCCCATCGAGATACCTTAAAATATCATTAACCTTAATCATTTCTTTTTAGCAAACGAATCCTTAAGCGCAACGGTGCGGTTAAAGACGAGTTTTTCCTTCGTAGAATCTTTATCAATCGTGAAATAACCCTGACGCATAAATTGGAAGGTTTCACCGATAGCAACACTCTCAAGCGAGGCATCAAGCTTACAACCGGATATAACGGTTAGCGACTCAGGGTTGAGGTTATCGGCAAAGGAGGAAACGCCCTCCTCATCGCTTGGATTTTCAACGGTGAATAATCTATCGTAGAGTCTAACCTCGGCATCAATAGAATTTTTGGCATCAACCCAATGCAGAGTGCCCTTAACCTTTCTGCCATCGGGGGTTTCGCCACCGCGGCTTTCGGGGTCATAGGTGCAGTGAACGGCGGTTATATTGCCGTTACTATCTGTCTCGTGAGAAGCATATTTTATATAATATGCACCTTTGAGTCTAACCTCTTTTTGCGGGCACAAACGGAAATATTTGCCGGGTGGGTCTAACATAAAATCATCCTGCTCGATATATATTTCCTTAGAGAAGGTAACCGAGCGCGAGCCAAGCTCCGACTTATTTGGATTAATCTCAACCTCGATATTCTCGCACTTATCATCGGGATAGTTATCTATAATCACCTTAAGAGGACGAAGCACAGCCATAGCTCTATCGGCGTTTTCATTGAGATAATCGCGAACACAGGATTCAAGCAGAGCGTAATCTATAACGCTATGCGCCTTTGAAACACCGATTTTATCAACGAAATCTCTAACTGCCTTTGCGGGATAGCCTCTGCGGCGCATACCGCATATAGTTGCCATACGGGGGTCATCCCAGCCCGAAACCAAGCCCTCGTTTACAAGCTTTAAGCATTTACGCTTGCTTGTGAGGGTATAGTTAACATTCATTCTTGCAAATTCAATCTGCCTCGGTCCGCCTTTTATATCGGCGGCTTCAAGCACCCAATTATAAAGCGGGCGGTGGTTTTCAAATTCAAGCGAGCAAAGCGAATGGGTTACGCCTTCGCGCGCATCGGAAAGCGGATGCGCAAAGTCATACATAGGATAAACGCACCATTTATCACCTGTTCTATGGTGCGATGCTTTTAAAATGCGGTAAATTATCGGGTCGCGCATATTAAGGTTTGAGGAGCTCATATCAATCTTAGCGCGAAGCACCATCTGTCCCTCATCGAATTCGCCTGCAGTCATTCGAGCAAACAAATCGCGAGATTCTTCGGTCGGACGATTTCTATAGGGGCTTTCCTTGCCCGCCTCGGTGAGAGTGCCGCGCATTTCGCGAATTTCCTCCGGCGAGGATTCATCCACATAGGCAAGCCCTTTATCAATGAGCTTTATTGCACATTCATAGATGAAATCAAAATAATCAGAGGCATAATAAACATTATCCCAATCAAAGCCGAGCCACTTGATATCCTCCATAATAGCGTCAACATATTCAACGTCTTCCTTGGTGGGATTAGTATCGTCAAGGCGGAGATTGCATTTGCCGCTATATTTTTCAGCGGTGCCGAAATCTATGCAAATAGCCTTTGCGTGACCTATATGCAAATAGCCGTTGGGCTCGGGCGGAAAACGAGTTTGCACTCTATCATAAACGCCTTCGGATAGGTCCTCGTCAATAAAATCGTGAATAAAATTAGAGGGTTTGATTTCAGTTTCCTCTGTTAAAACCTTGTTTTCTTCCATTTTTATACCTCTTTAAAGGGAATTTATCATCAAATTGATGCGCTCAAAGCATTTTTCTTTGCCTAAAACCGCCATTATACTGCATAGGTCGGGGGTATTGAAGCGCCCCGTTACAGCAACACGAAGAATGGTGCTAAGGTCGCCTGCGCTGCCCTTGAACATATCGGGGTTTTGCTTATATTCCTTCGTTTCTGCCGCAAAGCCTAAGGGGCCGGCTAAGCTCTTGATTTTTTCAAACCAAGCTTGGCGGTCATCGGCTTTATCATAAACAGATTTATAGCTTTGAAGGAATTTTTTGGCATCCTCGGCGGTTACGCTTTCGGGCAGAGTGTTATCGGGGGCAAACAGCTCATCAAAGAAGAAAGCAAAATATTCCTTTGCTTCATTCCATTTTGCAATATCGCGGCGCGGCTTTTTAGCATCGTCACGGTCGATAGATAGCATCGCTTTGGTGAAATCGGGGTTACGAGTGAGCAGAGCGTAAAATTCATTATCAAACTCTTTTGCCCAATCGGTGAGCTTTTGATAAACCTCATCGCTCTTCATTTGCGAAACCTTGATTTTGCTTACATCGTTAAGCTTATTTTCATCAAAGAGTGCGCCCGAAACGCTCATCTTTTTAAGATTAAATTTGAATTTACGGTAATCCTCGGTGGGATTTGCGCGGCGCCAATCCTCAAAATCAGAGGCGGCGATGGTCATAAGATATTCAATAACGCTGCTTGAATCATAGCCCTGCTCTGCAAAGAAATGAACAGCGGCTTCAGGGTCCTTGCGCTTTGAAATTTTGCGCTTTGCACCGTTATCAAGCTTCATAATTGGGGAAACATGGCCGTATTTAGGCACTGAGAAGCCCAGCACCTTAAACAGCTCGATATGCTTCGGAACAGATGAAATCCATTCGTCCCCGCGAAGCACATGGGTTGTGCGCATAAGGTGGTCATCAATTGCGTGAGCGAAATGATAGGTAGGAATACCGTCTGATTTAAGCAAAACAAAATCCTCATCGTTTTGAGGCATTTCTATTTTGCCCTTTATAGTATCATCAAAAGCAATTCGGTTTTCCTCGCTTCCGCTCGAGCGCAGACGAATAACAAACGGCTTGCCTTCGTCTATAAGCGCCTTCGCCTCATCATAGCTTATGTTGCGGTGGCGGGCATATTCGCCGTGATAGCCTGTTCGGATTTTATTTTCTTCCTGAACTTTTCGCACGGCATCTAATTCCTCGGCCGTGCAGAAGCAGGGATACGCAAAGCCCTTTTTGATTAAATCCTTAACATAGGTTTGATATATTTCGGCGCGGTGACTTTGCTGATAAGGGCCGTAATCACCCTTTTCGGTGGTGCCGCTTATAAAGCCTTCGTCTATATTCACGCCGAAGCGGTTAAGCCCATCAATAATATCCTCAATACCGCCTATAACCTCGCGCTTTTTATCGGTATCCTCAATTCTTGTGAAGAATATACCGCCAGAGGTTGTTGCTGTTATGCGGTTAACGAGTGATGTAAAGAGCGTTCCGAGGTGGAGATACCCTGTTGGGCTCGGCGCAACACGAGTAACCCGCGCGCCTTCGGGAAGATTGCGCGCAGGGTAAAGATTTTCATAATATTCGGGAGATTTATCTATGCCGGGCAGTAAAAGCTCTGCCAAAAGTTCGTTATTATTCATTAAAAGGACCTCAGTTTTTAAGTAGCTTATTTAATTCGGACATAAAGGTATTTATATCCTTGAATTGACGATAAACCGAGGCAAAACGAACATAGGCCACCTCATCGATATCCTTAAGCTTGTCCATAACAAGCTCGCCTATTTTATCACTGCTTACCTCGCGGTCAAGGGTGTTTTGGATAATAGCCTCAATGTCATCAATAGCTCTATCAAGCGTTTCGATGGAAACGGGGCGCTTTTCGCAGGCGCGGAGCATACCCGTCATCAGCTTTTGACGGTCAAAGCTTTCACGCGACTTATCCTTCTTAATTACAATGATGGGTAAGCTTTCAATGATTTCGTAGGTTGTAAAGCGCTGAGTGCATTTAAGACATTCGCGTCTACGGCGAATGCGTTCACCCTCATCGGTAGGGCGAGAGTCGATAACCTTGCTTTCTTCAAAACCGCAATAAGGACATTTCATAACAAAACCACCTATGTATATAATTATTGACAATTATACCACAATATATTGTAAAATACAAGAAAAAACTGACTTTCTTCTACATATAGCACTAGGATAACAAAATATTTCGAATATTTTTAAAAAAAATACTGTTACTTACTGAGCAAAAGTGGTATAATCTATATAATAATTTATTCGGAGGGTATTATGGCCGATATGATAACCAAGTTAGCAAAGGGTGCTGAGGGCTTATTTATAAAAAATGAGCGCTTTAATACAAACATTATTTCCTTCAATTTTTATCTGCCGCTCAAAGAGGAAACGGCGGCTTTGAACGCACTGCTTCCTTTCATATTAACGAGCTGCGGCAGTCAATATCCGAGCTTTTCAAAGCTTAATTATAAGCTCAATAAGCTTTACGGCGCAGAGCTTTCTGCCTCGGCAGAAAAGGTTGGGGATTATCAGCTTCTTAAAATGTCGGTTTCGGTTATTGAAGACCGTTTCACACTTGATGGTGAGGAGCTTTCAAAGCAAGCAATCGAGCTGCTTACAAGTCTGATTTTTGAGCCGAGTGTTGAGGATAATGCGTTTTTAAGCGTTGATGTTGAGCGCGAAAAGCGCAAGGCAATCGAGCATATAGAGGGTGAAATAAGCGAAAAGCGCACCTATGCGCGTAAGCGCCTTATTGAAGAAATGTATCAAGGCGAGGACTACGGCGTTTCAAAATGTGGAACTATTGATACCGTAAAGGATATTACCTGCACCTCGCTATACGGCGCTTGGCAGAATATGCTTTCAAGGGCGTTTTTAAGGGTTAATGTTGTGGCAAGGTCAATGCCTGCCGGTCTTTTTGATACACTCTCTCAAAGGCTTTCTTCTATTGACAGGCAGCAAGCCATAGAGCATTTATCAACCAAAGCCACCGCAAAAGCTAAAGAGGTTAAAACGGTTTGCGAAAGGTTTGATGTTGCTCAAGGCAAGCTCGTTATGGGCTTTTCCTCTGAGCTTGCGGGCGATGATAAGACCGCCGCGGCGCTTACCGTTATGTGTGATATTTTCGGCGGCGCGCCTTATTCGAGGCTTTTTACTAATGTAAGAGAAAAGATGAGCCTTTGCTATTATTGCTCGGCATCTGCCGTTAAGGTAAAGGGTATGATTATGGTTGACAGCGGTGTTGAAGCGGCTAACGCCGATAAAGCGCAGTCCGAAATACTAAATCAGCTCGATATTATGAAGCGCGGAGAGTTCAGCGATTTTGAATTTGAATCATCGATTAAGGGAATTATCGATTCGCTTAATTCCTACAATGATAGTCAGCGCCTTATCGATGTATGGTATTCGCTTAAGGCTCACGATGAAATTCCCTATTCACCCGAACAGGTAGCAGGGTTTATTTCGGCTGTTAGCCGCGAAGATGTAATTCGTGCGGCCGAGGGTGCACAGCTTCATACCGTTTATAAGCTTATGCCGCAGGAAACAAGGTGAATAATATGAAAAAACAACTTTTTGAAAGCCCAATCGGTGAAAGCTATGTTTTAGCCGAGCACGAATCGGGACTTAAAATTTATATTATGGAAAAGCCGCAGTATAAATCGAGCTTTGCGATTTTCGGAACAAAATACGGCTCGATTGATACCTGCTTTTCAAAAAACGGCGGGGAGCAGGTTTGTGTTCCCGAGGGTATTGCCCATTTTCTTGAGCATAAGCTCTTTGAGAGCGAGGACGGTGATGCCTTTAGCAAGTATGCCAAAACGGGTGCTTCCGCTAACGCCTTTACCTCCTTTGACCGCACCTGTTATCTATTTTCCTGCAGTGATAAATTCTACGAAAATTTAGGAATACTGCTTTCCTTTGTGCAGTCGCCGTATTTTACCGAGGCCACCGTCAAAAAGGAGCAGGGAATAATCGGTCAGGAAATAAGGATGTATGATGATAGTCCTTCTTGGCGTGTTATGTTTAATATGCTTATGCAGATGTATCACAGCCACCCTGTTAGAATTGATATAGCGGGAACTACCGAATCTATAGCTCAAATAGACAGCTCGCTATTATATAAATGCTACGAAACATTCTATAACCCCTCAAATATGTTTATTTGCATTGTGGGTAATATTGATACCGATAAGGTGCTTTCGCAGATAGAAAAGGGCATTTTAAATGTTGCGCCCGTTACGATTGAACGCGGAGAAATCAACGAACCCCAAACAGTAGTATCAAATTATGTTGAACAAAAGCTTGAGGTCGCTATGCCGATGTTTTGCCTAGGCTTTAAGCAGAAGATAGCATCGCCGTATCGTCGACTAAAAAGCAAGGTTTGCGTGGCGCTGCTGCTTCAGATTATCTGCGGCGATGCCTCTCCGCTTTATGAAAAACTAATGAACGAGGGGCTTATAAACGATGATTTCGACTGTGAATATTTCACGGGCAGAGATTATGCGGCGGTTATTTTTGAGGGTGAGTCTCGCGAGCCGAAGGTAGTTGCCGAGGAGATTAAAAAGGAGATTGCAAGAATTAGGGTAGAGGGAGTCGATAAAAAGCTCTTTTCTGCCGTTAAATGCGGGATGTATGGTGATGCAATTCGCCGTTTTAACAGCGTTGAGGGACTTGCAATGAGGCTGGTTGACTGTGCGATGTTCGATTATGACCTGTTTGAAGAACTGCGACTGCTTAAAACAGTCACCTATGATGATGTTATGCGCAGACTTGATGTTTTTGATGAGGATAATGCCGTTTTATCGGTAATCAACCCAAGGGAGAAATAATTATGAGCTACGATGTTACAATTTTCGGAATAGATTTAACGCTTAGGCCCATAGCGTTTACCATTCCCATCGGCAAGGGCTGGGATGTTTATTGGTATGGCATAATAATTGCCTTAGGGTTTTTATTGGCCATTATTTACGGGGTTAAAAACGCAAAAAGATTTAACATAAATGCAGATAAAATGCTTGATGTTATATTGGTTACAACGCCTGTGGCAATTTTATCCGCCCGTCTTTATTATGTGATTTTCGACGGTGAAAGGTTAAACGGTATAGGTGACTTTTTCGGCTTTGGCGACTCCTCAGGCTTTGCGGGGCTTGCCATTTACGGCGGCGTAATAGGTGCCTTTTTGTGTGGTGCGCTTATGAGCTATATTAAAAAAATCAAGGTTTTTGATATGTTCGATTTGGCGGCGCTCGGCTTTCTTATAGGGCAGGGTATCGGCCGCTGGGGCAATTTTGTTAATCAAGAGGCATACGGCGCTTTTACAGGAAGCAGCTGGTGGGGTATGCAAAGCACTCGAACAATTATGCAAATGGGCGAGGGGCTGGTTCATCCCTGCTTCCTATATGAGTCTGTTTGGTGTATTGCAGGCTTCTTTATAATAAATAGGCTTAGTCGCAACCGCCGTTTTAGCGGTGAGGTAACACTTATGTATGGTATATGGTATGGTGCGGGCAGAGCGGTTATTGAGCTTTTGCGCACCGATAGTCTTATGCTCGGCTCGATAAGAGTTTCGGCACTGCTTTCAATTATCGCTTCAATAGGCTGCCTTATTGCGTTGGTGCTTATAAGGAAAAGAATAGCTTCCGGCGATAAGGCCTTAGAATACGAGGCGGTTTTCGCACCTCAATTCGAGGAAGAAGATACAGATATTAAAGAGGATGAAAAAGATGAGTAATATCATTGACGGAAAAGCGGTATCGGCCGCAGTAAAAGAGGCTGTTGCTTCTGAGGTGGCAGAGCTTAATAAAAAGGGAATAACAGTTTCTTTGGCGGTTATTCTTGTGGGAGAGGACCCCGCTTCTCAAATATATGTAGCAAATAAGAAAAAGACCTGTGAGGCATTGGGAATAGTATCCCACGAATACCTGCTTCCAAAAAGCACTACCGAGGACGAGCTTATTTCGCTTATACATACTCTTAACAACGAAAAGGGTATAAACGGAATTTTGTGTCAGCTACCCTTGCCATCACATATAAATGAGAGTGCGGTAATAGCGGCTATTGATGCTAATAAGGATGTTGATGCCTTCCATCCCGTAAATGTGGGAAAAATTATGATTGGCAAGTATGATTTTCTACCCTGCACCCCTGCGGGAATTATGGAAATGCTATCGTTTTATAACATAAGTCCCGAGGGTAAAAGCTGTGTGGTTATAGGGCGCTCGAACATTGTGGGCAAGCCGATGGCAATGCTGCTTTTGCATAAAAACGGAACGGTTACTGTTTGCCACTCTAAAACAAAGAATCTTGAAAAAATTACCCAAAACGCCGATATATTGGTGGCGGCGGTCGGCCGACCGCGCTTTGTTACCGCCGATATGGTAAAAGAGGGTGCTGTGGTTATAGATGTTGGAATGAATAGGGCTGACGGTAAGCTTTGCGGCGACGTGGATTACGATGCAGTAAAGGGAAAATGCTCTTATATAACCCCCGTTCCCGGTGGCGTTGGACCGATGACAATTGCGATGCTTATGAAAAATACTTTAACTGCGGCGAAAAGGCAAAATAATATAGATTAAGGTGATTTTTTGAAATCAAGGATAATATGCTTTGCGGCGGTGCTGATGCTGGCACTTTCGTTTTGTGTTTCGGCGACCGAGCCTGATTTTAACATAACGGTCGGCGAAAACTTTATATCTGCGCATAAAGACGAGAATCTTGATGAAATTTCCAAGCAACTGAATATTGATACGAGTGAGCTTAATTCATATTTCAATAAAAACGGAATGTTATACCTTGCTGTTTCAACCGATAACAGCATAGAGATTAGATTATCGGCATTTACCGATAATTTTTCAGCCGAGATTATTGATTTATCCTATCTTGACAATGAGCAAACGAATGAGTTTGTCAGCGCCTTTGCTGCTCGAAGGGAAGTTGAGCCAAGGCTTGTGGAAAACGGCGGCAGAAAATATATAGAGGTCGTTGAAACACTCACCGATAGCGGCGGCGTTTATACCTCCACGCAATACATAACGGTTTGCGGCGGCAAGAGCTATTATTTAAGCTTTTATAACAGCGGAGAAAAAACCTCCCAGGAGGTGCGCGAGATATTCGCAAGCTTTACTTTAAATGCGCCGAAGCAGTCCGCTTCGTCCTCGGTTACGATAGTGCTTATCATAGGAATCGTTATAAGCGCGGCTTTGGCGGTTTTTGCGGTGGTAGGGATAATTAAAAAATTGATTTTATCGGGTTTAATAAAAAATGGGGCAAGTTCTTTAAACGAGTAAAAAACCACGATAAATACCTATATATTATAAAAATAGTTCTTGATTTTTCATTTTTGTTGTGATATTATAGTCCGTGATGTGAGAAAATGTTAGGAGGTGTCACTATGCCGAATATTAAGTCTGCAAAGAAGCGCGTGGCTGTTGCTAAAGCCAATTATGAGCGTAACAAGGCTTATCGTTCTGCTTTAAGAACTGCTATTAAAAAGGCTGATGCTGCTATTGATGCTAAAGCACCTGAGGCTGCAGAATCTGTAAAGGTTGCTGTTGTTAAATTAGACCAGGCTGCTGCAAAGGGCCTTCTTCATAAGAACAATGCAGCGAGAAAGAAGTCTCAGCTTGTTACAAAGCTTAATGCTAATGCATAGGGCAACAGGTTCGATAAGTTAAATATTATTTTTTGCAAAGAGTAATATTGCGCCGGCAGTTTTTGGCTGTCGGCGCAGTTTTTATTGCTTTTATTTTTTATGTAGGTTAAAATAGGTTAGGGCTTACAAACGAGGCAGGGAGCATAATCATCCCGAATAAGCTCCTCTCGGCTTTCGGTTATATAAAGGTTTTCATTTTTGATTTTCTTGGCGTGATAGCAATCGGAGAAATGAAATTTGAGAGAATTTGTGTTGGCATAGTAAAGGATAGGCTCATCTTTATTGTTTTTGGGTGAGCTGCTGCTCTCGTTAAATTGCGGCGGCGGATTTGAGTAGTTACTGCTCGCCGAATTGCTTTCCTCGCGGTAGCCGTTAACGGTATTATCTGTAGGCACGATAACGGTTGTGCGCTCACGCTGCTCGGTGTTTGCAAAGGCCTGAGAGCATCCGCATAATATCATAACAAGGCTTGCCATAACGGCAATAATAATGTATAGTTTTCTCATAAGCATTACCTCATATAAATTATATACGAGCTTGTGTTTAAAATCAATATGGAGAAAGGAGACTTTTATATGAATTTTCCCCCAAACGGCGAAAAAACGGCGGCGCTTAAGAAAAAGGCCAATATGCTGCCGTGCTTGCCAGGTGTATATATAATGAAGGATAAAAACGGCAGCATTATATATATAGGAAAAGCCAAAGCGCTTAAAAACCGTGTTACGCAGTATTTTGGCTCGGGTGTGAATCATACCGAAAAGGTAAGAAAAATGGTCTCCTTGGTCGATGATTTTGATTATATTATTTGCGATAGCGAATTTGAAGCGTTAATTTTGGAAAATTCGCTTATAAAGCAAAACCAACCTAAATATAACATTTTGCTTAAGGACGATAAGGGATACCATTATATTAAGATAACGGGAGAGAAATGGAAAAAAATCACAACGAGTATGCAAACCGATGATAAAGCGGCGCAGTATATAGGCCCATATTATTCGGGATATGTTGTGAAGGATACGGTAGACGAGGTTAGAAAAATCTTTAAGCTTCCCGACTGCAATCGCTCCTTCGATAAGCCCTCAAAGCCCTGTCTTAATTTTCATATAGGGCTTTGCGATGCACCCTGCAAGGCAAAAATATCCTATAAGGAATATATCGAAAACGTTGATTCGGCAATAGATTTTATAAAGCAGGGCTCGTATCAAGGCATTTTGCCGATATTATCAAAGCGTATGAACGAGGCTGCCGATAGGCTTGATTTTGAATATGCCGCTAAGCTTCGCGATAGAATAAACGCTATTAAAAAGCTTTCTGAACAGCAGAAGGTTTATATGTCTAAATATAAAGCTCAGGATGTTTTTGCCGCGGCGCAAATCGGTGAGCAGATGTGTGTAGGCGTGATGGTTTTTAAGGATAATCGGCTCAGTGATAAAAACCAATTTTTTATAGATGGATTTTCAAACAAAACCGATATGTATTTGGAGTTTTTGCAGCAGTATTATTCTGATAAGCGGGAAATTCCGCCCAGAATATTGCTTGATGTTGAGCTTCAAGGCAAAGAGCTTATCGAAAGGTGGCTTTGCGAAAAGGCGGGTAGGCGAGTATCAATTGTAACGGCATATAAGGGCGAGCAAAGGGCGCTTGTTGATATGTGCGCCAATAACGCCGCCGAGGCGCTTTCAAAGAATGTAACTCGCGAAAGCCGAGAGTCTGCAGTGCTTTCAGAGCTTGCCGCGGTTTTGGCACTCGGCAGTCCCCCTAAAAGAATTGAGGCTTACGATATTTCGCATACTGCGGGCGATGAAAATGTTGCGGGAATGGTTGTGTATGTCGACGGCAAGCCCCATAAGGCTCATTATAGGAAATTTAAAATTAAGGGCTTTGGGGGACAGGACGATTATCAGTCTATGGCTGAGGTGTTAGAGCGAAGATTTTGCGAATATGAAAAGCGCGAGGACGAAAGCTTTAGCAAATTGCCCGATTTAATTTTGCTTGATGGCGCAAAGGGGCAAATATCGGCGGTGCTTCCTGTCATAAAAAGGCATAATATAGAGGTTGCCGTTTTCGGAATGGTTAAGGATAGTAAGCATAAAACCAGAGCCATTGCAACAACAGGCGGAGATATTGTTATAAAATCAAACCGCAATGTGTTTACCTTTATAACGCGGGTTCAGGATGAGGTTCACCGCTTTGCTATAGGCTACCACCAAAAACGCAGAAGCAATAAAATGCTATCGAGTGCACTTACCGAAATTGAGGGAATAGGCGAGAGCAGAGCGGCGGCACTGCTTAAGGCCTTTAAGAGTATAAAGGCGATAAGGGAAGCCTCGGTCGAGGAGCTTCGAGCCGTAAAGGGTATGAATCTCGCGGCAGCGCAAAAGGTTTATGAATATTATAAGGACGAAAATTAACACTTGATAACGGCTTTATATGCTGATAAAATTATATAGAGAAAAAAAGGAGGATATAAAAATGTCTTGTTATCAATTAGAGGATATAAAAAGCGGCGATACCGTAGCCGTGATGAAAACGAATATGGGAGATATTGAAATAAAGCTGTTTCCCGAAAAGGCGCCTAAAACGGTTGAGAATTTTGTGACTCACGCCAAAAACGGTTATTATAACGGCCTTATTTTCCACCGTGTTATTAAAGATTTTATGATTCAGGGCGGCGACCCGTTGGGTAGCGGCATAGGCGGAGAATCGATTTGGGGCAGAAGCTTCGAGGATGAATTTGATGTTGAGCTTCATAACCTTCGCGGCGCGCTTTCGATGGCAAATGCAGGGCCCAATACCAACGGCAGTCAGTTCTTTATCGTGCAAGCTTCAAGCGTGCCCGAGAGTATGCTTATGCAGATGGAAAGCTTAGAGGATAGGGGCTTCCCCGCAGAAATCACCGAGGCCTATGCTTCGTTGGGCGGCACCCCTTGGCTTGATTTTAAGCACTCGGTTTTCGGTCAGGTTGTAAAGGGTATGGATGTTGTTGATAGCATAGCGACCACCAAGGTGGGCGCAGGCGATAAGCCCTTAGAGGATGTAATTATAGAAACAATTGAAATAAAGGTTATATAAGGATATAAAAACCGTGCTTTAGGATTCCCCTAAAGCACGGTTTTAACTTTTTGTATTATGCGGATTTATGTTTTTGTTTGCTGCTTATTAAAATTAAATAAATGCTTCCTATAAGAATTAAACCGAGCGATAACCATTGTGAAGTAGAAAGTGAAAAATAAAAGCCTCGTAGTTTATCACCTCGTAGAAATTCAAGTAAAAATCTTGAAAATCCATATAAAATCAAATAGACTGATAGCAACTGAAAATTTTTAGTTGCTTTTTTTCGTAATTTCACTAATAGAAAACTAATTCCCAGATTAATAAGTGCCTCTAGAATTTGTATGGGAAAGTAGCCCTGAGTTTGATGGGCACCCGCAATAGACTCGCGGTAATATATTGCAAACGGTCCGTCGTAGTTCATTCCGTAACAGCATCCTGCAAGAACACACCCCATTCTTCCTATTGCATGGCCGATTGGGATATATGGAACTACTATTTTTTCTATTTTAGGTATTGCTGTTTTTGTGATACGAACGCCTATAATTGCACCTAAAATTCCACCGATTAAGGCGCCGTAAAAAACAATACCGCCGAACATTTTTAAATTGCCTTTTAAAATGTTGTTAATTATAGTGTCGATATCATAGGTGACTATTGTGTATAAAAAACTGCCGCAGGGCAGTGCGAACAAAAGTCCGAAGCCACCTATTATAAAGAGGTCGTAAATGTTACATTCGTATTTTTTTGCCGTTTTGGCAGACAGCAAAAAAACCGTTACAATTGCCGCAAGCAAGCAAATTCCATAGGTGGGAATATTATGGTTAAAAATTGTTAGATATGGATACATAATTGTTGGGCGGTAAAAAAGCACCCTGTTAAAGGGTGCTTTTCCTCATTAGAGAGCAGCGTCAACCGCACCTGCAACGCCGGCAACGCAAGCAGCACAAGCTAAGTATAAAATCAAAGCAAGGGCTGTGCCGATGATTGAAAGCACCAATCCTGCTGTGGCAGCACCCTTTTGACCTTTCTTTTTAGCTAATGCACCGAGAATTATACCTATAATACCGGTGATAGAGCCAATCCAGCCGACCGCAGGGAAAATAGCTGCAATTGCAACGCTGACAATGCCTAAAACTAAAGAAGCGACACCCATTTTTCCTCCTCCTTCCCCATATAAATAAAAAAGTGCGTCAACCGAAGTTAACGCACTGAAAAACGCAAACCCCGATTGTTGTCACACAAAACTTAACAAGCAAGGAGAAAACTCAGCTTACTCGGCAAGGGGAATTTGCATTTTTGCTAAATTCATTTTTGCCAAATAAGCATTAGGATATAACTTCCTATAAAAAATAGAAAGTTTTCTCAAACTGCTTGTTAATTAAATTTTGTGTGACAAGCTTATTTTACCAAAACGGTTGCAGGATTTCAAGTGTTTGTGCAAAAAAAGTTTAGAGAGGCGCGTTATTTGATTTTAAACATTAAAAAGTCGAATAAGACTTTACGGTTTTTAAAAGTAGTTTATTATACCGGAAAGCCTTGACTTAGAGGGGAATTTTGGCTATTATTAGTATAGATTTTTATAAACCGAAAGGAAGCGGTAATTATGAGTAAGAAAAAGGTTCATTTGATTTGTAACGCGCACCTCGACCCCATTTGGCAATGGGATTGGCAGGAGGGCGCTGCGGCAACCATTTCAACATTTCAGTCGGCAGTCAATCTCGCTGAGGATTTTGATTATATTTTTTGTCATAACGAGGTTACTCTCTATAAATACATAGAAGAATATGCGCCCAACCTTTTCAAGAAGATACAAGAGCTTGTAAAGGCGGGCAAATGGAATATAATGGGCGGTTGGTATCTCCAGCCAGATTGCACTATGCCTTCGGGCGAAAGCTTTGTCCGGCAAATTCGCGAAGGTCAAGCCTACTTTAAAGAAAAGTTTGGCGTAACGCCCAAAACGGCTATAAATTTTGACCCCTTCGGTCACACAAGAGGGCTTGTTCAAATCATTAAAAAATGCGGTCAGGATAGCTATCTTGCCATGCGTCCAAACAAGAGTCAGCTTGAGCTTCCAGCCGAGCAGTTTTGGTGGGTAGGCTTTGATGGAAGCCGCATTAAATATAACCGCACAACTGCATATAATTCTCATTTGGGTGAAACCGTTCAAAAAATCAAGGGTGATATTAATACCCAAGAGGAAGCAGTTGTTTGTTCACTTTGGGGCGTAGGTAATCACGGCGGCGGCCCCTCCAGGATAGACCTTACCGAAATTAAGGAGTATATCAAGGAGGCCGAGAAAGAGGATATAGAGATAATTCACTCAACCCCCGAGGAATTCTTTAGTGAGGTTGAGCCGAAGGCCGAGTTTGATAAGTCGGCTTATATCTGTATGCCCGGCTGTTATGTTACTATGAGCAAGCTTAAAAGGCTCCATATAGAGCTTGAAAACCAGCTTATGTTTGCTGAAAAGATTTGTTCTGCGGCTGCTATGAACGGTCTTATGGATTATCCTCAAAAGGAGATTTGTTCGATAACCGAGGATTTGCTCAACAGCGAATTCCACGATGTTCTCCCCGGCACCTCGATTAAATCGGGTGAGGAAAACGGCATAAGGCTTCTAAATCACGGTCTGCTTGAGGCAGAGCGCCTTATAACCCGCGCCTTCTTTGCGCTTTCCAAGACCGAAAAGCCCGCAAACGAGGGGGATTATCCTATTTTTGTGTTCAATCCCCATCCGTATGAGCTTGATACAAATGTTGAGTTTGAGTTTACTCTCCAAGACCAAAACTGGAATTTTGAGACCACCTCAAAGGTTACGGTTTTAGATGAAGAAGGCAACGAGCTTGACAGTCAGCTCATTAAAGAGGAAAGCAATATAAGCCTCGATTGGCGCAAGCGCGTTATATTTAAGGCGAAGCTTAAGCCAATGGCACTTTCTCGCTTCTCGGTTACAAGGCAAGAGGTAACAAAGCAAAGCTATTCGGTAGAGGAAGCTTATGTTTACGAGGACAACAAAAAACGAGTTGAAATTGATAAGAGAACAGGACTTTTAAAATCCTTTATCGTAAACGGCAAGCAATATATCAAGAATGCATTTTTGCCCGTTGCTTTTGAGGACAATGCTGACCCGTGGGCAATGGATAAAAACTCTCTTGCAATGCTCGGTCAAAAGCCTGAAAGCTTTAAGCTTTCGCGCAAGCCGAGGGGCGTTTTCGGCGAGCTTAAGAGCGTTGAGGTTATAGAAAACGGGCCCATTCTTCTTTCCATTGAGGCGTTTTTTGAGAAGGATAACAGCAAGGCTCGCGTATGCTATAAAATTTATAAAAACCGCGATTATGTTGATATTGATGTTACGGTATTTTGGCAGGATATCAACAAGCTTTTGCGCTTAGCAGTTCCGCTTTCAATTGACGGAGAATATATCGGTCAAACAGCGTTTGGCACCGATACACTCTTTAAGGATAAGCGCGAAAATGTATCACATAGATTTGTTGCCGTTAAAAACGGTGACGAGTGCTTTGCGATATTTAATAACTGTATCTACGGCTCACGCTTTGAAAACAACACTATTTATCTGTCCTTGCTTCGAGGTGCTACATATTGCGCGCACCCAATCGGCGGTCAACCGTTGTTGCCGAAGGGCCGTTTTGTAAAGCACATAGACCAGTGCGAGCACACCTATTCGTTTAGAATAGCAGTTAACAAGGTGTGCGAGCTTGAGCGTATGGCAACAGAGTTCAATCAAAAGCCTTTTGTTCAAAATGTTTTCCCCGTGAAATCGGAGCATAAGGAAAGCGAGGGGCATTTGGCGCTTAAGATTGAAAACACTAATATTGCGCTCGTAACGCTCAAAAAAGCGGTTGATAACAGAGGATATTTAATTCGTCTTATGAACAACTGTGAAAATCCTGATGAAACGGTTATCAGTATAGGCGAACAAAGCATTAATCTTAAGTTTAATAAATTTGAGGTTAAAACCGTTAGATATAACGGTAAGTTTAAGGAATTAGACGAACTGTTAATTTAAAGCTTAATATGGGTAATAGAGGCGGCATCCCGAGCGGGATGCCGTTTTTTGTTAGAAAACTTTTAATTGACTTTGATTATTATAAGCGATATAATTGTTGCAAACACAACAGTTGCAAATGCAACGATTAAAAAAGGGAGATAACTATGCCGAAAATAATGAAAACCTTGAATAACATAAGTCGGTGTCAGTCTAATTATAGGTCGCTCATGTTGGAAACGGAAAAATTATGCGTAGGCCAGCATGCCTTTGTTTTGGTAATCTGCCGAAATCCCGGAAAATCGCAGGAGTTTCTCTCGAAAGAGCTTTGCTTAAATAAAAGCACGGTGGCAAGAACTCTTAACAGTCTTGAGGATAGGGGACTTATAAAGCGTTCACCAAATGCAGAAAACAAAAGAGAAACCTTGGTTTTCCCAAGTGAAAAAATGCTTGAGATTTTGCCGCATGTTCGCGCAATATCTAAGCAGTGGAATGAGCTTTTAGTTTCCGAAATACCGCCAAAGGAGCTCGAATTATTTTATTCCGTGTTATCCCGAATTGAAATTAAAGCTAAAGAGATTATTGAAACCTTGGAGGGCGCAAAATAATGAAAACCATATTGGCCTACTTAAAGCCCTTTAAAGCGCGAATGGCTTTGGGATTTTCTATTAAGGTTACGGGCACATTGGCAGAACTTTTGTTGCCCTTCATATTAAGCTATATATTAGAAAAGGTTATTGCAAGTTCCAATATTGCAAGGATTGTTTTTTTCGGTGTAATCATGATATTTTGCGCCGCGGTGGCTTGTGTCGGCAATATTGTTGCCAATCGTATGGCGGCAGGCGTTACCTCAAAATTTTCAATAGAAATGCGTAAGGATTTATTTTCTAAAACACTTTATCTTTCCGCATCAGATACCGACCGTTTCACCGTCCCTTCTCTTGAATCGAGAACCACTACCGATACATATAACGTGCATAATTTTATAGGTATGATGCAGAGAATGGGTGTTAGAGCGCCTATTTTGCTCATCGGTGGGGTATTCATTACACTTATTATGGATAAAACGCTTGCTTTTGTTATGATAGCAACCCTACCGTTTATATTTTTAACTGTGTATGGGGTTTCAAAAAAAGGCACTCCGCTTTATATGAAGGTTCAAAAATCAATAGATAAAATGGTTCGCGTTGTTCGTGAAGATACTCAGGGAATACGCGTTATCAAGGCGCTTTCTAAAAACGAATATGAAAACCATAGATATGATATTGTCAACGCTGAGCTTTCCAGACAGGAGCGCCATGCCGGTATGGTTATGAGCCTTGTAAACCCTATTATGACATTGTTTATGAACATAGGAATAGCGGCCGTTGTGGCAGTGGCGGCTGTTTGTGTGGCAAGAGGGGTTTCCTCAGCCGCTACCGTTATTGCTTTTATGCAGTATTTTACATTGATATCGATGGCTATGATGTCGATATCGCGAATGTTTACGATGTATACTAAATGTGCGGTTTCGGCTCAAAGAATAGCCGAGGTGCTCAAAACCCCCGATGGTTTTAAGGTTACCGAAAAAACCAAAGAATCAAACGATAGTGCTTTTATTGCCTTTGATGATGTTACCTTTTCTTATTTGGGTAAAAAACCAAATATTAAAAACATCAGTTTCTCGCTCCCAAAAGGCGGGAGGCTCGGGATAATAGGCGCCACAGGCAGCGGAAAATCAACCATTGTTAAATTGCTACTAAGATTTTATGATGTGAATTCGGGTGAAATTAGGATTAACGGAAGAAATATCACCTCATATACAAGGGAAGAACTGACATCGCTTTTCGGCGTGGCACTTCAAAACGGCTTTATCTATGCCGATACTATTAAAGAAAATATTTGTTTTGGAAGGGAGCTTTCAGATAACCAAATTATTCGTGCGGCAAAAATTGCTCAGGCCGAGGAATTTATAAATGATTTCCCCGAAGGCTATGAAAAGCTGCTCTCCTCGTTCGGAACCAATATTTCGGGCGGTCAACGGCAGCGGATTTTGATAGCGAGGGCACTTGCTATGAGACCTCAAATTTTGATATTGGATGATTCATCTTCGGCGCTTGATTATAAAACAGCGGCAAATTTCCGCAAAGCACTTGAAAGGGAAATGTCTGATTCAACCATAATTACAGTTGCTCAACGCATTAGCTCGGTTAAAAACTGCGATGTTATCTTGGTTTTGGATGAGGGCAAAATTATAGGCAAGGGCACTCATGAGCAGTTGCTTGAGGATTGTCCTGAATATAGAGAAATAAGCGAGTCGCAAATGGGAGGTGCTTTTGTTGAATAATAAAAATGATAAAAGTATAAAGGCCTCTAAAAAACGCGGAATAATGCTAAGACTCGGCGGGTATGTTTTAAAACAATGGCACCTTTTTATTCCCGCCGTGATTTTCACACTTGTTTCAAATCAATTAGCACTTTTAGGCCCGCGTTATTCGGGAATTGCTATTGATGCTATAGAAAATGAGGGCGGCGTTGTTTTCCCGGTAGTTTGGGAAAATGTTATAAAAATGGTGATTTGCTATGCGGCCTCTGCGGTGCTTTCTTATCTTATTGCCGTAACGATGATTTTTTTAAGTCAAAGAATAATTTATGGTATGCGTAAGCAGGTTTTTGAAAAGCTTAACACCCTTCCCGTAGGATATTTTGATACCCACGCCACAGGCGATATCATAAGCCATATTTCCTATGATATTGATACCATAAACAGCACTCTTTCGCATGATTTAGTTCAGGTTATGACCAGTATCTATACGGTTGTGGGCTCACTTATATTTATGTGGCAGATTTCTAAACCGATGATTTTGATTTTTGCCTTCACCGTTCCCGCCTCCTTGATTTTCACAAGGTATCGCTCTAAAAAGGTGCGGCCTTTATTCAGCCTGCGCTCTAAAAAATACGGAGAACTTAACGGCTATGCGGAGGAGATGTTTTCGGGGGCGAGAAGCATCGAGGCCTATGGCAGACAGGAAGTCATCTCAAACCGCTTTAATAAGCATAATAATGATGCTATGAATGCCTACTACAACGCGGAATATAATGCGGCGCTTTTGTTTCCGTCAATTAATCTTATTAACAATATTTCGATTGCTTTGGTGGCAATTTTCGGCGGAATACTTTATATGAGGTCGCAAAGCGGCGCAGTTGCTGTGGGCTCGGCCTTGTTTATCAGCTTGGGCGGCGTGGCACAGTTTGTTCAATATTCGCGTAAGTTTGCGGGACCTATAAATGAATTTTCTAATATTCTTCATGAGTTTCAGTCTGCGTTTTCGGCGGCAGAACGAGTTTTTCGTATTTTAGATGAAGCACCCGAACCGCTCGACCGCATAGACTGTGCCGAAAAAAATCGAATTGAAGGAAAGGTCCAAATAGAAGAAGTTAATTTTGGTTATACACCTGATAAGATGATACTTAAAAATGTTTCGATAGTTGCTAATCCGGGTAAAACAATTGCGATAGTAGGGCCAACCGGCGCAGGTAAAACAACAATTATAAATCTCTTGATGAGGTTTTATGACCCCAATTCGGGCGAGATAAAGATTGATTCGCTCCCGTTTTTAAAAATCAAGCGCGCCGATCTTCGCCGTGCTTATACTATGGTGCTTCAGGATAGTTGGCTTTTTCACGGCACAATATTTGAAAACATCGCATACGGCAAGGAAAAATCGACCTTAGATGAGGTTTGCGCCGCTGCAAAGGCGGCAAAAATAGATGCCTATATTGAGAGTCTGCCTAATGGATATGATACCGTGCTTTCGGATGATGGCACGAATATTTCTAAGGGGCAAAGGCAATTAATAACAATTGCTCGTGCAATGCTATCCGATGCGCCTATGCTTATTTTGGATGAAGCCACCTCAAACGTGGATTCTAGAACCGAGATTCAAATACAACAGGCAATGGCCGAACTTATGAACGGCAGAACCTGCTTCATAATAGCACATCGGCTATCAACCATACAAAATGCAGATACAATTCTCGTTGTTCAGGAGGGAACTATAACCGAACAGGGAAACCACGAAGAATTGCTAAAACTCGGTGGCTTTTACAGCACACTTTATAATTCTCAATTTTCATAAAAGCATATTGCGGGAATATCTCTCATACAATTAATTAGTTCCTTTTAGGAGTTGATTGTGTGAGAGAAATAATTGAGGATAGAGCCGTAGCTTTAGGCGAATACATAATAGAAACCGGAGCCACGGTGCGAGCGGCGGCAAAGGTTTTCAAAATATCGAAATCCACCGTTCACAAGGATGTCACCGAGCGGCTTATGCTCGATTCACCGCTATTATATAAAGAGGTAAAGCAGGTGCTTGAAAAAAACAAGCGGGAAAGGCATATACGCGGAGGAATGGCAACCAGAATAAAATATAAGGGCTCGGCAGAGGGTTAACCTCTGCCGTTTTATTTTTTTATAAAAAAAGAGTTGCTAAACATTGGTGCGAATGATAGAATAAAGAAAATTGATGTTTTACACAAAAAGGTGAAGGGGAAATGAATTTAATTCGTCAGCCTGATGAGGTTACTGTTTTAACACAAAGCGGTGATATTAGGGATACCGTTGTTGATTTTAAAATAGATAAGTCGGTAGAGGTATTAGTTACCGCCAAAGAGGATTTAGTTCGCTATATTAAGCTTCGCTGGAATATGAAAATGCCCGAAAGCGTTAAAATTTTAGGAGACGCGTGGGAGCGCGGCTATGGCGATTTAGAGTGGCGCGGATATCATGCTGATAGACCGCTTCCGTGGTATTTTCTGATTTCCGATTTAGCGGGCAAGGTTTCGGGCGTGGGTGTAAAGGTGCGCCCGGCGGCAATGTGCGCTTGGAATGTTGATGAAATGGGTATCACCTTGTTGCTTGATGTAAGAAACGGCTGCAAAGGCGTGCGCCTTGGCGGAAGGAAGCTTAAAGCGGCCGAGGTTGTAGCTTGCGATTATGAGGGCATTAGTGAATTTGAAGCGGCCTGCGATTTCTGCGGCGTTATGTGCACCGATGCGATTCTTCCTAAAAAGGCAGTTTACGGCAGCAACAATTGGTATTATGCTTACGGGAAAAGTTCGCACGAGGAAATAATAGAGGACGCTTCATATATAGCAGAGCTCACCGAGGGCCTTGAAAATAGGCCGTATATGGTAATTGATGATGGTTGGTCACCGAAGCTTACCGAGGGACCTTGGGATTGCGGCAACGAGCGCTTCCCCGATATGAAGCGCCTTGCAAAAGAAATAGCCGATTTTGATGTTATACCGGGAATTTGGATTAGATGTCTTTGTGATAGGAGCGAGGGTATACCAAAGGAGTGGTATTTAAGAGAACAAGCAGGCTATCTTGACCCATCTCATCCCGAGGTTATTAAAAAGGTTTCAAGGGAAATTTCTCAATTAAACGAGTGGGGATACAAGCTGATTAAGCACGATTTTTCAACCTTTGACATATTCGGGCATTACGGCTTTGCTATGGATAGTATTGCGGTTAGAAGCAAATTTGGTTTTTATGATGATACAAAAACCACGGCCGAGATAATTCTTAATTTTTACAAAACCATTCTTGATAATGCCGGAGATGCATTAATACTTGGTTGCAATTGCATAGGTCATCTTTGCGCGGGCCTTGCTCACCTAAACCGAATAGGTGATGATACTAGCGGAATTTTCTGGGAGAGAACGCGAAAGATGGGCGTTAATACACTTGCATTCCGTCTTTGTCAAAATAAGAAGTTCTTTGATGTTGACGGAGATTGCGTAGGAATTACGGCCGAAATCCCTTGGGAGCTTAATCGCGGGTGGCTTTATTTGCTCTCACGAAGCGGAACCTCGCTTTTTGTTTCGAGCAAAAAGGGCGTGTTGCCCAAAGAGCATATTCCGGAGCTTAAAGAGGCGTTTCGCGTAAATTCCATTCAAAAGGATACGATGATTCCTCTTGATTGGCTCACTACAACCACTCCGCGCCGCTATCTTATTAACGGTGAAGAAATGGTGTTTAATTGGAATGAAAAGGCGGGAATTTCAAAATACATTCAATCGGATGGGGAGGACGAATAAAATGCTTTTTAACGGTCAACCTTGGTATGATACAAACGGCAACATTATTCACGCTCACGGCGGCCATATGCTAAAGGCAGAGGATGGTTTTTACTATTGGTATGGTGAAAATCGAAGCGGAGCAAACTATGTTACTGTTTATCGCTCTAAAAACCTTACGGATTGGGAATTTAGAAATAATGTTTTAACGGTTGATTCCAAAGCGGAAGCCACAAGGGTTGAGGCGGATTTGCGCCTTTACCGAGAGGCGAGCGCAGAGGAATATAATGCTTTGGATTTCGAGAAGGATACGAATACAATAATTAAGCACAACGGCAAATATATCGGCAAAATAAATGTTGAAAGACCAAAGGTGCTATATTGTGAAAAAACCAAAAAATATGTTATGTGGGCGCATTATGAAAACGGTATAAACTATGATAGAGCCGCCTGCCTGCTCGCAAGCTGCGACACTCCCGACGGTGATTTTATTTATCACGGCTCATTCAATCCTTACGGTGAAATGTCCCGAGACTGCACCTTATTTAAGGATGACGATGGCTCGGCATATTTTATAAGTGCTTCAAGAGATAATTTTGATTTGCATATATATAAGCTTGCTTCGGATTATATGAATGTTTCAAAAATGGTTGCAAATCTTTTTCAAGGCGAATCAAGAGAAGCACCCGCGCTTTATAAAAGAAACGGAAAATATTATCTGCTTTCCTCTTTCTGCACGGGCTGGAAGCCAAATCAAGGCAAGTGGTCTTATTGCGATACTATTGATGGCGATTGGGAGGTTTTGAGCGATTTCGGCGATGAAACAACCTTCCGCTCTCAGCCTGCATTTGTTATCCAAAAAGACGGAGAAGATTATTATTTCGGCGACCGTTGGGAAGGCAGCGGACCAAAATATTTCACATCAAGCTATGTTGTTTTAAAAATCAAATATGATGGGATAAGACCTTATATTGAATATGATGAGCAGGCGAATTTTTAATTAAAAAGGCGACTTTCAAAATCGCAATTTGCAGGTGAATTGTATTTATTGTCGATAATATTTGAAAAAATTGCATTTTTAATTAAAGTTAACTGAATTTTATACTTTACAAAAAAAATAAACTGTGTTATAATCACATTGTTAATATAGATAATTTTGGAGGCATATGTTATGAAAAAATTATTAGCATTGCTTATAGTTGCGGTAATGGCGTTCAGTTTCGCGGCTTGTGATAACAAAAAACCTGTTCAAAGCGGGAAAAATCCTGCTCCACCAAGCGATGTTCAAAGCGGCGATACTAATACACCGCCTCCTGCTGATGAAAATTCACAGGCTGATACTCAAAACAACAGTGGCGTTGATTCCACTCCTGAAAATAATCAGCAATCGAGCGGTGCTTCCGGCTGCATTCATAGCTTTGCCGTTCCTACCTGCACTGAGCCCCGCACCTGCAAATTCTGTGATGTAACAGAGGGTGAGGCTTTAGGCCATAGAATTGCTGAAGCCACCTGCACACTTCCTAAGAGATGCACAAGATGCGGTATTACATATGGTGAGGCGTTAGGTCACGATTATACCGAGGCCACCTGCCTTATGGCCTCAACCTGCACAAGATGTGAAGCGGTAAAAGGCATTCCGCTTAATCATGAAATCGATGCAAAAACTGCGGCTTGCGTAAATTGCGGCACGGTTGATGATGGTTATGTAGAGCCTGTTTTCACAAAAATGTGCACCCCTATATTCTTCTGTTCGAATGTAGACGGAAAGACTGTTCCCAAAGCAGATACTGAAAAACTCGGCTTAAACTTTGAAGACCCTAAAAAGATTTCACCAACCTTTGTTTGTGAGTTTTTGCTTTGCTATTATGATTTAAGTGACTTTAGAGCCAGCCGTGGTTATTTGGTTCCTATTAAGGATATGCAGAAGATAGCCAAGAGCATTTTTGGCTGTGAGTATGATTTCTCTAAGCTTCCTGCTACATTTGAAGGTAAGATATGCACCATTATACATAACAAGGCAGATAAGACTATCTTGTTAAGAAAGGGTGCTAATAAAACAAACAATCAAACGGCTTACGTTAGGCACGTTAAGGTTGCAGAAAACACCTATGCGATTAATGTTGATTACACTATTAAGAAATTGGAAACAGCAGAGAATCCGCCCCAAGGTGTAACCAATATCGACTGGTATTACACGGGTAAAACCGGCGGCGTTTTCGGAACTGATTTGGAATATGCACAGGTTTTAGAGAAATACACTCTTAACGTTAAGTTCGAAGACGGCGTATGGAAGATTCTTTCCCTTATAAAACAGTAATAATAAATATGTAATATTTTTGTAGAGATTTTGAGATGCAAAAAGTTTTTGAGATTTTCAGGAGCTTTTTGCATTTTTTAAAGGTGAAGAAAATGGAGCTGTTTAGTTTAATTGATTGTTTTGAGCGCAGTCCGATTATATCCGCTGTGCAGGACGATTTATTTAATGATGCACTTAAATCTCCCTCAGAGGTGATTTTTTACCTAAAGGCCAATATTCTCACGGTGGCGCATAGGATTGAAAGTGCTCATAGGCTTGGCAAGCTTGTGTTTGTTCATATAGATTTAGCAGAGGGAATAGGCAAGGACCGCTCGGGAATAGAATTCCTAGCCTCCTGCGGAGTTGACGGTATAATAAGCACCAAGGCACCGCTTATACTTAGAGCGAAGGAATGTGGCCTTTTAACCGTTCAGCGCTTTTTTGCGGTTGACTCGCAGGGTGTTTCAAGCATAAAAGGAATGCTTATGTCCTCAAAGCCCGATATGATTGAAATAATGCCCGGAATTGTGTGTAAAATAATAAAGCGACTGTCACCTCTTGGCAAACCGATAATTGCGGGCGGGCTGATTGAAACAAAGCGTGAGGCAACTGAAATTTTATCAAGCGGCGCGGTTGCGATTTCAACGGGCAACCGAGAGCTTTGGGGAATTTAATATTTCGCAGAGAATTTGAGAAGCGAAAGGGTAGGGATGGTCTATTGGCTGTCTTTGCCTTTTTATTTTTATATGAGGAGTTTTTGGTATGTATGATGTTTTGATAATAGGTGCAGGTGTCACCGGAGGAATGCTTGCCCGTGAGCTTATGCGATATAAGCTTCGCGTATGTATTCTCGAAAAAGAAAATGATGTTGCTTGCGGAGCCTCAAAGGCCAATAGCGGAATTATTCACGGCGGCTTTGACCCCGAGCCTAATACGCTTAAGGCGAGGCTTAATGTGAGCGGAGTTCCAATGCTTTATCAAGCGGCACGGGAGCTTAATGTAACACACAAAAACAACGGCTCTATGGTTGTAGCCTTTACTCCCGAGGACGAGGCTCATCTAAAGGAGCTTTACAATAGGGGAATTGAGAACGGCGTTCATGATATGAAGCTTATTTCGGGCGATGAAGCTAGAGCGCTGGAGCCCAATTTATCTGCCGATATAAAAAGCGTGCTTTTAATAGAAACTGCGGGAATTATCTGTCCCTATGGGCTTACTATTGCGGCGGTTGGAAACGCTATGGATAACGGTGCCGAGCTCAAGCTTAATTTTGAGGTTAAGAGTATTGAAAAACGGGATAAATTTTATGTGACTGCCCAAAGCGGAGAAGTGGTTAGCGGCAGATATGTTGTTAACTGCGCGGGCGCTTATGCCGATAAGATAGCGGCACTTTTGGGTGATGATTACTTTAATATAATTCCGCGTGCGGGAGAATACATTTTGCTCGATAAGGCCGAGGGCAAAACCGTTTCGCACACTATATTTCAGGTGCCCTCAAAGGAGGGCAAGGGAATACTCGTCACCCCCACGGCTGATGGGAATTTGCTGACAGGTCCTACGGCCTCGGCGGTGCCAAGCCCCGATTGCACCGAAACCACGATAGACGGGCTTAAAAAGGTGCAAAATCTTGCGCTTAAGAGTGTGCCCGACGTTAATTTCAGGCAGGTGATAACCTCATTTAGCGGCGTGCGCGCTTCCACCGAGAGCGGAGATTTTATAATTGAGCCTTCAAAAAATGTGAAGGGCTTTATTCATGCGGCTGCAATTGATTCTCCCGGACTTTCTTCCTGCGTTGCAATTGCCGATTATGTTATCGATATTTTAAGAAACGAGGGCTTACAGTTGAGTGAAAACCCGAATTGGTGTCCCGTTCGTCCCGATATGCATTTCTTTAAAAAGCTGAGCGATACCGAGAAGAATGAATATATAAAGGAAAATCCAAGCTATGGTAAAATAGTTTGCCGTTGCGAAGGGATTACTGAGGGCGAAATAATTGACGCAATAAATACAAACCCAAGTGCTTGCGATGTTGATGGCATTAAGCGCAGAACACGCTCGGGAATGGGTAGATGTCAAGGCGGCTTCTGTATGCCTGTGGTTATGGAACTTATTGCGAGGGAAAATAAAATACCTCTGACTGAGGTTACCAAAAAGGGCGGTAAATCAAAAATTGCAACAGGTGAGTTTTGAGGTGAGTAAAGTGATAGAATATGATATTTTAATTATCGGAGGCGGCCCTGCGGGTATGGCGGCGGCAGTCAGTGCCTATGATGAGGGAATAAGAAATATAGCAATAATTGAGCGTGATTCACGCCTTGGCGGAATTTTAGGGCAATGTATTCATAACGGCTTCGGTCTGCATAAGCTTGGCCGTGAGCTCACAGGCCCTGAATATGCCGAGATTTATGAGCAAAAAGTTCGTGAAAGAGGAATAAAGGTATATCTCGAAACGATGGTTACCGAAATAACACCCGAAAAAATCGTTACGGCAACTAACCGCGAGGGTATTTTAAAAATATCTGCTAAGGCAATCATTCTTTCTATGGGCTGTCGTGAGCGAAGCCGCGGAGCGCTTAATATAAGCGGAACTCGTCCTGCGGGTGTTTTCTCGGCAGGCACCGCTCAAAAGCTTATTAACTGTGAAGGCTACAAGGTAGGCAAGAGGGTTGTTGTTTTAGGCTCGGGAGATATAGGTCTTATTATGGCACGCCGCGTTTCACTCGAGGGCGCAAAGGTTGAGGCCGTTTGCGAAATAACGAGCTATTCGGGAGGTCTTACTAGAAACATAGTTCAGTGCCTTGAGGATTTTGGCATACCGCTTTATTTGAGCCATACGGTAGCAGAAATTCACGGCAAAGAAAGGCTTGAGGGCGTAACCATAGCCAAGGTTGATGAAAACCGCAATGTAATTGAGGAAACCCGTCGTTATATCCCTTGCGATACGCTCTTGCTTTCTTGCGGACTTATACCTGAAAACGAACTAACGCTCGGCGCAGGTATTGATATGGATAGGGCAACAGGCGGTGCCGTTGTTGATGAAATGCGCGAAACCGAGTGCGAGGGAATATTTGCCTGCGGTAATGTTTTGCAGGTTCACGATTTGGTCGACTATGTGTCCGAAGAGGCCGAGCTTGCGGGTAGGGGTGCAGCGGAGTATGTTAAGGCAGGCGCAAATACTTCACCGTGCGTCAAAGTTAGTGTAGGAAAGGGTGTCAGGTATTGTCTGCCACAAAGAATTCATACTAACAATAACGAAAACATTTCGCTTTATATGCGAGTTGATAGGCCCTACGGCGCCGCTGTTATCAAGGCTGTTTCAAACGGTGAGATTATCTCTAAGGCGGTTAAAATAAAGGCCGCTCCGGGTGAGATGGAAAAGCTTGTTATAAAGGCGAGTGATTTTGATAAAATCGGCTCGGAAATTATCGTCAGCTTGGAGGAAAAATAATGGAAAAGCAATTTGTTTGTATAGTGTGTCCGCGAGGCTGTAATGTGAGCTTGAGTGATGAAAACGGCAAAATTACTCTAAGCGGCAACGCCTGTCCCCGCGGCGAAAAATATGCAATAGATGAGTATTCTCATCCTGTTAGAACGCTGACCTCAATAGTTAGAGTTAAAAACCGTAAGGATACGATGCTCAGCGTAAAAACCGAAACCCCCATTGCAAAAGAATGTATATTTGATGCTATGGAGAAAATCAGAGCTATAGAGGTGTCCGCACCCATAAAAACGGGCGATATAATAATCTCCGAGCTTTTCGGCTCAAAGCTTATCGCCACTAAAACCATAAATTAGTATTTTGTTTCATTTTAAAGTTTCTCGAATGAGGTAAAAGAGAAAAGTAAAAACCGCCTTGCAAAG
>JAZNOY010000013.1:0-46479 GCA_045589375.1 Acutalibacteraceae bacterium | reverse complement strand
CTTGATTTAAAGATTTCTCTTTTGAATCGTCGGGTCCTTATTATTGTCGTTGTTTAATTTTCAAGGTTCGTTTTGCACTCCCTTTTTTTAGGGCGCCCGATTATATTACCATATTAAACCCCGCTTGTCAACTGTTTTTTTAAACTTTTTTTAACATTTTTTCAAACTTTTTTACAAGGAAATTTTCCCATACAATATATTGCGCTTTTATATAAATAATATACACAATTAAAGACGGGGTCAGTCCCCGTCTTTTGTTGTTTCTGCCACTATATATTTAGGTCGGTGCTTTGTTTCAAGATACATTTTTCCAACATACTCGCCTATAACGCCAAGGCTTATAAGCTGAATTCCGCCCAAAAAGCAAATTATACTCACAGTTGAAGCCCAGCCCGAGACGGCGGCACCCGTTAAATTAACAATTACCGACCATATAATTCCCACAAGGCTTATAACCGCTACCAAAAATCCAAAAAGCGTTATAATTCTTATCGGCTTGGTTGTAAGGCTGGTTATACCATCGAGCGCCAAAGAAATCATCTTTCTAAGATTATACTTACTTTTCCCTGCAACGCGCTCCTGTCTATCATAATAAACGGCGGTCGACTTAAAGCCAACCAGCGGAATCATGCCGCGCAGATATATATTAACCTCGTCAAACCAAGAAAGTGCATCAAGCGCTTTTTTCGAAAGCAGGCGATAATCGGCGTGGTTATAAACCGTTTTAACACCGAGGCGATTAAGAAGCTTATAAAAGCCCTCGGCGGTAACTCTTTTAAATCGGGTATCCTTTTCTCTGTTTTTTCTAATGCCATACACGACATCACAGCCGTTTAGATACTCATCAACCATAGTGTTCATAGCATTAATATCATCCTGACCGTCACAATCAATTGATATTGTTATATCGCATTTTTCGCGCGCCGTCATAAGTCCTGCGAGCAGGGCGTTTTGGTGGCCGCAATTACGGCTTAGAGAAATGCCCTCATAATGCTCATCGGCAAGCGACAAGGACTTAATGATATTCCAAGTTCCATCCGAGCTGCCATCATCGACAAAAAGCACTCGACTTTGCTCTGATATGCGGTCGTAAAGACAAAGCTCATTTATTTTTTCTAAAAAGCGAGGTGCGGTAGTGGGAAGCACCGTCTCCTCATTATAGCACGGAACAACAATATAAAGAATCGGTTTCAACCGTTATTCCCCCTTATATATATGTATAACGAAAGTATATACCCTTAGGCATCCCTTTGTCAAGCAACTGTGCCGATAATGCCTCTTAGCTTTTTAAGTATTTTCTTTTCGGCGCGGGAAATTTGCACCTGTGAAAGATTTAATTGCTGCGCCGTTTCATTTTGAGTTAAAAATTTAAAATATCTAAGCTCGATTATCTTTCTCTCGGTTTCATCAAGCTCGTTTAATGCACGGTCGATTAACAGCTTATTAGAGAGGGTATCCTCGATGCTCGGCACGGGGACATCTATTTGACTATCGCCCTCCTCACCACTTTGGGTGAGTGACAAAATCGGAGTCGAGCAGGCAACCGCTTCGGACACAGCCTCGCAATCCACGCCGAGCCTCTCGGCGATTTCGCTTACAGTGGGCTCGCGCATAAGCTCGGCCGATAATATTTTGCGCATACGATTTACCTTTAGGGATAATTCCTTTAGCCCTCTTGAAATCTTTATTGTTCCGCCATCTCTAAAAAGTCTTTTGACCTCGCCTAAAATCACAGGCACCGCATAGGTAGAAAAGCAAAGCCCTCTTTCCTTATCAAAACCATCTGCCGCCTTTATAAGCCCCACACAGCCTGCTTGATAGAGGTCGTCATACTCTATCCCTCTGCCGCAAAACCTTTTGCAAAGGCTATGAACAAGCGGCAAATTTTCCTCAATAAAACGGTCTCGGGCATTAACCATTAATACTAAACCGCGGGCTTATACGCTTGGTTAATATTACCGTTGTTCCCCTTTGAAGCTTAGATTTGACGCGAACATCATCCATAAAGCTTTGCATAACGGCAAAGCCGAGGCCGGCGCGCTCTCCGCCTACGGTCGTGAAAAGCGGCTCCATCGCCTTATCTATGTTTTCAATTCCCCTGCCGTTATCTCTGATTTTAATTTTTAAAACACCTGTATCGGTTATTTCACCGTTTATGTAAATTTTCCCTATTTTTTCGCAATAAGCGTGGACTATGCAATTTGTAACCGCCTCTGAAACGGCGGTTTTTATATCGCTTATTTCTTCAAGTGTTGGGTCGAGCTGCGCGGCAAAAGCCGCAACAACACTTCGCGCAAAGCCCTCGTTTGCCGAGCGCGCCCAAATATTCATACTGAATTTGTTTATAACTTCCATAATTTTTCCTTTCTATTTTACGCAAGCATCGAGCGTTGCGAGTTTTTCAATTCCCGCGAGGTGCATAACCTTATATATTTGCGGCGAAGCTCCGCTTATATGAAGCGCGGCTCCGTTTTTTGAAAGCAGCTTGTATCTACCCATAACAAGCCCTATGCCCGAGCTATCCATAAAGCTTACTGCGCTAAAATCAAGCACCGCAAGTGAGGGCATATTAAGCTCAATTGCGCTATCTATCTCGGCGCGAATTCCTGCGGCAGAGTGATGGTCGAGGTCACCGAAGATATATGCCGTAAGAACCTCACCCTTAACACATATTTGAACCGACATTATAATCACCTCCTAAAATTAAAAGCCTTTACATAATTATAAAGGCTTGTCTTATAAAAAAATGTCGAAAAAAGAATATCAAAAGGTAAAATTTTACTCGAATTGATTTTTTGCTTCGGCACATAATACTTTTGGGGACAAAAAGCAGATGAAAATTGTTTTTTTCTAAATGTTTTCTTCCGCATTGCCCCATTTGATATATTTGAGGTAAGCAAACCGCTATACTTTGTTTTGGGGTAATTGCGGACTTATCTCGCAAGCCGGAACGCCGGCAGAGAAAGAGCCCTACCGCAACAGCGGTAGGGCTCTTTAAATCACATATTCTTAATTTCCTCAATGCTTTGCTCAATCATCTTAATTCTTTCGAGAACCTTTGCAAGACCTTGCCTTTGTTGTTCAACAACTGCGGGCGGAGCCTTTGCAACAAAGCCTGCATTATTAAGCTTCTTCTCAAAGAAATCCTTATCAATGTTTGCTTTTTCGAGGTCCTTATTAAGTCTTGAAAGCTCGCCATCAATATCAACAAGCTCCTTCATAGGCATATAAACGGTTGCGGCATCGGTAACAACACGAACTGCACCCTCGCTATCAAAGCTATCACCTATCTCAACCTCAGAAGCGGAAGCTAGACGGCAAATATAAGAATTGCCTTTTGTGAATGTATCCTTAAAGGCGGTTTGAATGCAAACCTTTGCCTTTTTAGAGGGCGGAACATTCATCTCGGCGCGGCGATTTCTCATGGCACGGATAACAAGCATAATCTTTTCAAACTCCGCCTCATCCTCAGCGAAATTATATTCGTCCTTATAACAGGGCCAATCGGTAACCATAAGTGCCTCGCCGATATGCGGCATTGATTGCCAAATCTCCTCGGTTATAAACGGCATAAAGGGATGAAGCAGAGCAAGTGTTCTTGTGAAAACATACACAAGCACTGCACGAGCTGTATCGGCTGCCTTTTCGTCATCGCCGCCGAGTCTTGCCTTACAGATTTCAATATACCAATCACAGAAAATATCCCAAATGAAATCATAAAGCTTTTGAACTGCCATACCGAGCTCAAAGCGGTCAAGGTTTTCGGTAACATCCTTAACGAGCGTATTATACTTTGAAATTATCCACTTATCCTCAAGCGCTAAATCGTTTACATCAAAATCTAATACCTTATCAGATTTTAGATTCATCAAAATAAAACGAGCAGCATTCCAAATCTTATTTGCAAAGTTACGGCTTGCCTCAACCCTTTCCTCGATATAGCGCATATCGTTACCGGGGCTATTACCCGTTGCAAGCGAGAAGCGAAGCGCATCTGCACCGAAGGTATCGATTACTTCAAGCGGGTCAACGCCGTTGCCCAAGGATTTAGACATCTTTCTACCCTGAGAATCTCTTACAAGGCCGTGAATTAAAACAGTATCAAACGGCACCTCGCCGGTTTGCTCAATGCCCGAAAACATCATTCTCATAACCCAAAACGGAATAATATCGTAGCCCGTTACCAAGGTATTGGTGGGATAATAATGCCTCAAATCCTCCGTGTCATCAGGCCAGCCGAGCGTTGAGAAGGGCCAAAGTGCAGAGGAGAACCAGGTATCAAGCGTATCCTCATCCTGCTTAATATTTTTACTGCCGCACTTAGCACAAGCACACGGCTCGTCCTTACAAACGGTTATCTCGCCGCAATCTGCGCAATACCAAGCGGGAATTCTATGTCCCCACCAAAGCTGACGAGAGATACACCAATCGCGGATATTCTCAAGCCAATGGAAATATATCTTTTCAAATCTTTGAGGAACGAATTTGGTTTCGCCATTTTTAACGGCATCAATAGCAGGTATGCTAAGCGGCTTCATTTTAACGAACCACTGCTTTGAAACGCGAGGCTCAACGGTAGTTCCGCAACGATAGCAGGTGCCTACATTATGAGTGTAATCCTCAACCTTAACAAGCGCGCCTTCTGTCTCTAAATCGGCCACTATTGCCTTGCGCGCCTCAAATCTATCCATACCGGCATACTTCGGATAATCCTCGGTAATTTTAGCATCATCGGTAAGAACATTGATTATCGGAAGATTATGGCGAAGGCCAACCTCAAAGTCATTAGGGTCGTGAGCAGGTGTGATTTTAACAACGCCTGTTCCGAAATCCATTTCAACATAATCATCGGCAACAACGGGAATTTCACGATGAACAATCGGCAACACAAGGGTTTTGCCAACAATATCCTTATAGCGTTCATCGTTTGGATTTACCGCAACGGCCGTATCGCCCAAAAGAGTTTCGGGGCGGGTTGTTGCAAGCTCTAAATAGCCGCTGCCGTCGCTAAACGGATAGCGAATATGCCAAAAATGGCCTGCCTGCTCCTCGTATTCAACCTCGGCATCGGAAATAGAGGTTAAACAATGCGGACACCAATTTATGATGCGCTCGCCGCGGTATATAAGTCCCTTTTCATAAAGATTAACAAAAACCTCGCGAACGGCCTTTGAACAGCCCTCGTCAAGAGTGAAGCGCTCTCTATCCCAATCGCAAGAGGAGCCCATTTTTTTAAGCTGTTCTATAATTCTTCCGCCATATTGCTTTTTCCAAGCCCAAGCACGCTCTAAAAAACCATCGCGGCCGATATCCTCTTTGCTTATCCCCTCTTTACGCATAGCCTCCACTATTTTTGCTTCGGTTGCAATTGAGGCGTGGTCGGTGCCGGGAAGCCAAAGGGTATCATACCCCTGCATACGTTTAAAACGAATTAAAATATCCTGCAGGGTATTATCAAGTGCGTGGCCCATATGAAGCTGACCCGTTATGTTCGGGGGCGGAATCACTATAGTATAGGTTTCCTTGGTCTTATCACATTTTGCGTGAAAGTATTTCCCATCAAGCCACATTTTATAAATACGGTCTTCAACATCCTTAGGGTCATACTGCTTGGCTAATTCTTTGCTCATTAATTTTTTCAACTCCGTGTATATTTTATATAAATTTGCAAATATTAATACTGTCAGCCGCGAAAGAAAGCGTTTGCAGTTCGAGGCGGACAAGCCGCCCGAATTGCGACAGTGCAGTTTGAGCGGTTTTTTATATATCTAATTTCGCCTGCTGAGCAACCTCCGACCTTGGCAGACTGCCTGCGGCGGGTAAATTCTTCGTGCGGAAGCGGTGCTCATTATCGAGTGTTTTTTCATACTTCTCTACCGAATAAATGCGCTGGCCCTTCTTTTGAGTCATAACAGCAATTCCGCCGTTCTCCTTGGTGGCCTTCATCGGAATTGAAGCAGTGTTCAAAAGAAGCATACGACCGTTGGTCGACCTTAAAAGTATATCACAATCTTCTGTAAAGTAAAGTATTGTATGCAAATTATATTTTTCGCAATATGCTTTAATAAGCTTTTTGCGGTTTGTTTTGGTTTTATATGATTCAAGAGGAACTTTTGAAATTCTTCCGTTATCGAACACGAAAATCAAGAAGCCTTCGTAGTTTTTGGTATCGACCATATAAATCGAGCTCTCGCCCTCATCATATTGAAGCTTACCCGCAACGAATTCACCGAGAACACTAGCCTTGCCCTCTGCGAAATCGATTACTCTGCTCTTATAAACCTGAGCGGCATTCGTAAAGAACAGCAAATCACGGTCGCAAGCAGACTCGACCTGCTGAACAATCTCATCGCCCTCTTTAAGCTTCTGTTCACCGCTCATACGAAGCGAAAGCGGGGTTATGCGCTTAAAGTAGCCGTCTTTAGTAAAGAACAAGGTTACGGGAGAATCATCAAGCTCTTCAACCGCATTGTATTCCTCCTCATCATTTGCCGAAACGATTGCGGTTTTGCGGTCTACACCATACTTTTTGATAACATCCTCAAGCTCTTTTATTATGATGCGCTTAATTTTAGATTTTGATGAAAGGGTATCCTCAAGCTCGGCAATTTCCCGTTCGAGCGCTTCAATATCCTCGAGTCTTTTAAGAATATACTCGCGATTTAAATGGCGAAGCTTGATTTCAGCTACATATTCAGCCTGAACTTCATCAATGCCGAAGCCTATCATAAGGTTTGGCACAACCTCTTTTTCTTCGGCGGTTTCACGAACGATTTTTATTGCCTTATCAATATCAAGCAGGATTTTTTCCATACCCTTTAATAAGTGCAACCTATTCTGCGCCTTGCTGAGTTTAAAATAAACGCGTCTTCTGACACACTCTGTTCTGAAAGCTACCCATTCGGAAATTATTTCCTTAATTCCCATAACGCGCGGAGAGGAGGCAATAAGAATATTGAAGTTGCAAGAAAAATTATCTTGAAGCGGAGTGAGCTTAAAGAGCTTTTTCATAAGCTTATCCGCATCGGTTCCACGCTTTAAATCAATAGTGATTTGAAGTCCGCCCAAATCGGTTTCATCGCGAATATCGTTGATTTCGGTGATTTTTTTAGATTTAACAAGCTCCAAAACCTTTTCGATAATAGCTTCGGTCGTTGTTGTGGGCGGAATGGACTTAATATCTATACAGTTGTTCGCTTTATCGTATTCATAGGTGCCTCTGATTTTAAAGCTGCCGCGGCCCGTTTCGTAAATCTTTTCGGTTTCGGCGCGGTCGTAAAGAAGCTCGCCGCCGATTGCAAAATCGGGAGCTAATAGGGTATCGGCAACATTTATATCGTTATCCTTAATATATGCAATAGTGGTTTCGCAAACCTCGCGGAGATTAAAAGAGCATATTGAGCTTGCCATACCTGCCGCAATACCCATGTTAGAATTAACGAGTATGGTCGGAAAGGTAACGGGGAAAAGCACCGGCTCATCCATTGTTGCATCATAATTAGGAACAAAATCAACGGTGTCCTTATCTATATCCGAGAAAAGCTCTGCCGAAATCGGCGCAAGCTTTGCCTCGGTATAACGCGCCGCGGCACACTGCATATCACGCGAATACGCCTTGCCGAACGAGCCCTTTGATGCTACAAAGGGGTGAAGCAATGCCGCGTGGCCCTCGGAAAGACGCACCATGGTATCATAAATTGCCGCATCTCCGTGGGGATTAAGCTGCATAGTTCTACCGACAATATTTGCGGATTTAATAGTGCCTCCCGATAAAAGCCCCATATTATACATAGTATAAAGAAGCTTTCTATGAGAGGGTTTGAAGCCATCTATTTCGGGAATTGCACGCGATACGATAACACTCATCGCATAGGGCATAAAGTTTGATTTGAGGGTTTCTGTCACCTGCTGGTCAACAATACTGCCCGCACCCGCGATATATGCATCCGCTTTGTTTTTACGCGGCGCCGCCGCGGTTTCCTTTTTCTTTCTTGGAGGCATTCCTTGCTATCTCCTTTAAATAAAATTAAGATAAATCAACATCTTCCATATAAAGATATCCGTTTTCCGCAATATAATCCTTGCGGCCCGCAAGATTATCGCCGAGCAGTAAATCAAACATTTCGCTGGTTGCCGCGGCATCTTCGGGCATTATCTTTATAAGACGGCGAGTTTCGGGATTCATAGTAGTAAGATTCATCATTTCGGGTTGGTTTTCACCCAGTCCCTTACTGCGCTGAAGGTTATACTTTTCTTCACCTATCATTCCGAGAATTTCACGCTTTTCGGTTTCATCATAGGCAAAATAAGTTTTGCTTTTGGTATTGATTTCATAAAGCGGGGTTTCGGCTATGAACACTCTGCCCTCATTTATAAGGGTGGGCATAAGGCGGTAAATCATTGTTAATATTAGTGTTCTGATATGAAAGCCGTCGACATCGGCATCGGTGCATATTATAATCTTATTCCAGCGAAGATTGGATAAATCAAAATTAGAAAGACTCTTATTCGCCTTTGATTTAACCTCAACTCCGCAGCCGAGCACCTTTAGCAAATCGGTTATTATATCACTTTTGAAGATTTTATCATATTCAGCCTTTAAGCAGTTAAGAATCTTGCCTCGAACAGGCATAATTGCCTGAAACGCGGCATCGCGCGCAAGCTTACAAGAGCCCAAAGCCGAATCACCCTCAACTATATAAAGCTCACGCTCATTTATATCGCGGCTTCGGCAATCAACGAATTTTTGAACCCTATCCATCATAGAGTTGCCCGTTGCCAAGGTCTTCTTTAAATTTATGCGCTCCTTTTCGCTGCGCTCGCGGCTGCGCTTATTAACAAGCACCTGGTCGGCTATCTTATCAGCCTCTGCCTTGTTTTCAATAAAATATATCTCAAGCTGATGGCGCAAAAATTCGGTCATAGCCTCGGCTATAAATTTATTGGTTATAGATTTTTTGGTTTGATTCTCATAAGAGGTTATGGTTGAGAAGGAGGATATAACCAAAACCAAACATTCCTCTATATCCGAAAAAGTGACTCGGCTTTCGCCGCTTTTATACTTATTTGCTTGCTTGATATAATTATCAATCTGATAAACGAAGGCGTTTCTAACCGCCTTTTCGGGAGCACCGCCATACTCAAGCCAGCTTGAATTATGGTAATATTCCTTTAGCTGACGCTTATTAGAAAAGCAAAGTGCCGCATTAATTTTCACCTTATATTCAGGCTTGTCCTCACGGTCGCGTCCCTTACGCTCGGTATGCCAAACCTGCACCGAGGAAAGCGCATCTTCGCCTACCGTTTCGGTAACATAATCCTTAATGCCCTCGCTATAGGAGATTTCGGTTTGAATGAAGCGAGCGCCCTGCTGTTCACGGAATATAAACACCAAGCCCTCGTTGACTATTGCTTGACGCTTGAGCACATCTAAAAAATACTCGCGCGGAATTTTAACATCGGTGAAAACATCTATATCGGGCTTCCAGCGGGTTTTTGTTCCCGTATCTCTGCCCGAATAAGCTTCTTTTTTAAGACCGCCGATATTATAGCCTTTTTCAAAATGAAGGGTGTATAAAAAGCCGTCTCGCTTAATTTCAACATCCATATATTCAGAGGAGTATTGGGTTGAGCAAAGACCGAGACCGTTAAGACCTACCGAATATTCATAGTTCGTGCCGTCGTTAGTATTATATTTTCCGCCTGCATACATTTCGCAGTAAACAAGCTCCCAGTTATAGCAGTTTTCCTTGGGGTTAAAATCAACAGGACAGCCTCGTCCAAAATCCTGAACCTCGATAGAGCCGTCACTAAAGCTGGTTACGACAATTTTTTTGCCGTAGCCCTCGCGCGCCTCATCGATTGAGTTTGAAATAACCTCGAAAACAGAATGCTCACATCCATCAAGTCCATCCGAGCCGAAAATAACTCCCGGGCGTTTACGAACTCTATCAGGTCCTTCAAGCTTTTGTATACTTTCGTTGCCGTAATCGGTTTTTGCTTTTGCCAACGAATATCCCTCACCTTATATTAATATACAGAATATATTATATACCATATATTGTATTTTCGTCAAGAGTTTATACCAAGTATATAAAAAAATTCCCGCGCCTTATTAAGCGCGGGAATAAATGTTTTTATTTTTTTAATCAAGGCCTATATAAGCGGCGGGATTAACCTTAACGCCGTTTTTGATGACCTCAAAATGAAGGTGGTTGCCGGTAGAATAACCGGTTGTCCCCACAAGCGCTATAAGCTCGCCCTTTGAAACGGTTTTGCCAACCGATACGCAAAGCTTGCTCGCATGGGCATAAAGGGTGCGAATTCCGTTGCCGTGGTCAATCTCTACGCAATAGCCGTAACCGCCGCGCCAACCGGCATAAGCCACCCTGCCTGCAAGAACAGATGTAATAGCGGTGCCTCTCGGTGCGCGAAGGTCGATAGCTCTATGGTTTCTACCGTCACCGTAATAAGCGCTCACTTGCCAAGTTCCCGAGGGCAGCGGAAAGGCAAAGCCTGCCTTATGAGCGTTTTCCTTTTGCTGCGCTTGCGCGGCATTATAAGCAGTTCCGACCGTTATTATCTCGGTAACAGGCTCGCTTATCATAACGCTGCTCGTAACCTCTCGGCTTTGCTCCTCGCCGTCAATAAACACTACCTTTTCGGTAAGCTTTTTAACGCCTTTAACACCCTTTTGGTTTACACGGCTATAGCCTGTAACCTTTTCGTTTGTTTTCTTAACGGTTGTTTGATATGCTACCGAAACCTTGCTCTCAACTACAGCCTCGGTTTTAACACTCAAGGCATCTATATGCTTTTGAGCGCTTTCGATATTCTCAACCTCACAGCACAAATAATATCCGTTTTTAATCTCAACATCATCAATAAAGCTTGAAACGCATTTCTTGCCCTTAACGGCAAACTTATCAAGGCGCTCATTAATATATGAATCTAATACCCCCTGCTCAACGCAGGCAATTTCCTCACCGTTTATTAAAAGCACCGAGGCCGAAACAATCTCCTCACTGTTTTTAATAATTGCCTCGGCAACCTCAGCTTGCGAGGAGAGGTTCTCCTCCCTTTCAAGCGAAAGATTGTATTTAGGCATTGTTACGGCGGCCTTTATGTTACTGCCGCTAACCCTTGCTTCCACAAGAGTTAATGCATCACTTATTTCGGAAAGGCTTTCAACCGAAGCTACGGCCTGATTTCCGTAATTCAACTTATATGCTATCTTAATATTAGAAAACGAAAGACTTAATAATATGGCTATTAACGCCGCCACGCCAAAAGCAAGGCTTATTGAAATTTTAGAATTATCGGTAATCTTTTTTATACACTTATCAAAAATCCTACCGCACGCAAACGAAAACTTCTTAAAAATAGCGCATATCTCCTTTCCTTCTATTATACTCGCTCGGTTACAAATTTGTAACCAACACTAACTATTATATCAAAAAGTTACAAAATTGCAACCTTTTTCGCAAAATTTCTCGGTTTTTGCCGCATAAAAACGCCCCAAGCCCTTTATTTAAAAGGCCTGGGGGAGAAAAATATTTTTTATTAAAATAGCGAAATTTGGTTGGTATCGGGTAAATCGTTGAGCGCACCGAGGTCGGATAAGTTCTGAATGATTGTTCTTGAAACTCCTGCCTCTATTGCAAAATCCTCTTTCGAAACAAAATTGCCCTTTTGTGCCGCCTCGTATATAGAAAACGCTGCCTTATCGCCAACGCCCGAAAGCGCTCCGAAGGGCAAACGCATTTTGCCCTGCTCGGGAACATATTTCATCGCGCTCGAATGCTTAACATCAATGGGAAGGACCTCTATCCCTCTCGACATCATTTCATTAAATATGAGAAGATTATTATAAACATCCTTTTCCTTTTTGGTGGCTTCACCGCGGGTATCCTTATCGGCAATCTCTGCAATTTTTGCGCGGACGGCATCCTGTCCCTTAACAATAGTGGGAACATCAACATCCTCGGGGCGCGCCGTAAAGTATGCGCAATAGAATTCAAGCGGACGATAAACCTTATACCAAGCAAGCCTAAGCGCCGAAATAACATAGGCGGCCGCGTGGGCCTTGGGGAACATATATTTTATCTTATGGCAGGAATCAACATACCACTGCGGAACACCGAGAGAGAGCATATCGTTGCTCATACTATCCCAATCTTCCTTTGAAACCTTGCCCTTTGCAACAAGTCCCTTTCTCACCGTTTCGGTTATTTTAAACGCTCTATCCTCTGCCATTCCCTGATGGATTAGATAAACCATTATGTTATCGCGCGTTCCGATAACCTCGGAAATGGTGCAGGTGCCGCTTTCTATTAAATCCTTTGCGTTGCCGAGATAAACATCAGTGCCGTGAGAGAGTCCCGAAATTTGAAGCAAATCGGAGAAGTTTTTAGGCTTACAATCTACAAGCATTTCTCGAACGAACGGCGTTCCAAACTCGGGCAGACAGAAGGTGCCCGTTTTTGAATATATCTGCTCGGATGTAACCCCCAATGCTTCGGGAGAGGTGAACAGGCTATAAACCTTCGAATCACTCATAGTAACGGTGTTAACCCCTACCCCCGTATATTCCTCAAGATACTTATATGTAGTAGGAACAACATGGCCGAGCTCATCGAGCTTTAATATCGTATCGTGAATCGAATGGAAATCAAAGTGGGTTGTGATAATATCGGAGTTTACATCGTCTGCAGGGTGCTGAACGGGGCAAAAATCATAAATTTCCATACCGTCAGGCACTATAATCATTCCTGCCGGGTGCTGACCTGTTGTTGTTTTAACGCCCGCGTTATTAACCATATTAGCAAGGCGGTTAAGCTCCGCCTTTGAAAGCGTTATTCCCATCTTTTCGGCATAGGCCTTTGAAAAACCAAATGCGGTCTTTTCGGCTATTGTAGAAATCGTTCCCGCCTTATAAACATTGCCGGCACCGAAAAGCGTTTTTGTGAATTCCTGAACATCGTTTTGAACCTCGTCCGAGAAATTAAGGTCGATATCGGGCACCTTATCTCCCTTGAAGCCCAAGAAGGTCTCAAAGGGAATATCGTGACCGTTACGATTCATAGGTGCCGAACAGTTAGGACAGTTTTTCTCGGGCAAATCAAAGCCGGAGCCCACCTCGCCCTTTAAGAAAAATTCACTATGACGGCAGATTGGGCAAACATAATGCGGCGGAAGCGGATTAACCTCTGAAATGCCCGCCATTGTTGCAACGAAGGATGAGCCAACAGAGCCTCGAGAGCCTACCAAATACCCCTTCTCCTCGCTATATGCAACCAGCTTTTGCGCCGATATATACATTATCGAAAATCCGTTATTAATTATAGAGTCGAGCTCTTTATTAAGGCGTTTTTCAACCACCTCGGGAACGGTATCGCCGTATATACGGTGGGCATTATCCCAGCATATTTCACGAAGCAGCTCGTCCGAGCCCTCAATAACAGGCGGATAATTGCCCTTTGGAACGGGGATTACATCGTCTGATACCATATCGGCAATTTTATTTGGATTGTCAATAACAAATTCCTTTGCGCGAACGCCGAAATACTCAAACTCCGCAAGCATTTCATCGGTTGTTTTAAAGTGAAGCGGTGCTTGATACTCAATATCGTCAAAGCCCTGTCCCGCCATAACTATCTGACGGATAATACCGTCCTCTCGCCTTAAGAAATGAACATCACCCGTCGCCACAACCGGAAGCGATAATTCATCGGCGATTTGGACTACCTTTCGGTTAAAGTCCTTTATCACCTCGAGGCTTACAACATGCTTAAAGCGGTTGGGTATAACCTGCCCCGTTTTCTTATCCGTTTTGTCAGGAAGCGCACTATCGCGCACCATAAATTCATTATTGCCTAAGGGTTGAATTTCAAGATAATCATAAAATTTCGCGATTTCTATAAGCTCCTCGCGTGGCTTGCCGTCAACTATCGCGCGGTAAAGCTCTCCCTGCTCGCAAGCCGAGCCTATAATAAGGCCCTCGCGGTTTGCTTCAAGGACACTGCGGAGAATTATCGGTCGGCCGTGAAAGTTCTCAAGATGAGCATTTGAAATAATCTTATAAAGATTTTTAAGTCCTACTAAATTCTTAACAAGTATTATCTGGTGGTTTCTGAGTCTTGCGATTTCCTTAGTAGAAAGCGCAGTTATATCGTAGCGCGTGTCATCTATAAAATAACCCTCAACGCCGTATATAACCTTAAACTCGCCGCCCGACTTTCTAATAGACGATACTGCGGCGGCGGCTTCGGGGTATGCTTGAACAACGCCATGGTCGGTTATTGCCACAGCCTTGTGTCCCCACTTATAAGCCAAATTAATTATATCGCTCGCGCTTGCAACGGCATCCTTTGCCGACATATTTGTATGGCAATGCAGTTCAACGCGCTTTTCACCCTCGTGAGAATCACAGGGCTCATATTTCTGCAGTGTTGCGAGCGCCTTTACATCAACCACAAATTCATTTGCCCACTTATCAAAGGCATAGTCTCCGTTGACAACAACACAAGCACCGTCGCGAAGCGGTTTTAGACTTGCTGCAAAATCGGCGGCATCGGCCTTCATATCCTTACTGTATTTGGGGTCAAAGTATTTACGAACAGACGCCGAGAAAGAGTTGCTTGAATCGCTGAAAAAGAATTTTGCAATAACCATCTTGCCGCCGCGGCGAGTGTCAACCTCGCGGATTTCACTGCCAAAAACCTCTCCCCAAGCGGCAATTCTAATGCTCTCGTCGGGATTAGAGGGCGGAACTATCTCGGATAACTTTTGAACATCGGTTGATATACTTCTGCCAAAAAACAATTTTGCACTATCAAGATAAACGGGCAAATTATCCTTTGGCACACCCGCAAACTTCTTTTCCTTTGTTTCTTCTGTCTTCTCCGCCTTTTTAGGCGCACTTTCCCTTATAATCTCGGGTGGCGGCATCTCAATCGGCTTATCCTCAAGCTGACCTTCAAATTTAACCTCTATATCCCTATTAAATCTTTTCAAAACCTCGCGCTTAAGCTGCTTTACGAAGTCACTTTTTTCAATACATTTCATCCCGCCGTATTTAAGCGTTATGGTAAGCGTATCTTGCTCTAAATTATATTCTGACTCGTTAAAAAATCCGTTAAGCACAACGCTTTTTAGGCGAATTTCGTGAACAATATCCTCGGCAGACTCGGCGCACAGACAATCTTTAGAATATGTAGCATCTATATTAATTCCCGATAGCTTAAGTGCCGCGGTAATTCGCTGCTTCATTTTTTCCATTAGCGCATTGGTGACATATTTATCTGATTGAAGGCATAGCGAAAGCGTGCGAGTCTTGGTATCAAGATTGCACTTCGTTATCTGCACCGAGGAAAGCTCCTCAAGCATCGTCTTATCTAAATATGCTCCAAACAGGGACTCAAAGGTATACATTTTTGCCTCACTACATCTTTTCTATTTCCTCAACAAGCGTATCTAAAAGCTTGTCCTCAGGGATTTTATTATAAAGTATTTTTCCGTTTTTAAAGAGCACTCCATAGCCCTTGCCACCCGCAATACCTATATCGGCCTCACGGGCTTCGCCCGGACCGTTTACAACACAACCCATTATGGCGACGGTTATATTCTTATCAACATTTTCAAGCCGCTTTTCAGCCGCTTTTGCAATGCCGATTAAATCAATGCTCGTTCTGCCGCAGGTTGGGCAGGAAACAAATCTAATTCCACCCGAGCGCAGTCCTATAGCCTTTAAAAGATTCTTTGCGGCTATAACCTCTTTAACGGGGTCATCGGTGAGTGAAATGCGAATGGTATCACCTATTCCGCGAAGCAGCAGTCCGCCTATTCCCGCCGCCGATTTTATAACACCCATTTTTTCGGTGCCTGCCTCGGTAACACCGAGGTGAAGCGGATAATCACAGCTTTGCGCCGCAAGACTATACGCCTTATACATTTTTTGAACATCCGAGGATTTGAGCGATAAAACGATATCGCCAAAATCGTGTTTTTCCAATAGCTTTATATGGTAAAGCCCACTCTCAACAAGTGCTTGTGGCGTGGGAGAACCGTATTTTTCCAAAATACTCTGCTCAAGCGAGCCCGAATTTACGCCTATCCTTATCGGCACATTATGCTGACTACAAACCCTTGCGACCTCGCGAACGCGGGAATCCTCGCCGATATTTCCGGGGTTTATTCTAACCTTGTCGACGCCTGCATAAACGCTTTCTACCGCTAGTCGCCAATCGAAATGTATATCGGCAACAAGCGGAATTTTAATGCTTTTCTTTAAGGCCTCAACCGTTTTTAAGCTCTCCTTATCGGGCACCGAAATTCTAACCATTTGGCACCCCGCCTCTTGCAAAGCGAGTGCTTGGCGAACATTTGCATCTATATCATGAGCAGGGACACTGAGCATAGATTGTATACTAACTGCGGCGCCGCCCCCTATTTGCAGAGGGCCTGCGAAAACCGCTTTGGTTTTATATTCACTCATACCTCTACCTCACAAAAAGCGCCCAAATATCCTTGGCGGTTATCAAAAGCATAAGCAACAGCAAAAGAACAAAGCCCACCGTGTGAACCAAGGACTCATACTTTTGAGGAACGGGCTTACGGAATATCATTTCTATCAAAATAAAGAGCAGTCTTCCGCCATCGAGGGCAGGAAGCGGCAAGAGATTAAATATTCCTAAATTTATACTTATAAGTGCCATAATCGGCAGTATATTCATAAGACTTTGCTTGGCGGCACTTCCTATCGCAACCGTAACGCCGACCGGCCCCGACATTGCGCTTATGCCGTATTTACCCGTAATCAAATCAATGAGAGAGCGCCAAATAACCGCACAGTAGGATGCGGCGGTGCTAAAGGTCTGCGAAATAAAGCTCCAAACCGTCTTTTCCTTGCCATAGACGGTAAAATCCACCTCTAAGTAGGATATGCCGTCAATCTCCTCTGTTCCGAAGCGAACATTTTCTAATTTAACTCGCTTTCCGTCGCGAACAACCGTAATATCAATCGCGCCGTCATCAACATTAGTAAAGGCATAGCTTAAATCGTAGGTGGTGAAGATTTTTCTGCCGTCAACCTCAACGATTTTATCATTCTCCAAAAGTCCATACTGAGAGCTTACCGCCGATTCGCTAAACTCGGCAACGGTAGTTGAAGCAAAGCGCTTTTGCGGAATCAATATTATAGCCACTATAATAAGCCCTAAAAGCAAATTGAAAGCAGCGCCCATAACAACAATCAAAAGCCTTCTTAAAGCGCTTTTGTTGCAAAACGCACGGCTATCGTTGCTGCCTTCATCCTCTCCCTCCATAGCACAATAGCCACCCAAGGGAATCAGGTTAACCGCATATTTGGTTTCGCCCCATTTTTTAGAAAAAAGCTTTGGACCGAAGCCGACTGCAAACTCGTTAACTCTAACGCCGAGTGATTTTGCAGCAATAAAATGACCAAACTCGTGGATTATTATCAGCACCAAAAATACAAGCACCGCTACCACATACGGCCAAATATTATTAAGCAAATTCAAAAAAGCAGAAATATCAACCACTACCTAACTAAAATTTTCGCGAACGGCCACTCGTGCCAGCCTATCCGCCTCAAAAATATCCTCTAGATTAAACTCGCTTAGCTTTTGCGCTTTATTCATCGCAAGCTCGTTAAGGCGCGCTATATCTAAAAAGCCTATTTTACCCTCTAAAAACAATCGAACGGCTTCCTCATTGGCGCCGTTAATCGCAGCAGGATAAATTCCTCCCCGATTTATAGCCTCTATGCAAAGCGGCAGGCACCTAAAGGTTTCGGTATCGGGCTTTTCAAAGCTTAAGCATTGAACCTCGGTAAGACTTAGCCGCTCAAAGCAGTTGGCACGATGAGGATATGAAAGCGCATACTGAATAGGTATTTTCATATCAGGCGTGCCGAGCTGGGCTATTACCGCACCGTCACAAAGCTCAACCGCAGAATGCAATATGCTCTGCTTATGAACAATAACCTCAATATCCGAAGGGGCGACAGAAAACAAATGCACCGCCTCGATAACCTCAAGTCCCTTATTCATAAGTGTCGCCGAATCTATGGTAATTTTTGCGCCCATCGTCCAATTGGGGTGCTTAAGCGCAGAAGCCGCCGTAACATTTCTAAGCTCTTCGGCCTTTTTGTTTAAAAACGGTCCGCCCGAAGCGGTTAGAATAATCTTTTTAAGGCTTCCCTCGGGTGCGCCTTGAAGCGATTGGAATATCGCAGAATGCTCGCTATCGACAGGGATTAGCTTAACATTATATTCTTTCACAAGCGCTTTAATTATATCCCCCGCGGTAACAAGCGTTTCCTTATTGGCAAGCGCTATATCCTTGCCCGATTTTATGGCACAAACAGTGGGGGTGAGTCCCGCTATTCCAACTATGGCACTAAGCGCCATATCGGCCTTTACCTCGGCCGCCTCGCAAACGCCCTTTTCGCCCGAAAGCACCTTAATATCGGTATCACGAAGCCTGATTTTTAAATCCTTTGCGGCCTCAACATCGGCAAGGGCGACTACCCTTGGGCGAAATTCGCGCGCCTGCTTCTCGATAAGCTCAACATTTTTACCGGCAGTAAGGGCAACTACCTTATATTCACCCTTTCGGCAAACCTCAAGCGCTTGCGTGCCGATAGAGCCCGTAGAGCCTAAAATTACTATTTCCTTCATCAAATAACACCCAAAATAACGAGTAAAAACATAACGGGTGCTATGAGCAATATACTATCTACTCTATCAAGCACTCCGCCGTGACCGGGGATAAGGCTGCCGTAATCCTTTATTCCTACACTCCTCTTTATTGCCGAAGCAAAAAGGTCTCCAAGCATACCGATTATGCACATCGGAATGGTTATAGCAAGTGTTATTAAAAGCTTACCGGTATTTCCAAAGCAAAGAACTATCACAAGCGATGCGATAACACTTAAAGCTATACCGCCTATTGCACCCTCCACCGTCTTTTTAGGACTTATATCGGGGCAAAGCTTATGCTTGCCCATAGTAACGCCCGCAAAATAAGCGCCCATATCGCAAACACAGGCAAAATTAAACGCCAGCAATAAATAGTATATTCCTTTTGTTTCAACAATAATACAGCCAAGGGTTGCAAAAGCCAAAGAATATATAAGCGGCAATCCAACAAGGGTGGCTATTTTGCCCAGATTAAACTCTTCAAAGCCAAATATAATTGCAACGGTGCAAAACAAGAAATAGCTCAAAACTAAAATTATTGCAATCACGGGTGCCGTATATAATTTATCATAAGAAATCGCGTCGCCCCCCGTGGATATATCATAAATACCCGAAAGAAAATGAGAAGCGGTGAAAACCATTCCCACAGTAAACACAAAAGCGATAAGCGAGCACCAAAAGTTTTTAATTCCTGCCGCGTTGTGAATAAGCTCATATACCGAAACGGCTGCAATAAGTGCTACAAACGCCGTAACAATAAGCATATCGGCAAAAAAGCCTGCCACCAAAACAAGTGCTACAAGCACAGCCATACTGATTCCTGAAATAATACGCGTTTTCATTTTTATTTCCTCCTATACACCACCGAATCTACGATTGCGGTGACTGTAATCCTTTAGCGCCTGCTCTAAATGGCGCGGTTTAAAATCGGGCCACAGAATATCGGAAAACCAATATTCAGCATAAGCCGACTGCCAAATAAGATAATTCGACAAGCGGTATTCTCCGCTCGGTCTTATGATAAAATCGGGGTCAGGTTGGCCCGCGGTATAAAGCTTATCCGATATAGTTTTCTCATTAATATCCTCTGCACTTATACCCTCTTGCACTATTTTTTTAACGGCGTGAACTATCTCATCTCTGCCGCCATAGTTAAGCGCAATATTGAGGTGAAGCCCCGTTGCATTCTTGGAGTCATTTTCAGCCTCCGCCATAAGCTGCTTTATATCCTCTGCAAGCGGTGCGCGGTCACCGATAAATTCAAGCCTTATGTTTTCATTCTTAAAATTTTTAGTATCCTTAAGGTAATCGCGCAGGATATTCATAATGTTATCAACCTCGGTCTTTGGGCGCTTCCAATTTTCAGTTGAAAACGCATAAACCGTTAAATATTCTATGCCGATTTTATTGCAATATCTCGCAATATCCTTAAAGGTTTTAGAGCCTGCGGCGTGACCTGCGGTGCGCGGCAACGAGCGACGCTTTGCCCAACGGCCGTTGCCATCCATAATTATGGCAATATGCCTTGGCAGTATCCTCTGCTCCCGACCTTCTTTTTTAAACAAAGACAATGCCTTCCTGCCTCCTAAAACAAAGGCACACACAACACTGAGTTCCAATAATACAGGGAATTTTGTTTGAGAAACAAATACTGCCTTATCGGAACTCAGCGAAGGTGCGCTCTATTTTTAAATTTCCATAATTTCCTTTTCCTTAAGTGAAGCAAGCTCATCTGCTTCCTTGCAGAACTTATCGGTTAGATTTTGAATCTTCTTTTCGCCGTTTGATTCATCATCCTCGGTAATCTCGTTTGCCTTTTTAAGTGCCTTTAGCTTATCAAGAGCATCTCTTCTTTGATTGCGAATGGCAACCTTTGCCTCCTCGCCTTTTTTGCGAACATCCTTTACGATTTCCTTTCTTCTCTCCTCGGTAAGAGGCGGGAAGTTAAGGCGAATAACCTTGCCGTCGTTTTGGGGATTGATTCCGATTTCCGAGGTTAATATTGCCTTTTCAATCTCCTTAAGCATTGAAGCATCCCAAGGCTGAATTATAAGAGTGCGGGCTTCGGGGATTGAAACTGCCGCCATCTGCTGAACAGGGGTAGGCACGCCATAATAATCAACCAATACCTTATCGAGCACCGAAGCGTGTGCTCTGCCTGCTCTTATTGATTTATAATCGCGCTCAAGTGCCGCAATTGATTTGCCCATTCTTTCCTCGGTGTTTTTAATTAGCTCGTTCATAGTATTCCTCCTTAGGATTATTTAACCAATGTTCCATTGTGCTTGCCCAAAACTGCCGAAACGATATTCTCGGGATTGTTAAGGTTAAACACTAAAATCTCAATGCCGTTATCCATACAAAGTGAAGCGGCCGTGCTATCCATAACATGCAATTCAAGCGATAAAACATCGTGATGGGTGAGCGTATCAAACTTAATCGCATCGGGATTGGTTTTGGGGTCGCTATCATAAACGCCGTCAACATTAGTGGCTTTAAATATAACATCGGCGCAAATCTCCGCCGCTCTGAGCGCCGCCGCAGTATCGGTTGAGAAGAAGGGGTTGCCCGTTCCGCAACCGAAAATAACAACTCTGCCCTTTTCAAGATGGCGAATTGCCTTATTTCTGATATACGGCTCTGCAATCTGGCGCATCTCAATAGCGGTTTGAACGCGGGCGTTTACACCGAGCTGCTCGAGCGCATCACAAAGTGCCAACGAGTTAATGCTGGTTGCAAGCATTCCCATATGGTCGGCACGGGTTCTATCCATATTACCGCTTGAGCGACCTCTCCAGAAATTGCCTCCGCCGACAACAATTGCTATTTCCACGCCTAAATCAACGCATTTTTTTACGCTCTTGCAAACCTCCAGCACCTTATCGAAATCAATGCCTACACCCTTTTCTCCTGCAAGCACCTCACCGCTGAGTTTTAAAAGCACGCGTTTATAAACAGGCTTCATAATTAAACACTCCTAAATTTTCTTATCAGTCCTATTTTACAATATACAAATATCAAAGTCAATTATCAGTTTGTAAATATTTATATATAAATAAGATAAAGGGCGCCGAAGCGCCCTTTTTAAGCCATTTTTTGAGCATTGATTTTTTCTAAGAGCACCTCGATTTCTCGGGTGTCGGCCAAGGTCTTTGAAAATGCTGTAGCACTCCCTGCTGCCACTGCAAGAGCCAGCTTTTTTGCCGAGCTAAGGCCTCTTATTTCGCCTGCAATAAAGCCTGCAACCGTGCTGTCCCCCGCTCCTACCGAGCTTACAAGCTCACCTCTTGGCGCTTCGCAGTAATAGGCCTCACCCTTAGAGTCGACCAAAACTGCACCCTTTTCCGCCATAGAAACCAACACATTTTCCGCACCTAAATTATGAAGCTTTGCAGCATACTCGGCGGCCTGCTCCAAGCTGTTTATTTGAACACTAAATATTTGGCCGAGCTCAATATGGTTAGGCTTTACGAGAAACGGCTTATGCTTCACTCCATCTATGAGCGCTTGACCTTCGGCATCAAGAACAAATTTTACTGTGCTTTTAGATAAACGGCTCATAATTTCATCGTAACTAACGCCCTTGATTTCACTGCCCGAAAGACAAAGGATATCTCCGCTCGAAAGTCTGTCAAGCCGCGCAAAAAGCGCCTTAATTTCAACGTCGTTTGCCACGGGTGACGACATATTTATATCGGTATCCACACCCTCGTGCAGTTTAACATTTATACGCGTTTCGCCCTTTGAAAGCCTTATAAAATCAGCGTTTATTCCGTTTTCCAAAAGCCGTTTTATGAGCTCGTCGCCTGTAAATCCCGCGGCAAAGCCGAGTGCGTTGGTATCGACACCAAGCCTTGATAAAACCACCGATACATTTATCCCCTTGCCGCCAAAGGAAAGCTCGCTTCTTGCGGCGCGGTTGACATATCCGCGCTTTATTTCGTCGATATAAATATGGTAATCAAGTGCGGGGTTTAATGTGAGTGTGTAAACCATTCTTGTCCACCCTAAACCCTATCAGCCATCTCAAAGATGAGCTTTTCGGTTTTTTCCCAGCCTAAGCACGGGTCGGTTATTGATTTTCCGTATATGTGCTCGCCTACCGACTGTGCACCATCCTCAATATAGCTCTCTATCATCAAGCCGCGAACAAGCCTTTTAATATCATTGTTATGGCTTCGGCTATATAAAACATCGTTGGCTATTCTTATCTGCTCGGCATAGCGCTTACCTGAATTCGCGTGGTTAGCGTCGATTACAACCGCAGGATTCAAAAGCCCCGATTCATTATACCTATCGCAAAGGCTCACCAAATCCTCATAGTGATAATTAGAAACGCTCTTGCCAAAGCTATCAACATAACCGCGCAATATGCTGTGCGCCAAGGGGTTGCCCGCACTTTTTACCTCCCAGCCTCTATAAATGAAGGTATGCTTGCTTTGAGCCGCCTTTACCGAGTTTAGCATTATTGATAAATCTCCGCTTGTGGGATTTTTCATTCCCACAGGCACCTCTATTCCGCTCGCGGTAAGGCGGTGCTGTTGATTTTCAACCGAACGAGCGCCGACCGCCACATAGGATAAAATATCCGATAAATATCTATGATTTTCGGGATATAGCATTTCATCCGCACAGCTAAAGCCATAATCCTTGAGCACCGATATGTGAAGCTCGCGAATGGCAATTATTCCCTTTAGCATATCCGAATCCTCCTCGGGATTCGGCTGGTGAAGCATTCCCTTGTATCCTGCGCCCGTTGTGCGAGGCTTATTGGTATAAATACGGGGGACAATCATAAGCTTATCGCTTACCTGCTCGCTAACGCGCTTGAGTCTTGATATGTAATCGAGCACGGCTTCGCTGTTATCGGCAGAACAGGGGCCTATAATAAGCAAGAATTTATCCGATTCGCCGCGAAAAATCTTAGCGATTTCAAGGTCACGGGCCGCCTTTTGCTGCTTCATTTCCTCGCCTAAAGGAAATCTGCCCTTTACCTGCTGCGGCACGGGAAGCTTGCGTAAAAACTCCATATTCATATTATTTTGCCCCCTTTATTAAACATTTTTCTTCGAGCGGTAGATAGCCTCATCATATCGCACATAGTCTCACTATCCTCTTGCTTGATAGCCTCATAAAGCTTATCAAACGATTCACGATAGCTATCCATTTCCTGAAGAAGTGCGGCTTTGTTAAGCAAAAACAGCTCGCTCCACATTTTTTCATTAATTTCCGCAATCCTTGTAAGGTCTCTGAAGGAATCTCCCGTATAATTCACAAGATTAGGGTCCCCGTTTGAGCACATAAGCGAAACCGCAATACAGTGAGTAAGCTGTGAAACAAAGGCTATCATCTCATCGTGCTGAGAAACGGTCAACGAACAAACCGTTTTAAAGCCCAGCGTTTCACCTAAATCACGGCAAAGCTCAATTGCATCGGGTGTATTGTTATTGGTCGGAACCACTATATAGTTTGCCTCTTTAAATATACCGTCATCAGCCTCGCAAATACCGCTATGCTCTTTACCTGCCATAGGGTGAGCGGAAATAAATTCTACTCCGCGCGGAAGCATATTTTGAATTTTCTCAACCACCGCGCCCTTAACGCCCGTAACATCGGTTATATAGGTCCCCGCCTTTATAAGAGCGGCATTTTTCTCTATCCACTCTAAAAAGACATTGGGATACAAAGCAAAAACTATTATATTTGCCTCGGCTATCATTTGAGAGTCCACCTCGGTTGTTCCCTTTTGGATATAGCCTTTTTGAAGCGCATATTCAATATCCTTTGAATTTGCAGTTATGGCAGATACGCTAAAGCCCTTTTTAGAAAGTGCCATAGCATAGCTTCCGCCCAAAAGTCCCAAGCCTACTATTAAAATTTTATCGCTTTTTTTAAGTTTCATCTGTTTCAAGTCCTATACCAAGAGTTTTTATTACATTAAAGAAATCGGGATAGCTCTTAGCCACCGCCTCGGCGCCCGAAATCTGCCCACCCGTGACGGTCAGCAGCAGGCTTAGCGCCATCACTATTCTATGGTCGTTATGACCGCATAGAATTTCTTTTGGCTTTTGAAGCTCGCCCTTTTCTATTATAACCTTATCATCGAAAACTCGGGTTTTAATGCCGAATTTCAAAAGCTCCTCTGCCATCGCTGAGGCGCGGTCGCTCTCCTTTATTTTAAGCCGACGCGTGCCATCAAACTCGGCGCCGCCGAGCGCCGCCGCAAGTGCGAAAAGGCAGGGCGCCAAATCGGGATAATTTGATAGCTCAAAGCTCCTTTTACCCTCAGACAACTGCTTGAACATTTCCCTGTATTTATAGTCACCCTGACGCGTTTTTTCATTTAGTCCTAAAACCTTAACGCTGCCCGAAAGCAGATTAAACGCATCTAAAAATGCGGCATTTGAGCAGTCGCCCTCAACCGAATAATCAAAGGGCTTATAAATAGATTTTTTAACAAAATATTGATTTTCGCCCGCCGAGATTTGAACGCCGAAATTTGAAAGCATATCCAATGTGAGCTCGATATAGGGCGTGCTTTCCGCCTGACCTTCGATTTTAATGGTGCTAGGCTTCTCACAAAACGGCAAAGCAAACATAAGCCCTGATATAAATTGGCTCGATATTCCGCCGTCTACACTATATTCGCCGCCTCTGAGTTTTCCTGCCACCGTAACACTTTTATCGCCTTTTTTGAAGGAAATATTCTCGTCTTTTGCAATTTTTTCGTAAATCTGCAAGCCTCTCGACATTAACCGCTCGCTGCCCGTAAGCGTAATTTCCTCGCCCGAGAGCATACAAAGAGGAAGTAAAAACCTAAGCGTGCTTCCGCTCTCGCGGCAATTAATAACCGTGCTCTTTATTTCTTTAGGATTAAGCCCGCCTATGAAAACACCGTTTTTATTATATTCCACCCTTGCGCCAAGCCTTTGGAGGCACTCAAGAGTAGCCTTTATGTCCTCGCTATAAGCTATTCCCGTTATCTCGCTTCCGCTTGAAAGCGCGGCGCATATAAGCGCTCTATGCGAAATCGATTTTGAAGGCGGAGCCGAAGCCTCTCCGCTCGCCCTCGATTTATTAATCGTAACTATCATTTTTTATCTCCGATTAAAAAGTCAATGGCCTCAACATAGCCGTCTATTCCCTTGCCGGATATGGTTTTAACCGCAACCTCACGAACATAGCTTATTTGCCTATATCTTTCGCGTGAGGCAACATCGGAAATATGCACCTCAACAGTGGGTATATTTACCGACTTTAGCGCATCTAAAAGCGCTATGCTCGTATGCGTATAAGCGCCCGGATTTATAACAATGCCGTCATATTTCTTATATGCCGACTGGATTATATCCACAAGCTTGCCCTCGCAGTTAGACTGCAGCATTTTAACATTGATTTTGCGCGCTCTTGCGTGCTTTTTTACAAGGCTTTTAAGCGCATTATAATCCTGCTTGCCGTAAATCTGAACCTCGCGGATACCGAGCATATTTATGTTTGCACCATTGATTATAAGTATTTTCATAAATAAAAATCCTCTCTTATCGCCTTAGCCGCAGCTTCGGCCGATAGATTGTTTTTAATAATCTTGTGAGCACTGCTTTTATATATCGGATACCTCTGCTCGTAGAGTCTTTCAAGCTTCTCTCGCGTTGAGGAAAGCGGTCGGCTATCGCCTACGAGCAACGCTTCAAGCGGGCGGTCTAAAAAATAGATTTTTCCGTTTTGGGCGAGCGCCTCAACATTATAAGGGTTTAAAACCGCGCCGCCGCCTGTTGCGATGATGATTCCTTGGCGTGAGGAAATTTCTTTTATAACCTCGGCTTCAAGCGCTCTGAAATAAGCCTCACCGTGAAGCTTAAATATCTCCTTTACGGGCATTTTCTCTTTTTGCTCAATCAGCGCATCGGTATCCAAAACCTCGCGGCAAAGTGCGCCGCCGAGGCTTTCGCCCACCGTTGTTTTTCCGCTCGAGGGCATACCGATTAAAACGATATTTTTCCGCTCGTTTTCAATTTCTCGATAGATTTGCTCGGTTTTTGAAGCCTCCCACTTTAAACCCGTGAAAAGCTCGGCCGCCGCAACCGCTTGAGATACAAGCATATATAAGCCGCCTATCGCCTTAGCGCCCATAGCGCGCGCAGACAAAACAAGCCTTGTGCAAAGCGGATTATAAACCGCATCAACAACCGCCTCAAGCCTTTTAAAAGCGCAGGCATCTATAGGTGTGTCAAAAATATTCGGAAACATTCCGCAGGGTGTTGTGTTGATAATAACCTCAAAGTCACTGCACTGACTTTCCGCATCCTCGTAGCTTATACAATCCTCCCTACTTGAACGCGAAACTCTTACAACCCTTTGAGCGCCCAAATGCTCGGCGACGAAGCAGGCGGTTTTAGATGTGCCGCCGCTACCGAGTATCAGCACCTTTTTGTTTTTTATCTCAATTCCCGCATATTTTATAAGCTCGCACATACCGATAAAATCGGTATTGTATCCAAACAGCTTACCGCCGCGATTAACTATGGTGTTAACCGCGCCAATTTTTTGCGCGACCTCGCTTATTTGGTCGAGATAAGGAATAACGCTCTGCTTATAAGGTATCGTTACATTAACAGCGCAAAAATCTCTTTGGCTTAAAAAGTCTTTAAGCTTATCTCTTTCGATTTCCTTTAATGAATACTCATCATCATAAAGGCGGGAATGTATATCCTTTGAAAAGCTATGAACAAGCCTTTCGCCTATGCAACCGAACTTCATTTACCTTAACCACCCCGAGCCGAAACGGCTTATAAGCATATCGGCAACAGCTATTGCAGTAACACTATCTATCACTATTCTCGCCCTATGAGCTATTGCGGGGTCGTGTCTGCCACGAGCGCAAAGCTCAACATTTTCATTCGTTTCGAGATTAACCGTTGCCTGCGGCTTTGATATGGTGGGTGTTGGCTTAATTGCGGTGCGGAAAACTATCGGCATACCGCTTGAAATGCCGCCCAAAATACCGCCGTTATTATTGCTTTTTGTGCCGATTTCACCGTTTTCAAAAACAAACTCATCATTAGCTTCGCTACCGCGCATATCGGCAAGACCAAAGCCCTTACCAAACTCTATTCCCTTTACCGCAGGAACCGAGAAAACAGCGTGTGAAATCATACCCTCAAGGCTATCAAACCAAGGCTCGCCTACGCCTGCCGGCATACCGATAACAGCCGTTTCAATAATGCCGCCTATGCTATCGCCCTCGCTCTTGGCTTCTTTAATTTCTTCAATCATTTTTTCTTTAACCGAGGCATCAAGCGTTGCAAAATAAGAGGCGTTTAACGCCTTAATATCAGAGCTGTAATCGCCAAAATCGCGGTCGCAAACGCTACCGTATTTTTTAATATGAGAGCCTATAAAAATACCCTTTTTTTCAAGCGCAGGTATTATAATAGCCGCTGCCGCAACTATTGCCGCGGTTATTCTGCCGCTTTGATGACCGCCGCCGCGATAATCCTCAAAGCCATCATATCTCATATGGGCGGTATAGTCGGCGTGAGAGGGACGAGGAAGCTTTCTTATATCCTCATAATCACCCGATTTTGTATCCTTATTAGGTATCATAATGCAAATGGGTGTGCCCGTAGTTTTATCGCAAAAAACGCCGCTTAAAATGCGAAACTCATCGGCTTCACAGCGAGGCGTGGATATATCGGCCTGCGGTCTTCGAAGCGCAAGCATAGCTTTTATAAACTCCCTATTAACCTCGAGCCCCGAAGGCACGCCGTCTAAAACAGCACCTATGGCTTCGCCGTGGCTTTCGCCGAAAATGGTGATTTCAAGGCAATTACCAAATGTGTTTTTCATTTTTTATACACCGCCTTAACCTCTTTTGCCAAACTCTCAAATGACATTTTTTCAAGCTCAAACGAGCCCACCTTATATACCCTTACAACCGTTATCTCTTCGCCCGACATTTTTTTATCGTGGCGCATGGTTTCAATGATTTTTTCCGCCGAGACCTCTGTTTGCTGAGGCAGACCTAAGCGAGCATAAATTTCTAAAAGCTGATTTCTCGTCTCCTCGGAGCACATAGGAAGCATACCGAGCGCTACGCACTCGCCGTGGAAAAGTTTCGGGCTATTGCTCTCAATAGCGTGGCCTACCGTGTGACCGAAATTTAAAACTTTACGAAGCCCCGACTCGCGCTCATCGGCTGATACTACGCGTGCCTTGATTTTAAGCGCGCGCTTGATTATCGTTTCTATATCATCTTTAAAATTTCCGTTTAGGAATATATCGAAAAGCTCTTTATCGTGGGTTGCCGCCATTTTAATAGCCTCTGCTGCACCGCTAATAAGCTGCCTTTCATCGAGCGTTTTCAATACCTCGGCATCAATCACTACTGCCTTTGGCTGCCAAAATGCTCCCACTATATTCTTAAGAAGCAAAAAATCTATTGCGGTCTTGCCGCCTATTGATGAATCAACCATTGAAAGAAGCGTTGTGGGAATATTATAAAAATCAATTCCGCGCATATAGCTTGAGGCTACAAAGCCCGCCAAGTCACCTACTACTCCGCCGCCGACCGCAACCACGCAGTCACTACGAGTAAACTCGCTCGATACCATTATTTCGAGCAGCTTCTTATAGTTATCAATGTTTTTAGAAGCCTCGCCTGCAGGTATAATCGCCGTTACAGCCTCCTTGCATTTGTTGGCAACCTTAAGAACATAATCCTGCGGCACACCGCTATCCGAAACTATAAGCACCCTACGGTTTAAATCCATATATTGTTCTATGCGCTCGAGCGCTCCGCGCTTTATATGTATATTTGAAAAAGGAAGTTCAATTGTATCCTCTTTATCCGCTTCATCATCAATCAATTTATGCTGAAGCGATTTTGATATTTCAATATTCGAGCGTAAAAATTCCACATAATAAGGCTTATATTCCTGCGTTTCAATGAGCTCTTGGTTTTTCTTAATAATTTCCGCCTCGCGAGCAAAATCATCAATTTTTAAGCCGTTTTCCTTTTTATGCTCAGCAACCAGCCTTGCGGCGTCCATTCTGCGCTCAAAAAGCGCCGCCATCTCGGCATCGACTTGGTTTATAATCTGTCTTGCCTTTTCCAGCTTTGTCATTTCTTATTCACCCTTTTGATATTCCTCATAAAGATTTTTAAAAGCGGGAAGCGAGCGCTTAATCATATCATAAGAAACACAATATGATATGCGAACATATCCGCTCACCCCGAAGCTATCACTCGGAACGAGTAAAAGCTCGTGCGCCCGTGCTCGCTCACAGAAGGCGTTGGCATCCGATTCAAGTGCCTTAACGAACAAATAAAACGCACCCTCGGGCTTTACCGCCTCATAACCCATTTCGGTCAATGAATCAAAAAGCAAACGGCGATTGCGGTCATAAAGCGATATGTCGGCGCTCATACCGTCACACGCCATTACAACCCTTTGCATAAGGCTCGGCGCGCAAACATAGCCCATACTGCGCCCCGCTCCGCAAACAGCGGCAAAAATATCGGTAGCATTACTCACGGTTTTGGGCACAAAAATATATCCTATTCGCTCACCCGGCAGAGAAAGCGATTTGCTATACGAATAACAAACAATCGTATTTTCATAGTATTTCGGAAGATACGGAACCTCCTTGCCATAAGAAAGCTCTCGATAAGGCTCATCGGCAATAAGGTATATCGGCTTGCAAAGCTCCTCTGATTTAGAGCGCAACAGCTCACCTAACTGCTCGGCTTCCTCGCGGCTTACAACGGCACCCGTGGGATTATTGGGAGAATTTATAATAATCGCGGCTGTATTTTTATTAACTGCCGCCTTAATCGCATCAAAATCGAGTTTAAAGCTTTTATCCTTTGTGCCGACCGTTACCGCCTTTGCACCGGCATTAGAGGCAAAAACATTATATTCGGGGAAAAAGGGGGCCAACAATATAACCTCATCATTTTCGTTTTCGCAAATTGCCTTAAGCGTAATCGTAAGCGAGGCCGCGGCACCGCAGGTCATATAAATATCGCTAAAATCCGCCTTGACACCAAAGCGTTTTTCGATATTTCCCGCTATTGTTTTTCGAGTCTCCAAATCACCCGCCGCCGAGGTGTAGCCGTGAAGCGCAACACTATCCTCTTTTTCTATAAGCTCGGCTATTTTATCATCCACCGCTTTGGGCGCGGGAATAGAGGGGTTGCCAAGGCTAAAATCGAAAACCTTATCTGCCCCGATTTCTGCCTTGCGGCGAAGCGAATATTCAAATATTTCTCTTATAACCGATGCCTTTTTACCAAGCGCCGACATTCTAGAGTTAGCCATATTTTCCTCCAACAAAAAATCCGCAAGGATAGGTGATATAAAACCTAACACATTGCGGACCATCTAACCTTCTTTTTGCATAGCAAATGATTAAGCTATGCCTTTAAAAGAGGAGAGACAGCCCGAAGTAAAGTAATAATAAAAATAAAAATATACTAAACTTGCAAACATAATATTTTCTCCTCTCATAATAATTTAAAACTATATTACTCTTTTTTAACCCCTTTGTCAAGAAAAAATCGGCGCAAAACGGCTCAAATCACTGTATTTGTTGGCTTTATTCGGTCTAAACTTTTAATTTTGCAAATGTTTTTTGGGTTTTAAATGCGGATTTGACTTTTCGCGCCTTAAATGTTATTATTTGAATTGAGGTGATTTGCTTGAAAAAGGTGATTAGTTTATTGCTTGTTATCGTTTTGGCCTGCGGCTTGTTTGCGGGCGTAACGGTCAGTGCCGCCAAGAGCCCTACAATAAGCATTTCTAACAAAACCGCCGTTGCGGGCGACCTTATAGCAATAAGCCTTTTTATTAAGGATAATCCCGGAATTATGGCGATGACCTTTGCCCTTTGCTACGATAAGTCAGTTTTAGAATATAAAAGATATTATAAGGGCTATCCCACCGACTACACCGTTTCCGACCATAAAGGAAGAGTAAACTTTGTTAATTGCGAAAGCGGCGACCTTAAAACAAACGATAGAATTATCACCTTTTTGTTTTCGGTTAAAAAGGATGCTAAAAACGGCACCTATCCTATAACTATTGCCAACATAAATCGCCCCCTCGGCTCATCTCTTGCAGGCTGCTTCGCAGCGCAAAGCTCCAGCACTAAAATCACTCCGAAGGTTAATTCGGGAAGCATTAAAATAGGAACTGCCTGCAAGGACGGTAAGCATAAATACAGCGCAAGCAAATACGAGGTTGAGCCCGCCTGTGTTGAGGAGGGACTAAGCTATAAAACCTGCCGTGCTTGCGGACATACAAATACCAAAATGCTCTCTGCCCGCGGGCACGACTTTGAGGACTTTTGGACTGTTGACCGAGAAGCGCTTTCGGGACTTCCCGGAATTATGTCAAGACACTGCAAAAACTGCGATGCACGAACCGATATAAGAAGCTTTGAATATAACCCGGAAAACAACTTGGTTGAGGGCGATAGGGTAAGCCAAAACTGGCTCGATTTTTTAAACGGTCTATTAAATAATTCAAGCCCCCAAGAAAGCCCGCAAATCGACACCCCGAGCAGTGAACAAAATGCCAAAATTTTCAATGGTGACGGCACTATAAATATGATTGCGCTTCGCGCCTTTTTAAGCCGTATTCTAACAGGCATTATTGAGGCTATAAAATTTTTAAAGACTAATATTCCCTTCTTGATTTTGATTGTAATTGTAATTTTAATATTTGTTTAGAGCTTAACGGCGCCTTCAAACCGAAGGCGCCGTTTTAACATAAATATTTATTTTTGAGCGGTTATTCCGTAAAGCAAAATTGCATAACCCTCGCTTACCGATTTAAGTGTTATTCGTTTTGGATTTTTACGGCTAAGGCTAAAGCTATACATATTTGCAATATAATGCTCCCTGCCAAGCTCATTAATAAAGGAAATTGCGCGAGGGGCATTTTCGGCAATCGGGTTTATCCTCGAGGGACCGAAGCAAACCGCGGCGGTAGTGATTTCCTTGCCGTTTCGCATAACTATATCCTCTCTCTCCCCCGATTCATAATGCACGGTCAAGGTATATACCGGCTCGCCGTATACACTATCTATCGGGAAGCCCTTAGGCATAGAACAGTTACCGATTATATGTATTGCGCGGGCAGAGCTTGGAATATCAAGCGAAAATTTTGTGTTTTCAAGCAGCACCACAGGCCTTTTTGAAAGACTTACAGGCAGCGCGCCTATATTATTGATTTCTTTAGGAATAATGGGGCCCACCGCGGCCTTTCTTTCTCGGCGTTCGGTGCAGAAACGGGCTATAGGTGCCTTTTGCATTTCTATCATTTTTAGGAATGCCTCGTTTTGTTCGGGCGTTTTGATAATTTCGCTTATCGAAATCGGAATGAACTCGCCCTCATCAATCGTGGGCTTTAGTATATCCACATAGCTCTTTGGCGCATCGGGCATAAAATCTATGCGCGAAAACATTTCCTTGTATATGTGATAGCCGGGCAGAATATTTCTGTATATATCCACCAAACCTTCCCGCTGAACGCCATCGAAGCAAGCAGGCTCAGGGCGTGTAAATTCATACATTTGGGCAAAGCACCAAAAGGATGCCCCCGAAAGCACAGGCTCGCTATCCTCGCTGTTCCAAAGAATTCTGATTGTATTTATAAGGTCGCGCAAAAGCCGCTCATTTTCAGCCGCAAAATAGCCTCCCCATTCGGTATACAAAAGCGGCTTATCGTTTAATTCCTTTGCGGTATTTATCAATCGGTCAACCGTCATAGAATAGGGGTGCAGGGTATAAAAATCAAGGTCACATTCGCTAAAATTTTGCTTGGTTGTGGGTATATCCATACAGTTTGCACCCGATACCATTCTCGTATCATCGAGCGCTCTGCATACTGCCGCCGCCGATTTTAAATATTCAGGGGTGAAAACGCACTCGTTAAAGCTCAGATAGAAGCCAACACTTATATGGTTGCGGTCGCGTATAACCGTTCGCTTGAGCACCTCAAGACTGCCCGATACAATTTCGGGATTGCTCATATCCGACCACCAAAGCCCCGGCTCCTCGGAAACGAGCAGACCTATTTCATCCGCAATCTCTAGGATTCGCTTATTGTGCGGATAATGCACCAATCGCACATAGTTCGCATTCATATCCTTAATAAGCCTCATATCGAGCTGCATTTGCGCTTCGGTAAGAGTATGGCCCGAATCGCCGAACAAATCGTGACGGCACACGCCCTTTATAAATATCGGCTTGCCGTTTAAATAAAAGCGCTTACCTGATTTATAAAGCTTTTTGAAGCCCACCTTATGCGTGTATTCATCTATTTTTTCCCCATTTTTAATAAGCCTTACCGAAAGGGTGTAGAGATACGGATTTTCGGGCGACCAAAGCTTAGGCTCTAAAACCGAAAGCTCTAAAGTTTGAGCCTTGCTTGACAGCCCTTTTTCTCCCTTTGCAATAGCCTTATTTTCGGAATCCAACAGTTCATATTTCGCCGAAAGCCCCTCGCAAAAGCCATCGATTTCGAGTTCTATTTTACATTCCGAGTTTTTAAAATTTTCATCAAATTCGGTTTTCCAAAAAGCATCGGAAATAAAGCTTTGCGATTTATATTCGACATAGACATCTCGAATTATTCCGCTATAGTTTTCCCAGCCCTCTGCAGGACCGAAAACGACATCTATATCACGGATTATAACCCGAATTTCATTTTCACCTTGGGTTGCGCTGTCGGTTATCTCAAATTTATATTCACAATAAGGCAGCATTTCGCCCAACCTTTTGCCGTTTAGAAAAATTTCTGCAGAATATGTAATTCCATCGAAACACAGAAAAACTCGCTTGTTTTTCTGATTTTCATCGAGGCGAAAAAATCGCTTAAGCTCTGAAATTCCCACCATTAAATCCGAATAGGGCACCTTTTTTTCATAAAAACTGCCCTCGCCTATTCTATAATTCCATATTCCGTTAAGATTTTGCTTGATTGGCATAATATGCGCCCCCAAACGATTTTTTAAAAATATTATAAAGCAAATTTTTAACAATTGCAATCTTTTTTAAACACTTGTTATAAAGCCATTGACATTCCTCATTGAAAACATATATAATATTTACAATATCTATTAAACTTACAAGGCGGAGATGAAAAAATGAACATAATTGTATGCATTAAACAGGTGCCTGCAACAAGCGAAGTTAAGGTAGACCCCGTAACAGGCGTTTTAATCCGTGACGGTGTTGATAGTAAAATGAATCCTTACGACCTTTTCGCGCTTGAAACCGCGTTGTCCCTTTGTGAAGAGGCAGGCGGAAGTGTCAGCGTTGTTTCAATGGGCCCTCCTGCCGCAAAGGCAGTTTTAAGAGAGGCTATATATATGGGGGCACAAAACGGTTGCCTTATAAGCGACCGCAGATTTGCAGGTGCCGATGTTCTTGCAACCTCTAAAACCCTCTCCTCAGCCATTAAGGCACTCGGAGATTTTGATTTGATTCTTTGCGGAAAGCAAACCACTGATGGCGATACCGCACAGGTGGGCGCCGAAATCGCGGAGTTTTTAGCTTTGCCTCATTTTTCCAATGTTCGCAGTATAAAGCTTATCGACGATAAGCTTCAAATAACAAGCGAGCTCGGTGCAACGGTGCAAACCGCTATGGCAGAGCTTCCTCTGCTTTGCTGCACCGATGGTGAAATAAACACCCCTCGCCTTCCCTCATATAAACGCAAAAAGGCGCTTTTAGACTGCGAGGCTTTAATAAAGGTTATGTCGCTCGATGATTTTGAGGACCGCAACCCCGATAACTACGGTCTTTCCGGCTCGCCCACGCAGGTTGAACGAATTTTCCCGCCCGATAAAAACACCGAAAGACTTTTCTTTGAGGGTGACGGCCCATCGGTTACCGAAAGTATAGCTTCAATTCTTCAAAAGAAGAAATTCATATAGGAGGTAAAGAAATGCCAAAGCTTATAATTAATCAAGAAAAAGTAACGGCAGCTTCTGCCGAGGCACTTACAAAGCTCTGCCCATTTTCTGCTATTTCCTATGAAGACGGAAAATTAAACATCAACTCTGGCTGCAAAATGTGCCGCCTTTGTGTTAAAAAAGGTCCCGCAGGTGTTATTGAATATATTGAGGATTCTGCGCCCCAAATCAACAAGGATGAATGGCGCGGTATTGCGGTTTTTGCCGATTGTGAGCAGGGAGAAATTCATCCCGTTACCTATGAGCTTCTCGGTAAAGCGCGCGAGCTTGCCGGCGTAACAGGGCACGAAATCATATCCGTTATTATCGGTCACGAGCTCAAAGCCCATACGAAAACTCTTTTAGAATACGGAAGCGATAAGGTTTACGCTTATGACAGTCCCATTTTTGAGCACTTCTCTACCACTACATACGCAAACGCCTTTGAGGATTTTGTTAACAAGGTTAAGCCCTCCTCGGTGCTTGTCGGCGCTACCAACATAGGCCGCAGCCTAGCGCCTCGCGTTGCCGCTCGTTTTAAAACGGGACTTACGGCAGACTGCACGGTGCTTCAAATGAAAGAAAACACCGACCTTGTTCAAATCCGTCCTGCCTTTGGCGGCAACATTATGGCGCAGATTGTATCGCCTAAAACACGCCCGCAATTCTGCACGGTTAGATATAAAGTATTTTCTGCACCGCAAATCTTAGAAAATCCAAAGGGCGAAATTATAAATATGGAAATTAATCCCGCTTGGGAGGATTTAAGACTCTCTGATTTTAGCGAAATCAAGAAGCCAAAGGTGACCGATATTTCCGAATCAGATGTTTTAGTGGCCATTGGCAGAGGCGTTAAATCTGCCGCCGATATAGATATGTTTAAGCAGCTTGCCGAGCTCTTGGGCGGCGAGCTTGCCTGCACCCGACCTCTCGTTGAAAACGGTATGTTTGACGCTTCCCATCAAATAGGCTTAAGCGGTAAAACGGTCAAGCCCAAGCTTATAATAGCAATCGGTATATCAGGTGCCGTTCAGTTTGCGGCGGGTATGAAAAGCTCGGATTGCATAATAGCAATAAACTCGGATAAAAATGCTCCGATATTTGATATTGCCCATTATTGTGCCGTTGGAGATATTTATGAAATTGTTCCCGCACTCATAGAAAAAATTAAGAAGGAGGGTTATATATGTATAGAAAAATAAACGAACAGGATATTGCATATCTTAAAACAATAATCCCGTCAGAGCGTGTGCTTATCGGCGATGAAATAAGCCCCGATTTCAGCCACGATGAATTAGGCGGAATTGAAAACCCTCCCGAAGTTCTCATTTATGTTAAAACCACCCAAGAGGTATCGGCAGTTATGCGCTTCGCGTATCAAAATGAAATTGCCGTAACCGCCCGCGGCTCAGGCACGGGACTTGTAGGTGCCGCAGTCTGCACAAGAGGCGGAATAATGCTCTGCACCTCGCTTATGAACAACATTTTAGAGCTTGATGATAAAAATCTCACCGTAACAGTCGAGCCGGGTGTTTTACTGATGGAGCTCGCAGAATTTTGCGAAAAAAACAAATTTTTCTATCCACCCGACCCCGGCGAAAAATCGGCTACAATCGGCGGTAACATCTCTACCAACGCAGGCGGTATGCGTGCCGTTAAATATGGCGTTACAAGAGATTATGTTCGCGCACTTACAGTTGTTTTACCAAACGGTGAAATTGTAAAACTCGGCGGAAAAACGGTTAAAAACAGCTCGGGCTACAGCCTTATAAATCTCATTATCGGCTCTGAGGGAACACTCGGAATTATTACCGAGGCAACGCTCAAGCTATTGCCGCTCCCCGAGCGTTCTGTTAGTCTGCTCGTTCCCTTTGAAACTATGGAAAAGGCTCTTGAAACGGTGCCGCTGATTATTCAATCGCAAACCAATCCTACCGCGGTTGAATATATGTCCCGCGAGACAATTTTATTTGCCGAAACCTATCTTTCAAAGCGCTTCCCCGATACCAAATACGATGCATATCTATTGCTCACCTTTGACGGAAATTCAGCCGAAGTTATAGATAAGGATTCATCCGCGGCCGCCGATATCTGCATTGAAAACGGTGCGGTGGATGCCTATATAATCGATACCGATGAACGCAAAAAATCGGTATGGTCTGCCCGTGGCGCTTTTCTTGAGGCAATCAAGGCATCGACCGACCAGATGGATGAATGTGATGTTGTTGTGCCAAGAAGCAAAATCGCCGAATATATAAATTATACACATGATATTGCCAAACGGCATAATATCCGAATCCCGAGCTTTGGCCACGCAGGTGACGGCAACCTTCACATCTATATCTGCCGTGACGGACTAAACGATGAAATTTGGGAAGAAAAGCTATCCTCGGCGTTTAAAGAAATGTATCTCAAGGCCGAGGAAATGGGCGGTCAGGTTTCAGGCGAGCACGGCATAGGCTTTGCTAAAAAGGAATATATGATTCGCCACAATGATGAAAATGTCATCTCGCTTATGAGAGGAATTAAGACCGTATTCGACCCGAAAAACATTTTAAATCCTGATAAAATAGTATAAATGAAAAGCGCCGAGAGCCAAAGCTCTCGGCGCTTTAATTATTCCTTAAGATTGTTTATTGCTTGGAGGCATTTATCGTTATCATCGGTCATCAAAAGCATAACAAAAGGTCCGTCTGTTTTAATTTTCATATTATCAAAGCGGATTTTAAAATTGGGGTCATATAGGCTATTATCGCCACCCGAAATTGTATTTTTTCTGCGCTCAAGCAACGCTTGAAGCTTTGAAATAGACTCCTCGTTGCTAGCTTTAAAAATCGCAATCTCAAATGTGTAGCCGGCAGTGCCTATACTGATTGCATAGTCGCTAAAGAGGTCGCCTTCCTTGCTCTCGGTGTATGTGCCGTCTGCCCAAAGTGATAATTTATAACCATCAAAATTATCTTTAGATTTTAAATATTCGCTTTCTATATCGGCGTTTTCACATACCGAAAGCGCCGCATTTAATATCTGTTCACAGGTGGTATCGGCGGGTAGGGGTGTTTTACCGCAACCCGAGACCAAAAGAATAACCGCTAAAATCGAAATGGCCATAGAAAAAAGCTTTTTCATATTATCACCTATTTCATCATCAATTTTTTAAGGTTTTGGGTGGTTGAAAGCTCGCTTATGCACTCGAAAATCAAAACCTTGTTTATTCCCTCGCTTTTTATAAGCTTCGATACACTTTCGTTATAATACCTTAAATCAACATAAACCAAATCGTAATGCAGTGCCAAAAACGGCGCTATGCTATCGGCAAAGCTATCTCTTATAACCAAAAGCTTTTCGCGGGTGGAATTTGGCTTTTTTATCTCGACTTCAGAATGATTGCCACCTAAAAATAATGCATATTTATCGGTTGCTTCAAGCATTTTAAAATCATAAAGCGGAATGTTTTCTTCGCCCGATTTTATAACATAATCGGTATCCCCGCTATATCTATAAAGCGTGATTTCATCGCGTTTAACATTGTAAAAACCGCTCGTTCTCATTGAGGTTCCGCAAAAATCTCGGCAGACGGTTTCCTTTTTAAAATAATCCTCCGAAAACGCCTTTATTCCAAACTGTTTTGCAATCGCACAATAAACCGAATATGCTCCTTCGGTAGTAAAATGGTGGTCGGTGCGGTAATAGAGATTTTGCTCGCATAGCTCCTCATAAACATCGATTTGCTCAAGCTCTGCCGAGCTTAAATGCTCGCGGTATTCCTGCCAAAGCCTCTGCTCATTTTCTATTGGATAGCTTTTGGGTAGATATTCTTGGTAAACATCAACCGTTCTCGGAAGCGCCGCAACAAATACCTGCGCTTTAACTCTTTTGGCAAAATTATCAATGCACTCTATGTTTTCCTTTAATTTTGACTTTTCGTTTCTATTTGTCGGGATTAAAATATCCCCCGCCTTAATAACGCCGTTATTTTCCTTTTTGGCAAGCATTAATTCAAATCTCGCCTTTGCCGAAACAAACCCATCTCTAAAGGGGAATTGGTCGGCGAAATAACGCCCAAGCCTTTTAGTATATTCGCCCGAAGCCACGCTTTCGCCCGAAATTTGCGGCAGCCTCTCAAGCGCTCTGTTTTCCTTATCCGAAAAGCTTTTATCGGGGATAATAAAAAACAGCAGCGTTAAAGCTATTATTGTGATTGAGGCTACTATAAGCTCGAATTTATCAAAAAATTTTTTCATTATAGTTACCTAAAATTCATAATATCAAAATTCTTATCCTCTACCAAAAGCTTTAAGAGATTTCTCTCGGAATATAGATATATAAGATAATCAGGACGGCTTTCGCTGACCGCTTTATAAGGTAAATCATAGTTATCAAACTGTCCCCAATCAACGCGGCTGAAGCGGTCGTTCATCATATCGTATGAAACCTTACTAAAGGAATCGCGCATTATAACTGCACCCGGAAGCCCTTTGCCGTTTTTGTTGATAACGGTTGCCGCGGCCTCATTTTGATTGCCTAAATAAAGCGCTGAATTGTTGTGATAAACTGCCTTGAGTGTTTCACTCGGCATCTTAAGAGAATAAAGCGAAGTAAGCTCTCGCATTTTGGTAACGCGCGTTCTTCTGTCCTCGGAAGCCGGCTCAAAGCCTGTGTTCTCGGGATAATTAAACACACCGTCGCCCGCATCCATTTCGGTTAGATAAAAGCCCATTTCCGAAAGAGTTCTCGGCGCTGCGGCAGGATAATTTTTCGATATATGTTTGAATAAATCATAGCAGCCCCAATACGCGCCATAGGTTGACCAATGCGAATCGGTATGCTGATAAAGCTGATAGCCGACACCATCGTTTTTATGCTTTTTCATCGTTTCAAGCGGATATATAACCTTAGCACCGCTTTGCTCGGCTACCGCTTTGAAAACCTCATAAAGACTCTCGCCCGAGGTTTTTGTGTAGCCATCGGGAACTGTTTCGGGATAAATCTCGGCAGAGGATGGAATTATTAAAAATATCGGCTCGGCGCCCACCGATTCGGCAAGGCTCACAATCCTTTCAATGCTTGAATGTCCCTTATCAATAAATGAAGTCTTTTTTGTAGAAAAATCAAGTGTATAGCTTAAAAGTGCGCTCGAAAAATGCATTTGGCTGTTTTTTCCCATAATGGGGGCGTATTGATTTCTGAACATATAGTTATCCATACCATCACTGGCTATTATAAACTCATAGCTTGGGTTGGACTCCTCTTTTCCTTTTTCCTTTGCCGATACAGTTATCATTCCCGCCGATTTATAATTAACCTGAGCCAAAAAGTATTTTTTATCCTTACCGTCATAGGGAATAATTTTCGCACTATCACTACTGGCTCCGCTAACCGAAATATATTCGGTGTTTTTAGAGCAATAACCGCCGATAACATAAACCCCCTCGGCAACGGGCGCCTTAATGGTTACAATAGGCGACTCGCTTTTGTTTTCCTCGCCTTGAGTCCCAGAGCTTTCTTGTCCTGATTGCGAGGTCTGTGTCGAATCGGTATCGGAGCTTTGACCCGAGCCTTGAACGGAGCTCTGAGCTGAACTTTGATTAGAGCTTTGACTTGAACTCTCGGTAGAGCTTGAGCCATCGGTTTTAGATGAACTGCTGTTGTTCACGGGCTTAGGTGGGTCTATTATAACCTGTTGCATATCCAGCCCTCCCGCTTCGACCTCGGAGTTTATCGAAGGGTTGTTTCCGTTATCATTATTATCGGAGTTGTTGCGAGTAATAGCCAACACAACGCACACCGTTGCAATTGCCGCAAGCAAGGCCGACATAACTATTATAACTATCTTAAAGCTCTTGCTGTTTTCGATGTTGTTTTGTTTTTCACCTTTCATAAAGCAGCTCCTTAAAATCTAAAATATAAAAATGGATTATAAGAGGAATCAACAAGATATGCTACACATATCAAAAGTAAAATCGGCAGAATAATAGAAAATATCAAACGAAATGCCTTTTTTTCATAAAGCTTTAAATAAAGCTTATGCGGCAGCGGTGTGCTTGCGATAGTAAGTAATGCCAAAAATACCAAGCTTCTCGAAAGCTCGTATACCGCAACGCCCGAGAATAAGGGTGCCCCGAACATCGCCGATAAATATATGAGCGGCGCCTTAATGTCACAGCTTATAAATATAAACCAGCCTAAAAGCATAAAAAAGATAAAATAAATGTGGCTAAAAATTCGAGGAAGCTTATCAAGAAGCCTTGATAAAAATGCCTTTTCGATAATCAGCAGTGCGCAAAAATAAAGTCCCCATAAAACAAAGTTCCAAGAAGCGCCGTGCCAAAGTCCCGTTAAAAACCATACTATAAACAAATTTAAAAAGGTTCTCGCCTTTCCCTTGCGGTTGCCCCCGAGCGGTATATAAACATACTCTCTAAACCAAACCGATAGGGTGATATGCCAACGCCGCCAAAACTCCGTTATGCTGCGCGAAATATACGGGTAGTTGAAATTTTCGGGGAATTTGAAGCCTAAAATCAAGCCAAGTCCTATAGCCATATCGGAATATCCCGAAAAATCAAAATAAATTTGAAAGGCAAAAAATATTATGCCGAGCCACGCCGAAAGCGCATTGGGAGTTTTGGTTATATCGGAAGCAAGCGCTTCGTAAACGGCGCCCGCAGTGTTGGCAAGCAAAACCTTTTTTGCAAGTCCGCAGATAAATCTTCTTGCACCCGCGGCCGCCAAATCTATACTATGCTTGCGGTGGCGCAAAGCCTCATCAACCTCGCCGTATCGCACAATGGGGCCCGCAATAAGCTGCGGAAACATCGTAACATAAGAGCCGAAGGTGAAAATGTTTTTTTGAAGCCGCGCTCGATTTAAATATATATCAAATGTATAAGACATCGTTTGGAAGGTATAAAAAGAAATTCCCACGGGAAGCGTTATGCCCATCGGCTTGAGTGAAGCAAAAATCGGGATTTTTGAAAGATTTACGATTAAAAAATCAAAATATTTAAAAAATGCCAAAACACTCAAATTAATAACAATGCTTGCAATAAGTGCCGCCCGCGCCTTTTTTGGTGCCGTTTCCTTATGCCTTGTAATTAAGTGTCCGCAGGTGTAATCCACCGCGATTGAAAAAAGCATTATAAATATGTAAAGCGGCTCGCTCCAACCGTAAAAAACAAGGCTTAAAATAAATAAGCAAAAATTTCTAAGTCCCAGCTTCCTTGCCGGTATCAAAAAGTATATTAAGAAGGTAATAGGCAGATATAAAAACAAAAATTCAAGCGAAGAAAATACCACTACACTACCCCCTATTCTAACTCTCTATTTTCATTTTATCATAAAATGATAAAAAGTAAATAAAAAAACAACGCTCTCGCGTTGTTTTTTTATTCCTTAATTAACTTTTCGAGCGTTTCGCCCTCATCAATATAAAAATCAACCAAGGCCTTCATTTCTTCGTGACCGTAATTGTTCTTATCATAAATTCCAACCGTTTTAAAGCCCGCCGTCCTTGCCGTTTTAATAGCCTTAAGTGAATCCTCAAAAACAAAGCTTTCCGGAGCCTCGGCTCCAAGGCGCCTTGCCGCCTCTAAAAATACCTTTGGGCTTGATTTTCCGATACCAACCTCCGAGCAGGAGATTATCAAATCAAAATATTTCGAAATTCCAAGCCTTTTGGCAACAAATACAACCATTTCCTTATCACTCGCAGAGGCAACCGCCATCTTTACCCCGTTGCTTTTTAGATATTCGAGGTATTCTAAAACTCCCTTTTTGAGAGTAACCGTTTCGGCATAATATCTATGAGCCGACTTTTTTGCAAATAAGAGAAGCTCCTCTAAATCGGAAATAAAATCATACCTTTTAAATATATATTCCATACTCTCGGATAAAAGCATCGTTCTGACGATGCTATCCTCCTCGTCAGTTGGGAAAAAATCGGGGTTTTCATACTTTTCTGCCAATTCACGCCAAAAAAGGTTCCACCAACCGAGAGAATCAATCAGTGTTCCGTCCATATCAAAGATTGCGCATTTCATTTTCATTTTAACCTTTCCCTTTAAAGCAGATTATGCTTTAGTATATAATTCTTAATTTGCTCGGCAATTTGCTTCATACCGAGTATCGTTGGGTGGCCGTTGACCTTATCAATATCGCAAAGCCTAACGCAGTCAACCGAATAATGCTCGCAAGCCATCGCGAGCTTTTCCTCTACCTCGGTTTTTAGCTCGGTATTTATAACCGCCACAATTTTTAAATCACTATCCGTTTTTTTAAGCCTATCAATAAGATAACAAAATGCAGGTGCAACGCTCTTTAAATCCTGCTGCTGCCAATCGGTATACATAAGCCTTCCTATCGGAGAACCAATCCAAGAATCGTTTGTTCCGCCGAAAATGAAAACTGTGTCTATTTTATTATCGGCAAAATAGCCCTCGGCTATGTATTTATCTGCTCTTTTAACAAAGGCCGCCTCTATCGGTTGACTTTCGCGCACCGAGGTGCAAACAGTTGAACCCGAATAGCTGTCATTCAGCTTAATATTAAGCTTTAATTCCTTTGATAAAAGCTTCCACCATGTTTGCTCCACACATTCAAGCATAGGCGCCTTATCATTTTTATAATAACAAGCATAGCCTTCGGGAATATAACCCTCAAAGGTTGAATAGCTATCACCGAAAATAACAACATTTTGCACGAAAACACCCCTTCGCACTAATTATAGCACCGCAAAAATCAGTGTCAAGGGGGAAAATAAAAAGTTTGAAATTTACACTTTAGAATCAATAAACCTCAAAGGAATGCGATACAAGATATTCTACTGAGATTCGGTATTCGCCTTTATCGAGCGGCAAAAAGAAATATTTTTCGAGGTCTATTTCTCTTTCCTCAACTGCATCAGGCGGCAGTATGAGCGCAGGCTCGGTCCAATAATGGTCTATCTTTGTCCCAACTGCCTTCCACTCACCGTCTACGAGCTTTTGAAGCTCAAAGCATTCGCTATCTCCTGCTATGGCGTTCTCTTTCTCGCCTATATTGGTTATACAATAACGAATAACCTTTTCGTCGGCCGCAAGGCGTTCCTTTTCAAAGCTGAATTTTAAATTGCCGGACTTATAATAATGCTCTTTGTTTATATCGAATAGCTTATTGATTTTCTCGGGTGCGGGGTATTTCATAAACCAACTGCCGTATCGGACGCCGATATTATTTTCATAAGGCTCATCGGCGCTCGCACTCGTGTAACGAACAACCTTATATCCAAGCCCCCAATATGTAATGCGGCTGCCATCGTCCGAAACAATTTTAAGCGTGCATTTGGGCTCAACCGCATTTCTTACCCTCGCGCTATCGATATAGCTTGTAACCAGTCCCGCCCATACCAAAACAGCAGCTAATATGCAAAGGAAAATAAATATTTTCTTTTTCATAGTATCACCTTCATATTGAATTTTACTATCACTATTGCAATGATTGTCGTGAACAAAGTTTATTTTTCTAAAATTATAAAAAGAGAATTAAAAACAAAGCGATTATGACGATTATGGTCAAGACGGTGAAAAATACCATGCAGTTCTTAATTGTTTTGATAAGGCTCAATTTTTTGTATGTAAGATACTCCGATATCTCCGCTTCGGTTAAATCCGCTTCATAAACGGTGTAAAACTCGGGCTCGGGAGAATCGGCATAGGCGACAAAAACTCCCTCCGGGAGCGTTCCGCCTTGCTTTAAAATCTTTGCGTATTCCCGCGTTTCCTCACGAGAGCAAGGAATTCTTTGCAACAAATCAAACTGAAATTTATATTCGCGTAGCTTTTTTCTTAAATTAATTTTTGCCTTTTTCATAATTCAGACCTCCGTAAAGTTGGTTTTTATTTGTTTTCATTATACCCTAAAAATAAATCTGCCGCTATTGCTTATCCTTCGCGCGATTTTTTATTATAATGCCAACGACGAAAACAATTATTGCGGGAAGGATAAAATACACCATATTAACGATAATCCATAAATAAAACGGTGCGGAATTGAGCGTTGTTGAATATCTGATGTAATCAACTATGGTATTAATAACGAAACCAACCAAAAGGGCAATGCTTAAAATGTTGCATATTCTTGCTGCGTTTATCTTCTTCATACGGATACCTCATTTATGAAATCGTTTATCCATTTATATTTTACCATTAAAAAAGGCTCGGCGCAAGAGGGGAAGCAATATCCCCATATGGCAGAAAGTTCAAGGCGAAGCCTTGTGAAATACTTCTTCACTATTACCTCTTACTTATTACTTTCCAAAAAATTCCGAATGCGTTTCTAGTGAAGAGTGAAGAAGTAAGAGGTAAGAAGTAAAAAATTCCCAAACGCTTACGCATTCGGGAATTTTTTGGAGGCACCACCCAGAATTTCGTAGGCGAAGATTTGCTCGCCCTGCGCCTGACAAGCGAGCTTGTCGATCTACGGGCGGCAAATGCGAACTGGAGTCCGACCATATTTGTATTACAAACTTTAAAGCTCTACTAGGTCGGACGCCGGTTCTGTTTCACAGATACTGTTTCCAAAACAAAAGACACACCAAAGGTGTGTCTTTTGTTTTGGAGGCACCACCCAGAATCGAACTGGGGATAAGGGCTTTGCAGGCCCCTGCCTTACCGCTTGGCCATGGTGCCATATTGATTTTTTGAGAAAATAAAGGGAGCTTAAAGACTTTTAAGCTCCCTTGGAGCGGGTTACGAGGCTCGAACTCGCTACCTCCACCTTGGCAAGGTGGCGCTCTACCAGATGAGCTAAACCCGCA
>JAZNOY010000012.1:0-2253 GCA_045589375.1 Acutalibacteraceae bacterium | reverse complement strand
TCATACTTGTCAAGTGAATCACCTAAACCAACGTTCCAAAGTCTGCTTTCATAGCTTTCGTTTTTGCCGTCGCTATTAAGGTCTAAGGAATATGGCTCGCTTGCCTGATAAAGTCTTAGATAATCGATACTGAAGGTTCTGGTTCCGGGCGCAAGGTATTTGGCCGATCCCGAATGGGCGCCGGGTGTAAGAGCCCAGTTATCAAGCATCATAAACATAGGTGTTGTGATGAACATATCATTTGTGGTAATCGCATCGATGAGCTGGGTTGAGAAGTCATAATAACCGTAAACCCTGCCATCAACCGACATAACCATTCTCTCGGGTGTCCACAAGAAGCCGAAGGTGCGATAGGTGCCGCCCTTAACGTCATTGAATGATACTGTGTCGCCCGCGTGCTGATATAATGTGTCACTGTGCTGCATAAACTCGGTTTGCTCAAGAGCCATCGTGTCCAAGTTTACACGTACTTCTCTTCCGGGAAGTAAAGCTTTAAATGCAGTAGCCGCATCATATCCATCTTGGTCAAGAGTTATCCTCTTGTTTTCCGGAACAAAATCCTGCTTATTATAGAACTTATGAAGATTTGCAGTCGCTATGCCGTTATCGTTCCAGAACTCAAACATATCAACCTCAACAGCATAGTCCCACTTATCGAAGCCGATATTATCGGGAGTGTTGCTCTTGTTGTTAAAGTTACAAGTCCACCAAGCCGGCCAAGAACCTGCTCCTATTTCCTCGGTAGTGTCTTCCTGTTCGCCGGGGAGATTTGCGCGAAGCTCTGCATAGCCATAAAGCCACCACATATCATTAGCGGTGGATATAATTGCCGCCGCGTTGGTCTGAGTAGCCCTACCCTTACCTGTAGTGTCCTCAAAGCCCAAGTCCGTTGTAACATTCTTGAATACGAGCTCACCATCCTTAACATAACCGTATTCGGTGTTGGTTTTAAGCGGATGGTTGATATATGTGTTATAAACCTTGCCTGTGCTCGGGTCGGTTGTGGTATCCGAAGCCGCAAAGTTGCTTCCGTCGCTCGAGAACTTGGTGGAATCGAGAATGTTTCCATCAAATTCATCGCCCCAAACATAGTTGTAGGTAACACCGGAGCTTGATTTAGCAGCGGAATTTACTTTAATACCCGTTACCTCATCAATGGTTACGGTCGAGGTAAAGGCGGTGCCTTCACCGGAGTCACCTGTATCGGAAAGGCTAAACGGAGTAATGTTATAAACCTCACCCGCTGCAATAAATTTCTTAACAGCCTTTTCAACCATTACATAGTGACCGCCCACAAATCTGAGCTGGTTGTTATTGATTTCCAAACGATACTCGTTTTCAGAAAGAGTTGGTGTGTATCTGTTGGTGTTACCAACAAGAATTTCTCTTGGAGAAACAGCAGTTTTATCCGAAACTATATTAAGCTTCACATCGGCTTTTTCCTCGAAATAATCGCGCAAAAGGGTTGCGGAATATCTCAAATTATCATCACCATAGGGATATACAATATTGTAATTCCAAGGTCCGCTCCACGCCGCAAGCAGCGTGGAATCGGAAATAGATTTCTTGAGATATACAAGGTCGCGGATGTCAACTGCCTTGTCGCCGTTAACGTTAGCCGAAATGCCTGCATAGCCATCCATCGCGATTAGACGGTTGCGAACAGCCGCAAGGTCGCGAGCGTTATGGGCATCATCGACTAAATCACCTGTTATATCAAGGTTGTTAAAGTATTCAGTTCTCTGCTTGAGCATCGGCTTTAGGGTGTTGAAGCCAACCTCATCCCAAGCCTTCATCTGCCAAGCCGAATCATCTTCGAACAGCGGCTCGATATTCTCGGCATTGTAAAGCTTAACGGCCGAAGGAACATGAGCCTGAGCGGTGCCATCGGTTATGATAAGCTGCTCTGTTCTTGCGGGCATTTCCTGCATTATAGCACTGCCGTCTTCATTATCCTCACCGGTATCATAGCTGTATGCCGGAATCTCAACGCTCGGCAAAACAGTGGCATCGGTGTAGCAGTTAACTGCCGTGATGGTTCTTGTGAACTTGCGTGCGCCACTCGGGCCCTCACATTGCAGTCCGCAAAGGTGAACGAGTGCCGCATCGCCCGAAAGCTTGGGGTTAACAACATCAATCGCGTAGCTGTTTTTAATTGTAACAGCCTTAGCCTGACCATCGCTATATGTGCCATTTGTATCACAAGCGGTATAGTTTGTTCCAACGAAGGAGCCATATGTCCAATAACCGTTG
>JAZNOY010000011.1:0-5536 GCA_045589375.1 Acutalibacteraceae bacterium | reverse complement strand
TAAAGTGCTTCGCAGTTTCGTAAAATATTAAAATTTCTTGTATTGAAGCCATAAAACGCAGCAAGGCTGCCGCCTTGCGAGGCTTTTGGCAATAATACAGGGAATTTTGTTTGAGAAACAAATACTGCCTTATCGGAACTCGGCGAAGCGGTCTTTTTTTATATGCACCTTTATCAGTATGCCTTGCCCCAATAGAGCATTTTATCGGCCTTTTTGCCGCAGCAAACGCAGCTTTCACCGATTTTTTCCTGCTCAAAGGGAATACAGCGTGAGCTTACGCCTGCAACCTCTTTAAGCTTATCCTCGCAAGCGCGGTCTCCGCACCACATCGCGCGGATAAAGCCCGGCTTCGTTTCTGCGATTTCCTTCATCTGCTCGAGATTTTTAGCGTCATAGGTCATCTTTTCGCGGCGGGCAAGTGCCTTGTTATACATTCCTTCCCCTACCGCACGAAGCAGTTTAGGCAGCTCGGCTTCAATGTCATCAAGTGCCACAACAGTCTTTTCGCCGTTATCACGGCGGGCAACAACACAGCAGCCGTTTTCAATATCGCGAGGCCCCAGCTCTATTCTAAGCGGAACGCCCTTCATCTCATATTCGGCAAATTTCCAACCGGGAGTTTGGTCACTTAAATCAATTTTAGCGCGGCATACCTTGCGGATTTTCTCATAAAGCTCGGTCGCCTTCTCGGTAACACCCTCTTTGTGTGAAGCTATCGGAATTATAACCGCCTGAATGGGCGCAATCGCGGGAGGAAGCACCAGACCGTTATCGTCACCGTGAGTCATTATAACCGCACCGATAAGACGGGTGGTAGTGCCCCAAGAGGTTTGATAGGGATAGCAAAGCTTATTTTCCTTATCGGTAAACTGAACCTCAAAGGCACGAGAAAAGCCATCGCCAAAGAAGTGCGAGGTTCCGCTTTGAAGTGCCTTGCCATCGTGCATAAGTGCTTCAATCGTATAGGTCGCCTCGGCTCCTGCAAAGCGCTCTTTTTCGGTTTTTTGGCCCTTTACTACAGGCATTGCGAGCGCCTCCTCGGCAAAGCGGGCATAAACCTCAAGCATCTGCTCAGTTTCTGCCTTTGCCTCCTCGGCAGTGGCGTGAAGGGTATGCCCCTCCTGCCATAAAAACTCGCGCGAGCGCAAGAACGGGCGGGTGGTTTTTTCCCAACGAACAACACTGCACCACTGATTATAAAGCTTCGGCAGGTCGCGATAGGAATGGATTATATTTTTAAAATGGTCGCAGAAAAGGGTTTCGCTTGTTGGGCGAACGCAAAGCCTTTCCTCAAGCTTTTCCTCGCCGCCGTGAGTTACCCAAGCAACCTCAGGCGCAAAGCCTTCAACATGGTCCTTTTCCTTTTGAAGCAGACTTTCGGGGATGAACATAGGCATATAAACGTTCTCGTGCCCAAGCTCTTTAAACATTCCATCCATAATGCTTTGAATGTTCTCCCAAATGGCATAACCGTAGGGCCTTATAATCATACAGCCCTTAACCGAGGCATAATCAATAAGCTCGGCCTTGATGCAAACATCGGTATACCATTTCGCAAAGTCCTCATTCATTGAGGTAATTTCTTTTACTTGTTTTTCATTCTTTGCCATTTTTATCACCGCCTACCATTATAAAATAATAGTTTTGTTTTTGCAACTACTTTTTACCATAAACGCTTGAAAAAGCCCTTGGGTTATGGTAAAGTGTAAAAAGAAATTCCTGTGGAGGTATTTTTATGAAAAAAACAATATTATTTCAAGGTGACTCTATAACCGATGCCGGCCGTGACCGCGGAAGTTCCTTCGACCTCGGAAAAGGCTATCCGCTTTTGGCATCAGCGACGCTTGGAATGGATAATCCCGAAAAATATACCATTTATAATCGCGGCATCAGCGGCAACCGAATTGTTGATGTTTATGCAAGAATAAAGCAGGATATTATAAACCTAAAGCCCGATTATATGAGTCTGCTTATAGGCGTTAATGATGTTTGGCATGAAATATGCGGTCAAAACGGCGTTGATACCCCGAAGTTTGAAAAAATTTATACTATGCTTATAGAGGAAATCAAGCTGTCCCTTCCAGATATTAAGCTTATGATTTTAGAGCCCTATGTATTAGAAGGCACCGCCACCGAGAATACCGAGGAGGCCCCCGATAAGCTTGAACGCTTCCGCACAGGCGTTGCCGAAAAGGCCGCCGCCGCAAAGCGCGTTGCAGAGCGCTTCGGCATTAAATTTATTCCGCTGCAGGCAAAATTTGATGAGGCATTAAGCCTCGCCCCTGCAAGCTTTTGGCTCGGCGATGGCGTTCATCCCACCTTCTACGGTCACGAGCTTATAAGCCGCGAGTGGCTTAAGGGCTTTTTAGAGCTTTAATTTCTTTGGGCGTGGTGATTTTTTGCTTCTTGAGGTGCATAACGGGCGGGTTGATTTATCAGGCACGCCCATTTTAACTGATATAAATCTTTCGATAAACAATAACAGTAAAATCGCCGTTGTGGGCCGAAACGGCTCGGGCAAAACCACTCTCCTGCGTCTGCTCGCAGGAGAGCTTCCGCTTGCAAATGAACAGTCGGACGGAGGCTTTATAAGCATTAGCGAAAATGCCGAAATCGGCAGCCTTAACCAAATGGCGTTCGATGATTTAAGCCGCACCTTATTAGAAGAAATCCGCAGCGCATACAGTAAAATTTTATCGGTCAAAGAGGAATTAGACGGCGCGCAAAGCGAAATGGAAGCAAGCCCTACGGAAGAAAATATCAAGCGGTATACCGCTTTGCTCGATTTGTTTACCAATTTGGGCGGCTTTTATTTTGAAAAGGAATATGAGGCGGCGCTTAAAAAATTCGGCTTTTCAAGCCAAGAAAAGCAGAAGCCGCTATGTGAATTTTCGGGCGGAGAGCGCACTAAAATTGCATTTTTAAAGCTGCTTCTCTCAAAGCCCGACCTGCTTTTGTTGGATGAGCCGACCAACCACCTCGATATTGAGGCGGTATCTTGGCTTGAGGACTATATAAAAAACTATAAAAAAGCAGTTTTGATTGTTTCTCACGACCGAATGTTCCTCGATAATACCGTATCTGAGGTTTACGAGATTGAGCACGGCAAGAGTGAAAAATATATAGGCAACTATTCTGCCTTCACCCACCAAAAGCGTGAGCGCAGAGCGCAGCAAAAAAAGGACTATGAGGCACAGCAAAAGGAAATCGCCCGTATAACCGCCACAGCCGAGCGCTTTCGTTATAAGGCGACCAAGGCGGCCATGGCGCAATCGAAGCTTAAATCCATTGAGCGAATGGAAAAGCTCACGGCACCCGAAAGCTTTGATAATAAAAGCTTTCGCGCCTCTCTTTCTCCCACAGTGCGAAGCGCTAAAGAGGTGCTTTCGGTAAGCGAGCTTGCCGTGGGCTATGCCACCCCGCTTTGCACCGTAAATCTCGAGCTTTATCGGGGAGAGCGCCTCGGCATAATAGGCGGCAACGGACTCGGCAAATCAACCCTTCTTAAAACGCTTATGGGTGCCCTTCCTGCACTTTCGGGCGAGTATCGCTTCGGCGCGCTTGTCAATATTGGCTATTTCGACCAACAGCTTGCGCAAATTGCAGGAAACGAAACCGTTTTTGAAAGCCTTTCTCGCGAGTTTCCGCGACTTAACGATTTTGAAATAAGAAGCCGCCTCGGTGCATTTTTATTCAGTCAAGAGGATGTTTTTAAGCGGCTTGATATGCTCTCTGGCGGAGAGCGGGTGCGCTTGGCACTTTGCAAGCTATTTGAACGAAATCCCAATCTCCTTATCCTCGACGAGCCCACCAATCATATGGATATTATATCAAAGGAAACACTTGAGGATATATTAGAGGGGTTCGACGGCACCCTGATTTTCGTTTCACACGATAGATATTTTGTTAAAAAGCTTGCCACAAGGCTTTTGATTATAACAAAGGGCGAGGCGACCGTTTTTGATGGTGGATATGAAGAATATCTTGCCCATCTGCCTAAAAACGAGCCCGCTTCGACTCCAAAGCCGACCGCGGCAAAGCAGACCGAAAAAAAGACCTTTGTGACTCCGCTAAAGGAGAAGGCTCGCCGAGAGCGAGCGCTTAAAAAGGCAGAGGAAAATATAGAAAGGCTTGAAGCCGAGCTTTCTTTAATTGGTGCGGAGCTTTCAAATCCGCAAAACGCTTCCGATTATCAAAAGCTTGAGGAGCTTTCGGAAAAATCGGCTTTGCTTGAAGCCGAGTTATTAGAGGCTATGACCGAATGGGAAGCTCTCTCGGAAGAAAATATATGAGGTGAACTATGAAAAATTATCTTGGAAATCCGCTTCAAATCAGGGGCGCAGAGCAATATGTTTTAAAAGGAGCCGCGGGCGAGGGTATGCGCTTTTTGTGCGTGCGAAACGGGCTGGGGCTTGAGGCCTTCATCTCACTTGACCGCGCAGGCGATTTGTCCCGCGTTACCTTTAAGGGCGATAATATGGGATATTTTGCCCCCTGCGGATATGTTCATCCTATGTATTATGATGAGCGCGGTGCGGGTTTTTTAAAATCCTTTACTGCGGGCTTTTTCACCACCTGCGGACTCACCTCGGTCGGCCCTGCGGGCGAGGATAAGTTCGGGGCTGCCGCTATGCACGGCACTATCTCTAATACCCCCGCCGAGCTTTTGGGGTTCACCGAATCCGAGGACTCTATCAAAATAAAGCTTCGCGTTATTGATGCACGCATCTTTTCTTATAAGCTTTCGCTTTGCCGCGAATATACCTTTTCTTATAAAGAAAACACCGTTTCGGTCGCCGATTCAATCACGAACGAGGGCGACCTTGATTCCCCGTTTATGCTTTTATACCACTGCAATATGGGCTATCCTTTGCTCAGCGAAAAAGCGCAGGTCAAAATCCCCAATATCAGTATGAAGCCGCGTGACCCTCGCGCCGAAAGCCAGCTTGCAAGCGCACTTAAGATGGAGCCGCCGCAGGCGCAATATGCCGAATGCTGCTATTATTATGATATGCTCGAAAAAAACGGCGTTTGCCGTGCGGGTATATATAATGAGGAAATCGGCAAGGGGGTTGTTTTAAGCTATAATAAGCGCGAGCTTCCCGCCTTTACCGAGTGGAAACAGATGGGAATCCACGATTATGTTTTAGGGCTTGAGCCGGGCAACTGCAACCCTGCAGGCCGCGCCGCACTAATTGAAAGCGGCGAACTTCAAATGCTAAAGCCGCAAGAGCGCGCCGAGATAAATCTAAGCTTCAGCTTCGTTGAGGCACAAGAGGATTTTAATCAAAGCTTTTAAAGAGTAAAAAAACGAGAGAAAGTGTTATGCTTTCTCTCGTTTCGTTTTATAGCTTATGACCGCACGAAAAAGCACCGACACCCTAAGTGCTTTGCAGTAAGGTGACAAGAGTAATCCGAACCAGCCTCAAAGGCGCATATTTCGTGTCTTTTCACCCAATTTATTCTTGCAAGGCGTCAGCCTTGCTTCACCTAAATTGAGCAAAAATCCATTAAAATCTATCGCCCTTGAGGTCGA
>JAZNOY010000010.1:0-31373 GCA_045589375.1 Acutalibacteraceae bacterium | reverse complement strand
CATCTTTTCTGCCGTACCGACAAAAAGAATCTGTGCCTTCGAATAGTTTTCTCTTATATAGCCTGCAACTGCGAGTGCGGGATTGTTGTGACCGCCTGTACCGCCCGTTGCGATGAGGATTTTTTTGTTGTTCAACATTTTAATCACCTCTTAGTATTTCTCGGACCTGTTCTTGATACACCGAGAACGAGTCCCATTTCCACCATAAGTATTACGAGTGCCGTTCCGCCATAGCTGAAAAACGGGAGCGAGATACCTGTATTAGGAATCATATCCGTAACAACAAGAATATTAAGAACAGACTGAATTCCGACCTGAAGGGAAATTCCGAGGACGAGTAATCTTTCGTACATACTCTTTGTTTTTGCCGCAATCATAAAGCCTCTTGCAACAAGTGCAAGGAACATAAGAATAATTATCATACTGCGGAAGAAACCGAGCTCTTCGCCGACAATTGCAAAAATGAAGTCGTTGTGAGGTTCAGGAATGTAAAGAAACTTCTGTCTTGAATTTCCGAGGCCGAGACCGAAGAGTCCGCCCGAGCCGAGAGCATAAAGGGATTGGTTAGTCTGCCATCTTGTGCCAGTGTCTGTATAGTCCTTTTCAAAGAATCCCGTAATTCGCTTAAGCTGATAAGGGCTGAGAATCTGTTCACGGAAGATTATAAAAACTGCAATCAGAAGCGCACCTGCTGCAAAGCCGAGGATAAACCACCTTCTGTCCATACCGCTGAGGAACAGGATTCCGATACCCATTGCAAAAATCATTACAAAACATGAAAGATGACTTTCAGCAAAAACAAGAAGACTTACAACAATAACTATACCGAAATAAAGAAGCGGAGCAAACATGTTCTGATCGAGGAATTTTTTGCCCTTTTCAAGTCCCCACGAGAGGCCGATTATCATCGCAAGCTTGCCGATATCGGACGGTTGGAACGACGAAGACGTTCCGGGAATCGGCATCCAACGTTTGATATCGGGATTTTCGGGTACAGGTACATAATAGAAAAGTACCGCAACAAGCAATACAAAACCGACCACACTGATAGGTATTGCAAACTTCTTTATAAACTGCGGATTGATTTTCGAAATAATAAACATTACAACAAGTCCGAATGCCGCAAAAGCACCTTGCTTTGCAACGTAGTGATACGGGTCGTTATTATGGAATCTGCCCCATACATAGCTTGCAGAAGCCATCATAATAAGTCCTGTTGTAAGAAGTGCGATAACAAGGAAAAGATATATTATGTCAAAACCGCCGTCAACAAAAACTCTTACGCCACCTATGGTCAGATTCCGGAACGGACTTCTTTTTTCAGCAGTTTTTTTGTTTTCTTCCCGGGCTGTTTCTCTGAGCTCTGACGTAGACATAAAACCACTTCTCCTTTCAAAGATTTGTTCTGATTTATACTGTAAAACCGCCGTAATACATTACGACTACACCTATTATACCCGCAATAAGGTTTACTGTGCAGAAAACTGCATCAATTTTCTTTTCGCTCCAACCGCACATTTCAAAGTGATGGTGAATAGGAGCCATTTTGAAAATACGTTTACCGTGAGTAATTTTGAAATAGCCAATCTGAATAACGTCAGAAAGAGCTTCAATAACATAGATAAAGCCTGTAAGAATAAGGATAACGGGACAATCGAGTGCATAGGCGATTGCAACAACCATACCGCCGAGGAACATTGAGCCTGTATCGCCCATAAATACACGAGCGGGCTTGGAATTCCATATTATAAAGCCAACACAAGCACCCGCAAGTGAGGCTGACATAATATTAATTGTGCTTATACCTAAAAATCCCGAAGCAAGCATAAACGCGCAGGCGACAACAAGAGTTACCGATGACGCGAGGCCATCAAGGCCATCGGTTAAATTAACGGCATTAGTAAAGCCATAAATAAACAGTAACGCTATGGGCCAGAAAATGAGTCCCACACCGCTTATGATGCTTATCTCGCCCACAAAGGGAATATAGGTTGTATGCATTCCCGAGAGTGCCAAGGTTATAAGATACGCCGCCGCAACAAGCAGCTGCAAAAATGTTTTTTGCTTGGCGGTGAGCCCGAGATTGCGTTTTTTAACCACCTTAATGTAATCGTCAAAGAAGCCTATGGCACACATACAAAGCGCCATTATTAAGCCTGCCACTAAAACCACACTATTAAATCTTATATTCAATTCGGTGGCAAATTCATTACCTAAAATCAGAGAAAAGCCATAAGTAATTGCCAGTGAAAACAAAACACCTGCGACAAGCATTACTCCGCCCATTGTTGGGGTGCCTTGCTTATCCTTATGCCACTTTGGGCCTATTTCTAAAATAGTTTGCCCAAATTTTAGTTTTCTTAAATAAGGGATAACAATATATCCCAACAAATAGGTAACCAAAAATGCTATTAACGCCGCTATGGCAGGAGTGTAGTTTTTCATAATATTCCCCTTCTTATAATTTTATGGCAATTCGTTTAAAGCCTCTGCCACTACTTCCCTCTCATCAAGATGAATGGTGCCGTGCTTAAGTATTTGGTAGGTTTCGTGTCCCTTACCTGCCAACACTATTATATCATCTTTTTTTGCAATTGAAACAGCATATTTTATAGCTTCAATACGATTTTCTATTACCTTAACAGGAGTATTAACACCAGCTGTGCCCTTAAGAATATCGTTTATTATTGACATAGGCTCTTCGCTACGAGGATTATCACTCGTTACGATAACATAATCAGCATTATGGACTGCTATATTACCCATAATTTCTCTCTTGGTTTTATCGCGGTCACCGCCGCAGCCAAACAAGGCAATAAGACGATTTTTTTCGCACTCGCGGAAGGTTGACAAAATGTTTTTAAGGCCATCGGGGGTGTGCGCATAGTCGATAATTACGGTGAAATCCCTATTGGTCGGCACTACCTCTGCCCTACCCTTAACACCATTGAGCGTAGCGAGCGCCTTTGCCGCCTCACTCGCCGAAACACCCAATTCAATCGCTGCGACTATAGAACACATTGAGTTATAAACCGTGAAATTTCCGCCTGTATTCACCTTAACATGATTTAAAATGGTATCACTTACAAGCTCATACTCTACACTCGTTGGGAAATGCTTAACCGACTTTGCACTATAGGTCGAATCATTTCCTGCCGAGCAGGTAATTACCTTGCAGTCAAGCCCCTCAATAATTCTTTGAGCATAGGAATCATCGGCGTTAACAACGGCTGTTTTACACATTCTAAAGAGGCATTTTTTAGCCTGTAAATAATTTTCCATTGTTATATGGTAATCAAGATGGTCTTGGGTTAAATTCAAAAAGAGCGCAACATCAAAGCGGAGATTTGAAACTCTCTTTTGGTCTAACGCATGAGAGGAAACCTCCATAATGGCATATTTACAGCCCTTTGCCTTCATTAAGGCAAACATTGAATTAAGCTCATAAGCATTTGGGGTGGTATTCTTTGACGCGATTATTTCATCGCATATCATATTTTGTATTGTTCCTATAAGCCCCACCTTATGACCTGCTTGCTCAAGTATACGCTTGAGCATATAGGTAACCGAGGTCTTACCGTTGGTGCCGGTAACACCTATAAGATGAAGCGAATCGGCAGGATTATGGAACCAATTTGCACACATATCGGCGTAAGCCGCGTGGGTATCGGGGACTATTATCTGATTTTCAAGCTCTAAATCCCTTTCGCATACGATAACCGACGCTCCAAGCTTTAACGCATCTTTGGCAAATTTATGCCCATCAACATTAGTGCCGTTAATACAAACAAAGGCATATCCCGCCTTAACATCATTTGAATTGCATGTTATTCCGGTAATATCAAGCTCACCGAAACGGCCGTGCGATTGTGGTAATATTTCCTTTAATAGCATAGTTTTTCTCCTTTTAATCGCCTTGGGCCAAATCGACCGTTTCCTCATCTCTAAAATATACGGTGACTATTTCGCCGAGCGCTACCTCACTGCCCGCCTCAATGCTTTGCCTATAGGATTTAACGGTAGACGATGTGATGGCTCCTGAAAATTCAATATTAATGCCTGCATTAGCAGCGGCATTATTAACCTCATTTGCCGTAAGACCAACAAGGTTTGGCACTGTTGTTTTTTCTGAAGTGGTATTATCTGTATACAGTATTACCGTTCCGCCGTTATGGACATTGCTTGCAGCGGCAGGAAGCTGTTTTGTGACTTTATCGCCATTTCCTACAATCTTATAGGAAAGCTTATTATCATTTATAACCGATTTTGCCTCGTCAAGCTCCTTGCCGACAACATCGGGAACAGAAACCGAAAGCTTCTTTAGCTCATCCTCGGAATATTGTGCTTCAAAGCCCAAATACGGCATTATATCGGACATTATTCTAGAACCAACGGGAGCTGAAATGATGCTTCCGTAATATCTACCGCTTGTTGGCTCATCAATCATAACGAAAACCGCTATCTCGGGATTATCGATTGGGGCGATACCCACATAAGAGCCTATATAAAGCGATTTATTATCTGTTTCCAAAATCTTAGAAACCTTTTGTGAGGTTCCCGTTTTTCCGCCCACTCTATAACCTGCAACAAGTCCGTTTTTAGCGCCGTTTTCGGCAACATATTCCAAAAGCTCGCGCATAGTTGCAGATGTTTCTTTAGATATAACCTGACGCTTTATTTCGGTTGAAACAGTTTTAGTTACATTACCCTCACTATCAATCATTCTCTCAACCAAATGAGGTGTTATAAGCTTTCCGCCGTTAACAGCAGTTGCGGCGAGGGTTACCATTTGAATTGGGGTTATATTAAAGGTTTGGCCAAAGGAGGATGATGCAAGCTCAGTAACACCCATATTTTCCTTTTTATGATAATAAGGGTCTGCTTCACCCGGAAGGTCTATGCCTGTTTTACCTGTAAGCCCAAAAGCCTTGAAATATTTAGAAAAAATATCGACTCCGATAAGCTGCCCGATTTGAATAAATGCGGGATTACAAGAGTTAGATATTGCTTGCTTAAGATTTTGTGTGCCATGACCTGTGGTCTTATGGCAGTGATAACGCTGAGAGGCAACCGTATAGGTCCAATTACAGCTAAAGCTGTTCTTTTGGCTTATTAAATTTTCTTCAAGTGCCGTAGCGGCAGTGAAGATTTTAAAAACGGAGCCCGGCTCATAGGTATCTGAAACCGCCTTGTTTCGCCATTGACGATTGAGCAGTTCACTTTTTAGCTTGCTTTTTTCCTCTTCGTCCTCTACCTCATCAACAGCCTTTTGGTCAGCCACAGAGAGCTTAAAGGGCTCATTGGGGTTAAAGTCTCCACTTACAGCCATACCTAAAATTGCACCGGTGTTGACATTCATAACGATAGCTGCGCCGCGCTCTGCCGCCTTTTCTTCCTCAACTGCGGCATCAAGATATTTTTCACTTACATACTGAATGTAAGAATCGATTGTGGAAACCAAGGAATCGCCCTGCTTGCCCTCCTCTACCTTTTCATAGGTGAAGGGCATATCGGTGCCTCGCGCATTTTTAGCGGCGATAACCCTACCTGCCACGCCTGTTAGCTCATTATCATAATAGCTTTCAAGACCCGCAAGTCCTTGATTATCATCGCCTACAAAGCCCAGCACCGCCGAAGCCAAGGAGTCGTTCGGATAGAAGCGCTTGGTCGTTTCGTCGAGTCCTACATACTTCGTCATACTAAGCTCGCTATTTGACGATATGAATTCTCTGACTTTATCAGCGACTGTTTTCTCAATTTTCTTTTTAACTATAACATAATAGCTATTCTTCTGAGTTTTTTCGAGCACATCATCATACTCAAGTTCAAGAATTTCCGATAGCTCACGAGCTATAAGCTTTCTGATTTTATCCGCCTCGTCAGCCTTTAAATTATTAAATCCGTTTGGCGTGATATAAACAGTCCACGCGGTTGAGCTTGTTGCGAGGAGATTCATATTCGTATCATAAATGTCACCGCGCGGGGCAGTTATAAGGCTATCATAGAGCTGCTGCTCGGAAGCCTTTGTTTGATACTCCTCGCCGTGTATAATCATTATATTTATGAGGCTTGCACCCGATATGATAGTAAGGCATAAAATAACGGTTACCATAACAAATATTGTTCGAACAAGCATTTGCTTATTTGGTTTTATCGCCATTTTATTACCTCCCCTTAATTAAGAGCTGCCCTGAAAGAAGCGTATTTCGCTCTCGTCATATTATGCTCGAAAACGAGAGCCAAAGGTTTTGCCTTAACTCTCGTATATATCGATAATATTATATTATTTTTTTCTAAAGAGTATACCCAAAGCTAAAACTTAATTATTCTCACTCGAAACGACCTTGCCATGGGTAGTGGTAGCAGAATTTTTATCATTGACTCTTATATATTTAACCTGCTTTTTATCCATCTTTTGCATACCGATTTTTGCGGCTTCGAGCTCTATATTTGAATAAGAAATATAGCGTTCAAATTCAACCTCAAGGCTTGTCCTCTCGCTATCTAATACGGCAATTTCTTCCTTAATGTCATTAATTTTTGAGTTGGTTTCATTTATGGAAAGTCTTAAGAAAATATTACCGCAAAGAGCAGCTAGCATAAAAACACAAATCATCACGGCATAAACAGGCGCAGACAATTTTCTTGCCGCAGTCTGCCTTCTAGCCTTGGTTTTTGCAGCAGCTTGAGGGATTTTTACTATATTATCATTTTCTTCAGGGCGCACGGCGGTGCGAGGCATAAACATTTTAAAATCGTATGCCAAGCTATCATTGTAATACTTTACATTGTCCACCATATCACTCCCTTAAAGTTTTATAGTTTTACTATCGCGCGAAGCTTTGCGCTTCTACTGCGAGAATTTTCTGATAATTCCTCGGCAGATGCCGTTATCGGTTTTCTATTAAGCAGCTCTCCCTCGGGCTTTTTCCCACAAACACAAACGGGAAAATCCGACGGACAGGTGCAGCCGATTGTTTTGTTTTTAAAAAACTGCTTAACCATTCTATCCTCAAGCGAATGGAAGGTTATTATTGAGAGAACTCCACCCTTATTCAAAAGCGAAAATGCATCGTTTAGCGCATTTTCAAGGCTTTCAAGCTCGGCATTAACCTCTATTCTAAGCGCTTGGAAGCATTTTCTTGCGGGGTGGCCATCACGTCGTGCCGAAGCCGGAACTGCCGCGGCAATTATATCCGCGAGGCGAGTTGTTGTTTCAATTGGCGCCGTTTGGCGTTCCTTTACGATATTCCCTGCTATCTTATAGGCGAATTTTTCTTCGCCGTAATCTCTAAATATACGAGTTAGCTCATCGCGAGAGAGGGAGTTTACAAGCTCTGCCGCAGTTACACCACTCATACTCATTCGCATATCAAGCGGCGCTTCCCTATGATATGAAAAGCCGCGCTCTCCGTTATCAAGCTGATAAGAGGATACGCCAAGGTCTAAAAGAATGCCATCAACACCATTAATCCCAATATTATTTAGCACCGATTTCATATCGGCAAAGTTGCTTTGAATGACCGAAGCGTTAAAGGGCTTAAGTCTTTCACTTGCTACCTTTACAGCCTCGGGGTCGCGGTCGAGCGCTATCAGTCTTCCGCTGCTTAGTCTTTTTGCAATCTCCGCCGAGTGCCCTGCCCCGCCCGCTGTGCCATCAACATAAATGCCGTCAGGTTTGATACAAAGCAACTCGATTGTTTCGTTTAAAAGAACTGATTTATGATTAAATTCCATAATTAAAACTCTAATTCTTCAACTATTGCAGAAATTGATTCGGGGGTATATTCCTCGTTTTCCTTGGCCCAAAGCTCATTGTTCCAAATCTCGAGGTTGCTATCAACGCCCACTATATGCGCTTCGTTTTCAAGCTCGGCATATTCGCGCAGGCTTTGGGGTATTAAAATACGGCCTTGAGTATCAAACTCAACATTGAATGCGCCATCATACAAAAAGCGCTTGACAACGCTTGCCTTTGATGCAGGAAGCTGACCGATTTTTTCAACAAGCTTTTCCCACTCGGGCATAGAATAAACACACAAGCAACGCTTGCCGTAAATTCCGCGACATATAATAAAGCTTTCACCAAACTCAAAGCGCAGCTTTGAAGGGATAGCAAGCCTACCCTTTTTATCGATATTATGGTCATATCCTCCATAAAGCATTCTTGCCACCTCCTAATTCACCACTTTAATACACTTTATAGGGAAAACTATACACTTTTCACCACATAATTGTATTATAGAGCCACTTTCAGAAAAAATCAAGTGTTTTTTTATGGAAAAATAAAAAAAACCACATTTTTTTAAAAAAAAGCGGTTTTCATATACAAAAAAGACCCATCGGCAGGTGCCGACGGGGCTTTAGACGAATTATTCTATTGTTTCCTCGGTTTCTATAACCTCAACAAGATTGTTCTTAGATGTGTAAATCATTATTGCGGCGAAAGCGAAGGTGGAGATTAAGGTTACATAAGGAATCGCGCCCTTAGCATCCTTAGGAGATGAAGCATACGAATTCAAAATATCATCAGAGACGATAACTTCGGACTTAGACGAGCCGAGCTCGGCAGCCAAAATATCATCAAAGAAGAGGCTTACTCCGCCGCTGGTTCTAATAGAAATCCAGCGTGTATCTGCCTTAAATTTATAGGTATACTTCTTCCACTCGCCTGCCTTAAGGTTCTTGAGTTCAAACATCTTTTCAACACCTGTTATAGGCTCTGCGATATCGGGCCATGTGTTGCGAACCAAGGAGAGAGTTACCGAAGTATTATCCTTTTCAGGACACATCCAGAAGTTAAGCTCATATTCTTTTCCTACAACTAGAGTTTGAGCATAGCTTACTAAGAAATCAGCATCCTCATTCAATTCACCGACTCTCTGCAAGCTCTTACCACCCGCATGAACATACTTAGAATCATATCCGAAAACGCCGGGACGTAAATACTTATAATCAATACCTACGTCATAATGTGTATTTGGATAATTTTCAAAGTCTTCCTTAACGGATTTCGGAATCCACTTAGCATAGAGTGTAAGGTCACGATAGGGTGCGTAATCGTAGTGATAAGGAATATCAAGCTCACGATATACGTACCAACCGCCGAACATATAACCATAGCGGGTAGGCTCGGGTAGCTTAACCGGTGCACCTGCAACATATTCTTTAGGTTCGATAACAACCTCGGAATCGCCCGTTTCAAAGGTTACAACCGACTTGAAGCCGCCCATATAAGAAAACTCTTCAGCAGTATGCCCATTCTTAACAAAGCCTCTTAAAACAGGGGTGCCGTTATCAACATAAAGCCATGTGTTTTCCCAATCGAGACCGGGAGCTGCGGCAACAATCCCATTACCATAATAATTCTTAATGGTCAGCGGTGTTGCATTCAACATACTAAAGCCGCTGAAACAATAAACATTATTTAAATACCACTGGTCATCATCGGTAGCTGATATTGCTCTTGCGTTACCGCAAACACGACCGAAGTTAAGTGCTGCACAGTAACTGTTTGTGATACGAGAGCCATAGCCCCAAATATCGCCGAGAAGTCCACCGGAGTCATCGGTTGTTCCACCGTTAAATCGGCCTGTATAACAGCAATTGTCCATATAAACGGGTTGGCTACCGCCGCCGAAAATACCGCCGGCATATTTTGACTCGGTGAAGTTAGTATGGTCAACCATGCAGTTGCGAATAGTAGGAACCTTAACGCCCTTAGATAAAAGCTGGTCATATATGTGATCAACCAGAACTGCGCCGGGGCCATAGTTACCTGTTGTCTTAGCAGCGATACAAGCAGCATAGGTTTCACTATCAGCCGTATCGATGGAAATATAGGTATCGGTAACAGCAACATTTTCAATAAGAGCACCCACACCGATTCTCGGGAAGAGAGCAACATCAAGGTTTGTTGTTCCCGATGACTCATAATAAAGACCGGTTATTACATGGTAGTCACCATCAAAGTGACCTTTGAATTCACTTGCATTTGAAATCCAGCTATTAAGACCGGACTTATTCTTCCAAGCCTCAGTATACTCGCCGCTGGCACTATAAACATCATTAAGAATAATATCGCAGGTGAGCTTATAATGCTTGCCCTCTGATTTATTTGCTTCCAAAATCATTTTATACAAGCGCTCGCCGGTATCAATCAAATACGGGTCTTTTTCGGTTCCCGAGCCCTCAAAAGAGCCTGCGGCAGTTCCGGACCAAATTTCGCCCGGAGTACCATCATAGGGTTTAACAGTTCCCTTGATTATCGGGTAACCCTCAGTAGCAATCCAAACCCTATCAAAATCAAGGCCTACGAGGTATGTGGTTGCCTCATTGCCCTTCATTTGAGCAGCTTTAAGAACGGTTACGGGAAGCTTTTTAGCAGCATCCGTAACTGCCTTGCTTTGCGATACAGTGCTATAAACATTTGCGATTTTTCCTTGATTGCCAACGGCATAAACGCCAACGCAGTAGGAATCACGAACAGTTGTCGCACCATTGGAATTAGCAGCCAAGCCGCCCTTAATGATTGTATCGCCCTTTATGGAACCAACAAATCCACAGCTTGAAATCAAGACGGTTCCTGAATTGGTGCCAATTATACCGCCGACATAGGTTCCGCCGTTTAAAATAACAGAATCAGTAGCATAGCAAGCACTAATTTCCACAGAAGAATTGGATTCAACCCCTCCGACAATGCCGCCAACGGCTGTAAATGCATCTGCATTTTCAGATTCAGATTGAGCAGCAAAATAGGCATTAGATACTGTTACGTTCTTAACAGTAGCCTGACCTGCAAGTTTTGGAATAAGGCCGCCATAGGCGTTTTGGTCAGGCTCTTCGGTGTTGTTGGCATCGCAATGGATATCATCCATATACATACCGTAAACTACAAAATTCTTCTTGTTTTCAGAATCGTAGCCCGTGAGATTGCCACTGAAGGTGGCAAAATCATTAGCCCAAACATTGAGATTTTCCTTTGTGTACCATTTGCTATCAGAAACATCGTTAAGATAAATATCTGCGGTTATCTTATAATGGGCGCCGGCAATCGGCTGAACAATCATCTTATAAAGACGCTCTGCAGTATCAATAAGGTAGGGGTTGCCTTCAGTTCCGTCGCCGCCTGCAAAAGCATCGGCTATACCGCCGGTCCAAACCGTGCCGGGAACGCCGTTGAAAACTCTACTTGGACGCGGAGCGGGAAGGCCCTCAGTCGCGAGCCAATCATTGTTCCAATCCATATTAATATAGTTTTTAACAGTGGTTCCTATAGCTTGTGAGCGCTTAATTACAGTTAATCCTAATTTATCAAGACTTGAAACGCTAATATCTGTATAGCAGTTTTTAAGAATAAATCTATCCGACTGCGGATTAGGACGATAGTAGCAAAGTGGATGAGTGTCAAGAGCGATAGAATCGGTTATCTTTACGGAATAAGTGCTCCAAGCACCATCGGAAATAAATCCGCCTGCACCGCCAAGGCCCATTCCGTTAGAAATGCCCTCGCCTATCCACTCAATCGTATTGCCGGCAATAAGGCATTTTTCGAACGATACATTCGAGCCCATACCGTTACCTATTATAGCAGCAGACCAACGGCCGCTTACATAAGAATCGGTTACGGTTACAGACCTTACTATAACTGACGCGCCCGAAGTAGAAGCACCTATCAAAACGGCTGCGCTTGTTTGCATGTCTGAGCATACAACGGAAGCTCTTGTTAGATTGAGGTTATAAATAATTGCATTGCCCGAAATCTTGCTAAACAGACCTGCATTTCCGCTACCGGATTTTATGCACAAGCCTTGAATTGTAGCGCCGTTACCATCGAAAACACCTTTGAAGGTCGAAATATCAGTAGGCCAAAGCTTAACATTCTTATCGTTTGCGAGATAGTTCTTAGCCTCTGCGGCTGACATACCCTCAACACCGTTTAGATAAAGGTTTTTAACGCCATCCTTAACCTTATAAAATGCAGGTGAGCCATTGAATACGCCGCCCTCTTTAATCATTTTATAAAGCTGCTCGGGAGTTGCGATTATGAAGGGGTTATTTGATGTGCCGTCGCCTGATTCAAATTGAATTGCAGAAGTATTAGCAGGGGTGGCACCATTCCAAACATAATAGCCTAAGGAGTTAACTGCAGGGTAAAGATTGGTGGTTGACCATTTGGTTTGCCAATCAAACTTATCCATATATGTTGAAGCAGACGGACCTACCATCTTATCGGCTTCAAGCTTGATAAGGCCTGCGCCAACGCCGCTATTGCCCGTTTGATATGAAGGCTCAGTTGCGTTACAGCTTGCGCTACCGCCCGATACAATAGATTCATAGGTGGTATACGAGCTCTTAACCTTAACAGCAGAGGTTGTTCCCTTTACATCGGCAACGAGAGCTGCCTTAAGGGCGGGAGCGCTACCCTTCTGACTGTCTACAAAGTAGCCTGCAAAGCCTACATAATTAATATTAAGGCTATCAGAAGCAGAGTTTATTGCGCCAACGATACCGCCTGAGGTTTCAAAGCCAATTTGAACCTCGGGGCCAACGTAGCAGCCTTCAACAGTCGAATTACCCTTGGCAAGACCAACAATTACACCGGCAACCGCATCGGTTGAAGCGGCGTCTGCCTTGCTAACAAGATATGAGGTTTCAACATTGATATTTTTAATAGTTGCACCATCAATTACAGGGAATAAGCCATAGGAGCCGGTAGCAGAGGCATCAATCAGCAAGCCATAAACGGTATTATAGCCGCCATCAAAGATACCCTTAAAGTTGGTTCCTGTGAGATTCCATTTATTCTTAGCAACATTTTGCCAATCGCTATACACGATGCTATTAATATAAATGTTGTTGATTAATTCAAAATATTTGCCTGAGTAGGTAGTGGAGCCGCTCTTTGTGCTCTCAAGCATATTATAAAGCTCTGCGGCGTTGGCAATCTTATAGGGATTATTTTTAGTTCCGCTACCATTGCTCTTCCACGCATCAGAGGACGAGCCATCCCAAACTAAAGCGGCATTTTCATCTTCAACAAGAATACGCGCTGTTGGGAAATTAGTTGTTACCTGCCAATTAATCTTATCGTCGAAGTTAAGGTTACTATCAGAAAGAGCGGTTGCGCCCTTCATCTGAGCAGTAGTAACTTGGATAAACGGAGAGCTTACCGCAACATCGGAGTAAACCTTTTTGGCGGTTGAGCCCGAAGGCATATTGCCTGCAGGAGCATTACCTGAGCTGAAGCAATCAGCCATTGTTGCTTTAATATCACCTGTTAAGCCGCCCTTTGCGCCGGTTGCGCTCAAGGTTAAATCGTAAGCTGCGCAGGCAGTTAGCTTAACAGCACCCGAACCGCTGCCGACAAGACCGCCGGTTGCGCCCGAGCCGCCCGAAATAGATGAATTATAAATAAAGCAGGAGGAAAGATTTGCGGTTTCCGAAGCGGCAACCTTTCCTAATATACCTGCTGCACCCTTGCCGCTGATTTCAGACTTGGCAATTGACAAGTTCTTAACAGTTGCAGAGGAAGCGTTCGGAATGAGTGCGGCAACCTTACTATCGGAAGCCGCATAAAGACCGTAAATTACGAAATTTCCACCATCAAGGGTTCCCTTGAAGGCCTTAGATGCTAAATTCGCACCGTCAGTATCCAACCAATTATTGCGAGAGGAAACGACAATATCGGAAAGATTACGGGTTTTAACATCGTTAAGATAGATATCATTTGTAAGCTTAAAGTAAGCAGCCTTGCCATCAACAATACCGCCAAGCTTAACCATAGCATAAAGCTGGTCGCCATTAGAGATTAGATAAGGATTAGCCTTTGTTCCCTTACCTGTTGTGAAGAGCTCGGCAGTATAATCGGTTGCAGCATCATAGCCACCCCAAATATCCTTGTTTCTGAACACAGGATACTTGCCTGCACCTGCAGCACGCCAAACGTTTCTGAAATCGAAGCCGTAATCTCTAACAAGAGCGTTATTATTGCTCGCTACCTGAACATCATAAGCGTTTACTTCCTCAATATTACCAACAGCACTCGGTTTCGATTTTCCGCCCGAGGCTAAGGTATATGTAGTATCAACCTTGATAGTTCCATTTTGGCTCTCGATAGAATCGGTGAGAACGTTTTCATAAACATAGCTGGACCAGTTGGCATCACGGCCACCTTGACCATCATTATATCTATAGCCACAAGGATGGCGACCGATTGTTATACAATTAGTAAGGCTAACCGTATATTTAGCGGCACCATCGAACTTAACGCCTACAAAGCCGAAACGGCCGTCATCACTATTTGAGCCATAGTTATACGAAATACAGTTTTTGAACTCAACATTGGTGTTCCAAACCTGATATGCAAACACGCCTGCGATATCGCCTGTATTCATAAAAACATCGTGGATAGAGCAGTTTTCAACAACTACTTTTTGCGCCACATCAGCTACGCCCTTCAATTGACCTATAAGAATGGCGGAGGGTTTCGACACCTTTGTATAAGCATTAACAATGTTAAGATTCTTAATTGTGCACACAGAAGAATACGGAATAAACGAAGCGATATCGTCACCCTTCGTGCCGGCGGTTGCACAATACAATCCATAGACGGTGAAATTCGAACCATCCAAATGACCGGAGAATTCACCTGAATATATATCGGTATTGGCAGTCCAATCGTTTAGATTGGATTTATTATACCAATCGTCAGAACTGACATCGTTAAGATAGATATCATTTATCAGCTTGAAATAGGCAGGAACTCCCGTTCCAAAAGCGGATTTTCCATCATCCATAACCATCTTATAAAGCTGGTTACCGTTGGAAATGAGATACGGGTCTTCAGCAGTTCCCGAGCCTCCCGCATAAGTGACCTTATTTACCGATAAATCATCAATTCCGCTCCAAATATAATCCGGAGAGCTTCCCGCACCGGCCGCAGATGCCTTAAAATCAACACCTACAAACGCCGAGAAGACTGATGCTACCAGAACTGAGAAAACAGATAAATATGTAATCAAATATTTTCTGCATCCAAGTAATCTTTTCATCATTTGATACCATTCCTCCCTAATAAAAGCAAAAGAAACTCTTTTGCGCAAAATGGGCACAGTAACCCACATATAATTACATCATCATTATATATTATTTTAAGTTATAAGTCAACAAATAATTTATTAAAAATTTTATTTTTTTACCTAAAAATACACAAAAAAGGAGACATTCTTCCTTTTGGAAAAATGTCCCTTTTAAAAATATAATATTTGTATTAGCCAACCTTATCCTTAAGATACTTGTTGAGCTTGTCGGCACCTGCTTTTATGCTGTTCTTCACAGAGTCAAGATAAGACTGAATTTGGTTAGAAGGCAGGTTTACACTATGGGTATAGAAGCCACCTGTGTTAACGTCTGCGATTGCACCAACATCGTCACAATAAGTGTGATAAGGAGTTCTCTTATCATTTGAGCCTGTTGTCAACTGGAAGAAGAAGGTTTCTGCTTCCTTGCTGATGAATGCGCTTGAGGTATCATAGTTATTAACATCAAGATAATAACGAAGGAATACGCCTGCGCCCTCAGGATTCTTAGCACCATTTACAAGGCCCCAGCCACGGAAAATACCGGTGGGAACTGCATCGACAACGGTTGTTCCTGACTTAAAGTCAGGCAAATAATAGAAGCCGATATCGCTCCAGTTAGAATCCTTAAAGTAACCTGTTGCCTTAAGACCGAACGCGTTGTTGAAATAAATACCGGTGTTACCATCTGCAAAGGTATCGCGGTTACCTCCTGCAATGCCGGCCTTATTCCAATCGGAAAGTCTTGACAAAACCTTAACTACGTTCTTGTTATCAAGACCGCTTCCGAACTTACCGTTCTTAAAGGTGAATAGCTGACAGCCTGCTGCACCGAGAGCGATAGAAGTATCACCGCAGGCTATGCCGCTCTTATTCTTCATCTTAGAAATTTCTGTAGCTATAGTTTCAATCGTATCCCAATTCCACTTACCTGCTTTATCAAGTTCTTCAGGAGTTTGGGTGAAGCCTGCATCGCGCCAAAGTGACTTGTTGTAGAAGCACAAGTCAACTTCCTTCCAAATATTACCCATAGTATCGCAAAGGTAATAGTCGCCGTTAACGGTAGTATCTCTAAACATTGATTGGTCCCAAATGGGGTCCTTAGTATCAAGCTTAGCGTTTTTAAGGGGCTGCAAGCAAGAAAGACATGCCGGGAAGTCACCGTTGCAGAAGTATACATCGGGAGAATCCTTAGCAGCAATCATACCCTGAATAATCGGAGCATACTCGCTCTGATTTACCATATCAATTTTTACAGTGATACCATATTCTCTCTCAAATGAATCAATAACGGGGCCGTCTTCGTTAAGGTCGGGGTCCTTCCAGGTTGCGTATCTAACAACCGAACCTCTAAGTTTATCAGAGTTAACACCGGCTTGATTGCCGCCGCTTTGATTGCCGCCGCTTTGGTTGCCGCCGCTTTGGTTGCCGCCGCTTTGGTTGCCACCACTCTGGTTGCTGCTTTGGTTGCCGCCGCTTTGGTTGCCACCGCTCTGGTTGCCACCGCTCTGGTTGCCGCCACTCTGGTTGCCGCCGCTTTGGTTATCGCCGCTTTGGTTTCCGTCACTTTCATACTCATACTCATACTGGTAAACGATTTCGGTTTCCTCAGAGGAACCGCCTGACTCGCCACAAGCAGCAAGACAGAATACCATAATGAGTGCCAAAGCAAGCGAGGCGTAACGCTTTACTTTTTCAAACATAGTATAATCTCCTTTTTGTTGAATTTGTATAGTTTTACTATGTAACCTACACACATATTGTAACTTATTAATGCAAATAAGTCAATACCAATTTATGTTTTTTAGCCTGTTATACCAACTCTATCAATACTCTCAATGAACCCTCGCTGAAGAATCATATATATAATCAAAACGGGAGCAACATAAATCAAGCAGGCCGCCATTGCAATTGCCACGGATCCGGGGTTGCCCGGATTGAATTCTATATTATGACGCTGGAAAATCTCGGTAGTGAAATTAGAAAGACGAACCGCTATAGGATACTTCTTAGTAAGATACATACTACTAAGAAGTGAATCATTATAATGCCAAATCAACGAGAAAACGCTGGTTGTTAGGAAAACAACGCTCGAAGACGGAACGGCAATTCTAAGGAAGGTCTTGATAGGACCTGCGCCATCCACCCAAGCGGCTTCTTCAAGCTCACGAGGAAGTCCCTTGAAGAACTGCATATAGATAAATATAAGTATGCCTGAACGAAGGCCGACACCGAAGAGTGACGGTAACCAAAATGTCCACTCAGTATTATAAATATGCAATCGCAAATCCACACCCGTAAGCCTATTTAAAAGCCCGAATATACCGAGGAAATCAAGGTTAGCGAAGTTTACTACACGCGGTATTAAAAGCATCATATCGGGAACCAAGATTGTGAGGAACAAAAACGCCATTAAGAGCTTTTTGAACTTGAACTCGAAACGAGCAAAGCCATACGCCACGATTGCGCAGGAGCAAACCTCAATACCCGCACTTAAAACAGGCATTTTAAGTGTATTAAGAATGGTATCCTTATACTCGAACACCTGAAAAGCCTTTATATAGTTATCAATAACATTAAAGCTTGTAGGAATCCAAACACGAACGGAAGCCGTGTATGCATCACGGTCAATCAAAGAGGTTACCAGCATATAGAACAACGGATATATTACTATATATCCTATTGACATAAGAATAACCAATCTGAAGATTGAAAAAATCCAGCTCTTGCCCTTTTTCGCATACTTTAACATTTTAAGGCGGTCAGGCTCGGATAGTCTATTTTTAATATTCATATTTATCCCCTTTCCTCCTTAAGAATCCCAGCGCTTCAAAAGCGCCTTATTATATACGAAAACTATAAGACCCATAATGCCGCCTGCAACAATAAAGTAGAACCAAAGCATTGCGGAGGTTGAATCGTAAATACCGGCGTGCATTTTAGCGTATACCGTGCTGACTACTCCATTTTCTTTATCAGTTATAAGCTCAACCATAACAAATATACCGACAAGCAATGTTACGCGGCCGAGCATCGGGAAGGTAATAAACCAAAACTCCTCCCACTTGGTAGCACCCTCAACCTTAGATGCCTCATACAATGATGTAGGCACTGATTGAAGACCTGCAAGGAACAAAACCGTAGGAATACCGCAGCTCCAAACAAGATTGAAAATTTCGTTAATGGCTGTTGTTATATACATTGAAATCTTAGCGTCCATATTGAGCCAATTGGTTATTTCCTCAACCGAAACCATTCCTGTTGAAAGAGTTTCGGAAACGCCCATTGCCGCCAAATCTTTTTCGGTAGTTCTGAATATAATATTCATAACCTCGCCTGTTGCGATAATAACGGGTAAGAAATATATCGCTCTGAATATAAATCTGCCACGGAACTTTTGGTTGAGCATAAGTGCTAACACGAGGCTGACAAGCAAAATTATCGGCAACGAATAAAGAAAATTAACCAAGGAATTCGAAATCCATTTTGTATAGTTAGGGTCTGCAAGCAGGATTTCTTTATAATGGTCGAGTCCTAAAAATTCGACCTTAACTCCATCTGCAGTGACATTCATTTTGCTGAATGAATATGCTATTGACTGAAATATCGGAACGAGGAAGAAGAGTATAATTCCTAAAATCCAAGGCGTTACAAACATTAAGCCGTATCTACCCTTTAGCTCCTCTATTCCTCTATGCTTTTTAATTTTTCTCATGACACACTCTCCAATACAACATAGTCAAGTGCGGCAAGCTTTCCGGCAGGGGTTTGCTTTGCCTTGCTACTGTAATTCACATAAACGGTTACACCGTTATCAAATTCGGTAGCACGCACATCATTACTTATCAAAGTGTGCGATTTGATTTTAGCACCGGCGATTTTTTCATAATAATTTGAAAGCTTATTAGAATTACTGATAATATCATCCTTAACGCCTTCATACTGGGTGCTATAAAAATATTGGAATTTCGCATCGATGAGAGAATTATCCCACTTAGAGATAAGGGTATAATTAAGACCTATTCCACTTTCAACCGCCGAAAGAATGGTTTTTTCGGGAATGGTTGAAATGTTAACACTCTCTGTAGTCATCGGAACATAGCCCTTGAACACAAGCTGATAGAAAGGAACATCGGTTGTGAAGACATGCTCGTTTGAAGAGCTGGTGGGAGCGGCGGCGATAATATCTGCCGAAACAGCAGCAAAGGCATTTGCATTTTCCGCCATAAACTTACCGTCGTTTTTAACAGTCTTAACTGCCTTTTCAACCGCATTTGCAAAACCATACTTAGAATAAAACTCTGTTGATGTTTTATCACGATAGTCGGCATACGAAAGCGAAGAAAGGGTTGAAAGGGATACACCATCAAGTCCCCAAGAGGAAGTTTTATCAACTAACTTTTTCGCAGCATCATCAAATAAATTCGGAGAGAGCAAATAATAGAAATCCGACTTAATAATATTGCGAATTGGGATTGTATGCTCATATACATATGCCGGTTCTCTACTTGAACGGAATGCCGAATCAAAGAAGGTTGAGAAGCCCTTGCCCGATGATTTATACTGAACAACATTGAAATCCATATACAAATCAACTTTTTCCTCATCGCAAAGAGATGAGAACTTTTTAAGCTCGGAAACGGAGCCGATTTTATCAGAAAGTGAATAACCGCCGGCTATACCTCCGATATTGACGCCGCTTGAGCCAAAGCCCTTAAGGTTTACAGAGAAATCAGTATCGAGCTCGCTTGAAAGCTCACTTACAATCTTTTGAGCATCCTTAATTTTGGTGGTTGCAAAAATAGTATTATAAGGAACACCAAGAAAGGATTTTGTGATTGAAGTGCCGCCGATTAACTCAACATTTAATCTGGCATCATTTTTATTTTCGGTTAGGCCCTTTTCTGCGATTAGATAATCACGATAAACATTAGCCATACCGTTATAGTCATTTGCTTCTCCTACAAGCGGATAGTATCTGACAGATACGGGACTTGTTACCATACTTTGAGCGCTGATAATATAATTACGCAAACTACCGTTGAAGGTGTTAGACGTATGAATAGTATAGCCTTTGAGCTGGAATTCGGGATAAACAGTAGTATATCCATAGGACATTGCGCCTACGGGAGCCGTAAGAGAAGCGGTCCCCTCACCCCTATCAATGATTGCACAAAGACCTGAGGTGGCGTTCTTAACACCGTAAACCGGTAATTTAATATCAGCCTCTTCTGAAACGGAGTAGAGGGATTCCTTTGATAAATCCCCACCGTAAATTTCGGCTAAATAGGTGATGCCTGCCTGCGAAATGGTTTCGGGCTCAATAATTGCACCCGAACCAGAAGGAACAAACAGATACTCGCCTTCAGCATCGTTTTTAGCCGAGCACATAAACGGCAAAAGGGCTACGGATGTAACTCTATTTTCTCCATCCTGAATTTTCTTTGGGTCTACGGATACGCTCAAATAGCCATCGCACAAAACATAATCAACAGGGACCATAAATCCGAGCGAATCAAAGAAATATTCAACATGCAGGCCATTTTCAATAAATGCGCAACGAACGTGACCTTCCTCATAAACACCGTTATATGAGTTAACGAGATTATTGCTCGTAAATGCAACCGAATTATAGTAATACACAACTAGGGCTGATTCAAGCAACGGATTGCGTTTTACCGGAAGACCGAACATATCGAGGATAACCTCACCGTCATCCTCCGGAGAGGAGCCCCAAACCTCGCCCGTTTTAGTATTGGTGAGAACAACTCCATAATTGGCATCGTTCCACTCAAGCCTTAAATCGCCGCGCTCGGCGATAAGATTTTTAGAAGGGGGCGCAGACTGAGTGTTTGCATCAAATTTAGGCTGCACATATGCAACCTCGCCACAAGCGGTGAGCGAGAAAAGGAGAAAAACGCAAACAAGCAAACATAAAATTCGTTTTTTCATTATCTCTCCCCCTCTATAGCGTTAGTAGTTCAGATACAACGGTTGTTATAAAGCCGCTGAACTGCTGAATCAGAATAATTATCATAATAAGCAGGAATACAATTGCCGCAATGCCTGCAACTGAAAGCGCACTTGTGCCAACAAGTCTAGTCATAGTAAAATCGTGGATTTTAAGCAGACCTATTATAAGCATCATACCAAAGTAGAGCATTGCAATGGTATCAAGTATTCCAAGGAAGCTTGCCTCGGTAGGAAGCAAAACATTTGACAAAATAAGCCTTATTATCTTTGCTACAATAATGGGTGTTAAGCTATAGCAGGTAACAACTATAATTTCCTTAAGCTTACCTTTACCACCCATAAGTGTGCAGACAAGCCAGTTTGCAACAATCCAAAGGACAACCAAGCCTACTGTTCTAACGAGAACCCAAAGTGAGTTAAATGACGCAGGGTCATAAACGGTAAACAGGAAGCCGCCTGCCAAGGTTTGAAGCACTGTAACCACATAGAACAGGACTATATTAAGCAAGCAAAGCGGAATAGAGCCCAGCTTCTTTTCCTTAATATCCGTGAAGTTGTTAGACGGGTGAATCGCAGTTGTAAGCATTAATCGCAATTCCTGATTCTTTATTATATTGAACTTGCGCTTTGAGCTTAAAACAAGCAGCACAATTGCACCGATAACTACAACTATCAGCACGATGAATATTAGAATAAAGTTATCGCTTATAAACTGCTTTCTGACATATTCGAATGCAACTGCATATGTATCACGGTCATAACCGATTTTTGCATACTTAATTGCATTATCATAATCAAACTCATCAAGATACGCTCTTGCAAGACCGGAATACGCGGGTTGGAAGTTGGCATCCTCTAAAAGAATTTCCTCCCAGCCTTCCTTAATCTGCTCGTAATGACCATTAATGGTAAGGTCATCCAAGGTCTTAACGCGAGAGCCAAAGGAATTAATATCGAAAACGGTTATGTTATTAAGAATCGAATCGGAAACTAAAACTCGGTCACCATCCGCCATAAGCGCCAAGCCGTTTGCGCCTTGGAATATTCCCATTTGCGTGCCTTCGCCTGCACCGCCGCCGAAAACATTGAGTGTTCTACACTCTTGGTCATACATAAATACCTTTCCGTGCTGCGATTCGAGGCAATACATAAAGCCACGACCATCAACCGAAATTTCGATAAGGTTTTCATTATATAAAACTTTTCCAGGAATATTAACATATGAGGTTACCGTATCAGTAAACTTAACGCTTGAAGAGCCTAAAATATCCGTTCCTGCACCGGGGCTCAATTTACGAATTTCGCCCCTTTGAGGGCCCGTGTAGCCGTTACAGGTATAAATAAATCCTTCATCATCAATAACAAGGTCAACGAAGCTAAAGGGAAGCTTCTTAGTTACCTTAGAAAGCTTTTCATTATTGGGAAACAAGCGGTTTTTGATGTTAGTAAAGACTGTTCCTATCGTAGCATTAACGGTGTTGGCGCCATAAAAGCCTAAAAACTCGTCCTTTTCATCATACAGGAGTGCACCGTAATAGGAGCCCTCGCTCAATACATATAAATAACCGTATTTATCCTCAACAATTTTTATCGGACGAAACTCAAAATCATCCGGAATAAGCGGGGAATCAGGTAATGTTACCGTTTTAATAAGCGTACCGTCCGACTTGATTTTCAAAATTCGAGCCGCATCGGTATCACATACATATATATCACCGCTATTGTTAACATAAATGCTTCTTGCGGCCTCATAAGATTCTTCACCGATAAGACCAATCTCACGAATGAGCTTGAAGTTTTTATCCAAGATTACAATTCGTGAAGCATCGTCGAGAATATATAAATTATCCTTCTTATCAGTGCAGATATTATTAATTTTAGTAAAGGCCTCTACGCCGATTTCCTTGGCGTCAAGTAAAAGAGTTGGTTGATACATTGCTTTGCTGTAAACAGCCTTATTAGTGTTGCTTACATCATACCAATAAGCATAGCTCTTATTAGGTGACACAGCAGAAACTGCCACTGCAGTTCCCACAACAAGACAAATCGCTAATATAATAGCAGATAATCTTTTTAGTGTTTGTTTCACTTGCCCTTCTCCTTTACTAATTATTCCTTGATACCTGCGCTACTCATTGCCTCTGCAACATTACTTTGAGAGATAAGGAACACAAGAATAGGCGGTATCATCATTATAACCGTAACAGCCATCGAGCTACCTGCACGCGCAGTTCCGCCTGCGGTAATCTGAGTTACTACCTGAGGTAAAATCTTTAACTGCTCGGTGAATATTTTTCCGTTTGGAACAGTTGCCCAAATATCACGGAAGGTAAACAGCGTTACAGTGAGCCATGCCGGCTTAATTATCGGCATAACAATTGAGCCGAAGACTCGGTAATGGCTCGCGCCGTCAATTTTCGCGGCTTCCAGCAGCGCATCGGGTATATATCCCTCAATATACTGCTTCATAAGGAAAACACCGAGTGTTGCAGCCATATGAGGAAGAATATAAATCCAATATGTATCAATTAGATGCAGCTTTGAGAAAATCAAATACTGCGGAACTGCCAATGTGTAACCATTGAACATAAGAGAAAACTGAACAATCCAAAAAACCGTATTTTTGCCCTTAAAGGTTGCTTTTGAAAGCACGAATGCCGCCATAGCAGCAACTACTATATAAATAACGGTTGTGAAAATCGTTGTAAACAAGCTGTTAAAAATATAGCGAGAAAGCGGAACCTTAAGAGAGGCCATCAAATCGGGAAGAATTGTATAGTTACCGATAGTAGGTCTTCTAACGAAGAATCGCGGTGGGAAAATAAGCAATTCATCGAGCGGCTTAAAGGATGTGCAAATACAATAGATAAGCGGCAGTGTTGAGAACAAGCCACCTGCTATAAGGAACACAAACAGCATAAAATTGCCGAATTTAGTTCGAGTGTAGCGCTTAACTGCAGACTTTTTTGAGGGGCGTCTTTTAAATAATCTTTTTTTACTCACAACACTCACCTCACTCACTTACCTTAGACAGCACCTTACCAACGGCAAGACGCGTTGCAACCATCATTATAAACAACACAACCGACATCGCACACGCATAGCCAAGCTCATAACGGACTGTTGCCATATCCGCCATAAGCGAAACTATCGTATCTACCGCGTTTCCCTTACTTGGATAGCCCGCAAGCTCAATCATAATTGCGCTTGCAGAGAAGCTACTTTGAATCTGCATAACTGCACTAAAGAGCAGCATATGCGACATAGACGGTAGTGTTATATATCGAAGCTCTTGCCAACGATTGCGAATACCATCAATGGCACCTGCTTCATACATATCTCGGCTTACATTTTGAAGACCGGATATATTTGAAAGGAATGAAACACCCATACTCTGCCATAGCTGAACTACGATTATGATGGGCATAAGATACTGCTCGGTTTTGAGCCATGTAACCGGCTCGGTTATAACACCGAGAGAAAGCAAGAAGCTATTGATGTAGCCGTAGCTATCTCCACTGAAGGCAACCTTCCAAATAAAATATGCATTACCTACGAGCGCAGGCGCATAGAAAAGGAAGGACAAAAAGGCCCTTACCTTTGGGTCAAATTCGTTAACAAACCAAGCCAAAACGAAGGAAAGAAGGAAGCCGAGCGGACCTGCAATAATCGCAAAAACCAAGGTGTTTTTTACGGTTACAGAGAAGGTGGCATCGTCTACTATCATCCGGCGGTAGTTTTCTATACCTATGAATTTAGGGGCTGCAATCATATCGTAAGAGGTGAGGCTCAAAACGATTGATGCAAGGATAGGCAGTATTGTAAAAAGGAAGAAGAAAATAAGGAACGGTGAAAGCATAACAAACATAGGAATGTTATCCTTTAATGTCTCACGCGCTGCTATTTTACGAAGCTCTTTAGAATTCCTTGATACTGCGGTATCTGTTTTACGCTTAAAAATAGACATTCTCTTCCCTCCTTATTAAAAATACTCTTTAATCTTACGGTCAATTTCATTATCTGCAACAAGGCTCCATTTAACAATGGCATCCTTCGCGTTGCTCTGACCGTTTACAACCGACCAGAACGCCTGGTCAATAGAACGGGTTAAGTAATAGCTTCCGGGGACCTCTTCAATCTCATCAACATAAGACCATTGCTCGAGCAAAATTTCAAGGTCGCCTTTATCCCAAGCAAGTGATGAGAACGCATCTACGGTTGCGGTAGCGGTTCTACCAATCATACCGAGGATTGACTCGACATTGCTTGTGTATCTTGCCTGTGTTTCGGCAGATGTCCACCACTTGAGGAATTCCCAAGCCTGTTTTTGCTTGTTGGACTTTTTAACGATTGAACAGCCTGAGCCTGAGCCTGCAACGGTTCTATTGATTGTGCCATCCTTTTCCTTGGTGCCGGGGATTAGCGCAATCGACCACCTACCCTGTATTTCAGGCGCCGCTGAATAAAGTGTCATATAAGTTGCATAGGGTGCAATACCGAGGGGCATAACACCAACGCGCAATCTATTATAGAAATCTGCTTCCTTTTGGAAACCATAATCGGTGTAAAACTCTGTCCACTCCTCGAAAACACTTATTGCCGGCTTATAGTTAAGCTTTGTAGCATTCATTTCTTCATTATATAATGAAAGACCATGCTGACTCATAAGTGTTGGGAACAAATTAAGGTTACCTATACCTGCATTAACAGTTGTAGAAGCAACTATCTGAGTATAAGGAACATATACATCCATATTATTACGCTGAATAATAGTGGAAGCATAGAAAAATTCATCCCAGGTTTGCGGAACATCGAGTTCTAACTGCTCTAAAATATCGTTACGATAGAACATAAGCATAAAGCTTTGAGTATCAGGTAACGCATAAAGCGCATCATTATAGAAATACGGGTCTGCGGCACTATCCTGGAAGCGCTCGAGAACCTGTTTATAATCATCAAACTCTGTAAGGTCGCTGAGTGCACCACGAATGCCCATATTAACAGGCTCTGTTCTTGAAAGATGGAGCGCTACATCAGGGAAATTGTTAGCCAAAATACCATTTATAAGTGAAGCACTAACGATTTCGAGCTGAACCTTAATTCCTGTTTCAGCGGTAAAGGAATCCTCAATCATAGAGTTAAGAACAGCCACCTGGTCCTGTCCCCAGTTAACCCAAAGTCTGATAGTATTATCATCCTTTTTAGCTTCGGCATTAGTTAATGAATAATCATTTGTAAAGGAAGAAACCAGTCTTAAAAATCTATATCCAAAAGACTTAAAGAAGCCGGCATCCGAACCATTATACTCGCTACCTACCGGAACAAACTGAATTTCATCGACAGAAAGCGGCATATCGGTCATATCATAAAGCCAAGAGCTGAGAGAAGTATAGTTTGTATAATAATCTTTAACATATTGTTGAGCAAAATAGGGGCTGCGAAGCATATTATTAAGAACGCGCGCCATATTTTCCATTGAAGCAACCGCCTGCGAACTATCGTTTCCGGTTTGTTCCTTGATATCTGCCGCAAGCTGAAGCAACGAAGCATTACATTCTTTAAGCACCTCAGTAAAGCCGGGGATTTGCTTAAAGAGCTCATAGTCACGATTAACATCTGGGCTTTCGCTTGTTATCATAACAATCTTGATATACTCATCACCAAGCATATCAACGATTTTTGAAAGGCGGTAAAAATATTCGGATTGATTACCGAGAGTTGCCTCCATAGAGAGAGTATGCTTACCCTTTTCAAGCCATATGTAATAGGGTTCGTCCTCATTTGCACCGAAGGTATAGTGCTTCCACTCAGTATCATAATTAAATCTAAGCGACTTTGCTTCGGCAAAAGGAGTTTTGCCATCAATCTTGAGCCAACGCCAGCTTTCGCCGTTAACGAGGTCAGATTGCTTATATCTCATATTAAAGTAGTAATAACCCGACTTTTCAACATCAAATTCCCAAACAATCTTACTGCCGGGAGTTTGCCAAGAAGTGCCGCCGATATAGTTGATTTTAGTCTTATAAGGGTCGCAGGGATTCATACCTGCATCACTATTATTAGCTTTCGGAATAATTGCACTTGAAGACTTGATGGTTGCATCCTCACCCTGAATAACAATGGGAGCTGCATCGACCGCTTCAACCTTATAGGAAGCCGAAACCTCCTTATAGCTTGAAACAACCTCAGGTGCGGTGCAGGCAAGTGAATAAAGCTTAATGCTCTGCTCGGGCTCAACAATGGTTATTGTATGCTCGCCCTCGGTTAAAACAAACTCATAGGGGTCGATTGCCACACCTGTTTCATCGGTGAGGAGAGTTTCAACTACACCCTCTGCTTCAACCTGCTCTTGAGCGTATTCATTACCCTGAGCATCGATTCTATATTCATCTTTTTTATTCATCCACTTCTTTGAAAGCTCAATTGTTTCGGCGTCGGCAAAGGGATACTTGCCGTCAATCATAACACCTAACATCAAATTAACACCTGTTTCGAGCGTTTCAAAGCCAATCTTGATGTTATATTTTGCAGTTTTAGGCACTGTTACCTTCCAAGTAAGACTGCCTAAGCCCTTGTTCCAAACAACTGAATTTTTTTGAGGTTTACAACTTGCGCCCTTTGCCTCAAATTCCTCAACATTTATCTTGACATTTGAGGTTGCCTTTTTAATAGTGGCGTTGGACTCTGAATACTCTTTATAATCAATTTCAGGAACTGACGCTGCTTTATCCTCTGTTTCATTGACTTCCAAAGCCGCATCTTCCTGTGACGATATTTCTTCTTTCTCACCCGTTGCAAAAACGGTGATGCCCTGCATCAAGCAAGCCGAACACATAATTGCAACTACCAAGAGAACAGATAAATATCGCATTATAGTCTTGCGCACAAATATTCAACCCTTTCTGAAATTAATTGATTACTGAATTTTAGATGTCCTTATCTACGCCGCTATTAATGAGATATCCCTCACCCTTCTTCTGATAAATACGAGCGTATTCAACGAAGAACTCAATTGGGAAATCCTCGGGGTGATACATTTCTTTTTGCCTTGCACCCGTAAGCGCCATATCAATCCAGTTATCAAAAATCATATGAAGCGGTTCATCAACAAACTCACTCATATCGGTCATATTATCGAAATTTTTACTGAGGTCGAAGGTCATATAATCCTCACCATCAACGCTCATAGTCATAATCTGGGGAGTCCAGAGGAAGCCAAAGGTATGGAAGCCATCCTTTTCTTCCTTAGGCATTTTATAAAAATTAGTCGGAAGATGCATATCGGTCCAGCCGCGGTGGCGTATTTCCTTACCTTCTTCATCGTAAAGCTCGGTAAAGGGACCTGCATAATTCTTATACCATTTATGTATATTGGGAACTACATTGACTTCATTGCAGAAAACCTCAAAGAAGTCAATTTCAACAAGGTATTTCCAATCGTCAGTTTTGCCGCGCTTACAGTTGCAGTAGCTTGTTGCCCACCAAGCAGGCCAAGCACCATGCTGCATAGGAACCTTTGCGCGAATCTCTGCATAGCCATAAAGCCACCACATAGTATCATCGGTGCAAAGGCACTCAGGAACTGCAAACTCAAGTTCACCTGTTTCCTCATTGATATAGCTTGTTGTAAACATTTTAAGAAGACCGTCTTCAATCTTCATAGTATCGTTTATGCCCTTATATCTATGAATAATAGGTCTTGTATCCATATGAAGCTGTTGAACGAATTTGGTAGTATCAAAGATATTACCATCAAACTCATCGCCCCAAACATGCTCATACTCCTCACCATTAATCAAAACCTTGGATTTGAAATCCTCAGCGATTCCCTTAATGGTAGCGATATGCTCGTTTACACGGTCAGAAGCCATAAACCACTTGACTGCCTTTTCAACCATTACGCTATGGCCGCCCTCAAAAATAAGCTTTTCATCCTTAACCGTTACAGCAAACTCGGTTTCTGAAAGTGAGGTTTTATAGCGATTGGTATCGCCGATTAAAATTTCCTTACTATCGGCCGCCGCCTCATCGCTTACTATGGGGAGAATAGCATTATCGTATTTTTTGAAAAACTCGCGAAGATATTTAGCAAGAACAAGCGCGAGCTTATCGCCTTGAGGATATACGATTTTATAATCCTTGATCGCACCGAAATCCACCTGCTTAACAGTAAAATTCGGTTTGTTATAATCTAAATTTTTAACTTGAGTTGACATAGGACACAGCTCCTTACCACATAATCACAGATAATAATAACAAGGCTTCAGCAGGCAACGCTTACAAAGCCTGCCTGCTGAATTGAAGTATTAATTAGCCTATAGAAGAATCGTAGATGGGTTCTTTATCTTCAATACCGTAATCAAGGAGATAACCCTCGTTCGGCTTTTGATAAATTCTTACGTAATCAACATAGAATTCATAAGGCAACTCTTCCATAACAACCTTCGGAGTGCCGTCGGTTTCATACGTAACCCAGTCATCGAAAATCATATGCTGAGGAATTTCAACGAAGCCTGACATATCTGTCATATTATCAAAGTTGTTACTCATATCATATTCTGCAAAGACATCACCGTCAACGCTAATCTTCATAAACTCGGGAGTCCATTCATATCCAACGATGAGGTAATCAAATCTCTGCTCGGAAGGGAGCCAATATGTATAACGCGGGAGTCCCATATCTGTCCAACCCATGTGTTTAATTTGGTTGCCGTTCTCATCAAACACATAAGAATACCACTCATTAGTGCCTTGACCATACCATTTATGGATGTTGGGAACGATTCCATCCTCTGTTCCGAAAACTTCGAATATATCGATTTCAACAAGATAAGGCGCCTCATCATAGTCTAAGAAATAACCCTTTGCTTTACCGGCACCGCCGCAGCCTGTTGTAGTCCACCAAGCAGGCCAGCAGCCCTTATACATTGGGAGCCTTGCCTTAAGCTCTGCGTAGCCAAAAAGCCACTGCATTGTATCAGAGGTGCAAACGGTATGCGGAAGAGCAAGATATTCGTTTGCCGAATACTCATTGAAATAGTGAGTAACATTCATCTTATACATTCCGTCTTCAACACGGAAGTTTTCACCGGAGGTTGCCTTATAGGCATTGGTTACGCCGCCCATATGACTATGAATTGCCCATTTGTTGAGGTCGAAATAATCACCATCGAACTCATCGCCCCAAACATACTCGTAGCCATCATCGAGGGTTGCTTTGAAGTCCTCAGCAACGCCTTCCAAAACGGCAACCGAGCCTACAGAACGAGGAATAGACATAAACCATTTAATAGCCTTTTCAAGCATAGCGCGATGGCCGCCCTCGAAAACAAGCTTTTTACCCTTTAGGGAAACCTCGAACTCATTTTCCTTCAAAGAGGTTTTATAACGGTTGGTATCACCGATAAGAATTTCCTTGGCAACGGCAGGCTTTGAATCGGTAACAACCGGAAGCTCATGGCCTTCGTTTTCCTTGATAAAGGCTTGGAGATGCTTTGCGTAAACATAAGAATGCTTATTGCCGTTCTTATAAACTATGACATATCCCGCAGGACCATCCCAAGAAACCTGCTTTGAGGTGTATTCCTTCTTGAAATCATAGTTTTCAGCATCGGTGGGGTCATCCTCAGGCTCTTTTACAGCCAACGGACGACGAGTGTTTTCCCAACCTACAGATTCGCCTTCACCTTCGTTAAAGGTAACCTCTCCATCGATGAACTCATCGTAGGTGTATTGGCCGTTGCCGGTGTTATCACCATTTTGTATTTGGTTATCGCCCTGGTTATTATCAGTGCTGATTACCTTTTTCTTAACAACGACAATCTGCTTTTTCTTACCGCCGCTTGAATTTCCGGTTAAAAGGAAAACCGCAACGGTAGCACCTGCAGCAATAAGGACCGCAAGGACTATACAAATAATCACTTTCAGCTTTTTGCTCATCTGCATAAAACAACCTCCCCTAAGCGAGCAACACGCTTAGTTAATTCTTTAAAGTATGGTAAATGTGCATAAACGGCCACAAAATTAGTGCATTTTCAACAAAAAATACCATTTATGTGTTTTTTGCACATAAAGACCATACATAATTGCTACTCTATTATACCTTTATTTGTTCAAAATGTCAATTGGTTTTCTATATTTTTAATATAAAATATTTAATTTTTTTGGCTGTTTTGGGTGGTTTTGTCGATTTTACACAAAATCGCTTTTTATCTTAAGGTGACAAGAATAATCCGAACCTGTTTTAAAAAGGCGGATTGTTTTGTCACTCTTTGTTAAAATACTCGTTCATCCGAAAGGATGAACTGCGTTTTGTGCCTT
>JAZNOY010000009.1:0-23156 GCA_045589375.1 Acutalibacteraceae bacterium | reverse complement strand
GAACGAGGTTTTTTAATGAAATTTGTTACTTACAGAACGAGTGAAATACCTTTGATGAACGAATTTTATTTCATATTCGTAGCAATGTTTCATTTATTCCCTTGTGCAATTTGCGGCACATCTAACGTAGCAAGCTAAACCTACGAAAATCAGGGTTAAAAAAGCAAGTAATAATCCCGTCAACAATGCTCCGATAATGCTTGTGGCAGCAAAGCCTACCGCTAAAAGAATTATTCCCGAAATTAAAGAGCCTATAATTCCCACAAGAATGGTGTTTATCGCAGACCTGCCGCAGTTACTACAGCCAAGTTTGCCGAATACCGCTCCTGAGAAGAGTAGAGCAAGTCCAACCACAGCAACGCTTAGGGCAACAAGGAAAAATACCGGTGCCACCACTACGGTTCCCGTAACGGTTAGCAAAGCGGTAGCCACACCAACTATAACGCTAAGCACCGCGGCCACCTGTGTGCAGGAAAAACGGTAAAAGCAATTGGTCATAATTTCACCCCCAATTCAACACATTATATGTTGAATTTAAATTTGTGGTGAGGGTTTACACCATGCCTTCGGCATATTTTGGAACGAATTATATTTCACTTTTTGACCATCAGGGGACGATACTATGATTGATATACGCTGCTAAATTGTTTTTCACCCCCTTAAGCTCGAGTTTGAGGTGGTATTTATTTTTAAGAATATTATGAGTAGGGAGTATAATCAACAAATTTTTGCAAATAATTTTTTTAAAAAAGGAGGCATTTTATGATAGAACAGGATACTATAAAGCTTTTACGAGAGTGTGACGCTGGTGTAAAAATGGGAGTTGCCTCAATAGCAGATGTTTTGCCTAATGTTAAGAGCAAAAAGCTTAAGGCGCTGTTAGATGAATGTAAAAATCAGCACGATATTTTAGATGATGAGCTTCAAAAGCTTCTTGAGAAATATAAGGATGAGGGCAAGGAGCCAAATCCAATGGCAAAGGGTATGTCATGGATGAAAACTAACATTAAGCTTGCAATCGACGATTCGGACGGTGTTGTTGCTGATTTAATAACCGATGGCTGCAATATGGGTGTTAAATCGCTCAACAAATATTTAAACAAATACAAGGCTGCCGATGAGGTATCGAAAGACATAGCAAAGCGGCTTATTAATCTGGAAGAAAAGCTTGCTGTTGATATTAGAGAATTCTTATAACAAACTAAAGCCGAGTTAAAAAACTCGGCTTTTACTATTGTTTGACTCGAACATTAAAAATATTGCTCTTTTTCCAAAAATGTGCTATAATTTTCAAAAAAAGAAGGAATGAGGATTAAAATGTCGAAGCTACTTGATGACTTAAAGAAAACTATTGACTCAACTATTCCTGACAAGGAAGAATTAACACACGGTTTGCACCCTAAAATTGAGTATATTTTATTGGTTTTTCGTAATTTATTTGTTTTGTTTGCTGTTCTTTCGTTTGTTGGTTCTTTGGCTTTTCATAATGCTTACATAACCTTGAGGGCGATTGGTTATTTTTGCGGTGCTGCTGCATATATATTTGAATGTTTGGCAGTTACCGATTGTTTTAAAAGCAAGGTGCCGCACACCGAGATGTTTATGGTATATTGCTTTGGCCCGCTATACATAATTATGGGCCTTGAATACATATTTTTGCATTAAATTTTATGCTTTGAGGAGTAATTATGAAGCTACATACTAAAAAAATGATTGCACCGATTGTGGTGACAATAATCGTTATTTTATACTTTTTCTTTTATTTTGGTTTTTTAATCGGCGTTTTGAATGGGATTTTTAAATATTTACTTTTTATAATTCCGGCGGTTTTTTCGGCGCTCATTATTGCGGTATGCTTTGAGAGAATTAAGGAGATTAAAGGGGGTGAAGAGGATGATATTAGTAAATACTGATTATATAACCGGTAAAAAGCTTGAAATGTTGGGACTTGTGCGCGGCAGCACTATCCAAAGTAAAAATTTTGGTAAGGATATTATGCAAAGCTTTAAAACCCTTGTGGGCGGTGAGCTTAAGGCTTACAATGAAATGATGAATGAGGCTCGCGCAATCGCCACAAAGCGTATGGTTGATGAGGCGGAACATTTAGGAGCTGATGCAGTAGTTAATATTCGCTATGCCTCTGCCGCCGTTATGCAGGGTGCCGCTGAGGTTATTGCTTACGGCACGGCTGTTAAATTCATAGAGGATTAATTTAAATATTGAGCTTAAAATTCCGAGCATTAGGTTTGCTCGGAATTTTTATGTAAAAAATGAATATTTTTTATGCATAACCCTTGAAATATGCATACTATTAGTATATAATATAAACTGTATAATTATGAAAGTTGGTGCCTTATGAACCGTAGACAAGCAAGAGAAGAAGCATTTATATTGATTTTTGAAAAAGAGCTTAACAATGACTCGCTTGATGAAATTTTAAGTCTTGCACAAGAAGTTCGCGACATTGAGCCTGACGAATATATCAAGTCGGTATTTTTCGGCACCTTTGAAAAAATCACCGAGATTGATGATATTATCTCTAAAAATGCTGTTGGTTGGAAAATAAATCGTATTTCCAAAACTGCGCTTGCCATTCTTCGTCTTGCGATTTTCGAAATGCTATTTATGGAAGCTATTCCCGTTTCGGTATCTATAAACGAGGCGGTTGAGCTTTCTAAAAAATACGCAACAAAGGAAGACGCTTCATTTGTAAACGGTATTTTATCTACCGTTGCAAAATCCTTATAATATGCAAAGCAATCCAATAACGGTTCGCCAACTTAATTCATATGTTAAATCACTAATCGAAGGGGACGCGCGGCTTTCACTCATTTCGGTAACGGGTGAGCTTTCTAATGTTAAAATTCATTATCAAAGCGGTCACTTATATTTCACACTTAAGGATAACGAGGCTTCTATAAAATGCGTTATGTTTAAATCCTCTGTTATGAGGATGAAATTTACAGCAACAGATGGTATGCAGGTTGTTTTAAGAGGCCGAGTTTCTATTTACGAAAGAGACGGTCAGTATCAGTTTTATGCTGAGGAAATGCACGAAGCGGGTGAGGGCGATTTAGCGCTCGCTTTTAAGCAAATAAAAGAAAAGCTTCAAAGCGAAGGCTTATTTGACGAGGAAAACAAGCGCCCTTTAAAGCGTTTTCCGAGGAAAATTGCGGTTATAACCTCGAGCACGGGTGCGGCTGTTAAGGATATTTTGAACATTACTTCAAAAAGGTATCCTTTATGCAAAATTGTTATGTGCCATGTAAGTGTTCAAGGTGAGCTTGCGGTAGGTGATATGCTCAAAGCTCTTGACCGCGTTTACGCCTTAGAGGATATTGATACGATAATAATTGGGCGCGGCGGCGGCTCTGCCGAGGATTTATGGGCTTTTAATGACGAGGCGCTTGCAAGAAAAATTTATGAATCGCCCATTCCTGTAATTTCGGCGGTAGGTCACGAAACTGATTTTTCAATTTGCGATTTTGTTGCTGATGTTCGCGCTTCTACGCCTTCTCACGCGGCCGAGCTTGCAGTTCCCGACATTTCGGAAATAAGGGCGGGAATTAACAAAACAAAATTGCTTTTATCAAGGCGTATTTTTTCTAAATATGAGCTATGTGAAGCAAAGCTTTCAGCAATAAAAAACAAGGCGATTTTTTTAAGACCTTATGAAATTTTTGAAAAGCGCATCTTAAGAGTTGATATAGTTTTAGAAAAATTATTAAGCCTTATGCGTGCAAAGCTTTCGCAAAGTGAAAAGTCGTTTTTGGTTTTATTATCGAAATTAGAGGCGCTAAGCCCCATAAAAACATTAAAAAGAGGCTTTGCGACCGTTCAAAAGAAAAACAAATTGATTTCATCGGTTGATATGCTTGCGGTTAATGACAGCATTTCACTACATTTAGCAGATGGCGAGGTTAAAGCCGAGGTTCGAGAAATTATGAAAGGAAATAATTATGGCATCTAAAAACAGTTTTGAGGCTTCCCTTAAGGAATTAGAGGAAATCACTGCTCGTCTTGAATCAAGCGATATTTCCCTTGAGGAATCAATTGAGCTTTTTAAAAAAGGTATGGTGCTTTCTAAAGAATGTTCTGCTATGCTTGATAATGCAAAGCAGGAAATTATCAGTTTAACCGAAGCAGAAAGTGAGGTTAGTGATGATGATTGATTTATTAATTAGTGACTATCAGGCTAAAATAAATACAAGGCTTGATATGCTTTTAAGTAAGAAAGGTCAGCTTTACGATGAGGTGGTTGAAGCGGCTCGCTACAGCCTATTGAATTCCGGCAAAAGAATCAGACCTATAATTTTGCTTGAATTTTATAAGCTTTGCGGCGGTGAGGACGATTGTGCATATAATTTTGCCTGTGCACTTGAAATGATTCATACCTACTCGCTTATTCACGATGACCTTCCGTGTATGGATAACGATGATATGCGCAGGGGAAAGCCTTCCTGCCATAAACAGTTCGGTGTGGGCATGGCGCTGCTTGCGGGCGATGCATTATTGACCGAAGCGTTCAACACCGCCGCTAAAACACTTGGAATATCTGCCGACAGAGTTTTAAAGGCAATCGCTTTTATGGCTTCAAGTGCCGGTATTGCCGGTATGGTTGGCGGTCAGGTTATGGATGTAACCGGTTCGGCAAGTCGTGACGATGATTATCTATTTGAAATGTATAGTCTTAAAACAGGTGCACTGCTTAGAACTGCCGCAGTTTGCGGAGCAATTCTTGCAGGTGCGGATGAAGATAAGTTAAATTTTGCCGCACAATACGGCACCAAGCTTGGCCTCGCGTTTCAAATCATTGATGATATTCTTGATTTGCAGGGCGACCCAAAGCTTATCGGTAAGTCGGTAGGCAGTGATGAAAAAAATAAAAAAGACACGGTTGTTGTGAGACTTGGTGTTGAGCACGCAAGGCAGCTTGCGGAAAAATACACACTTGAAGCGCACGAAGCACTCGATAGCTTTGATGGTGATATAACAAGTCTTAAAGCGCTCACGGATTATCTTCTTTTAAGGAATTTTTAAAAGGATGTTTTAAATTGAAATATAGGTTTTTAGGGAAAATTAACACACCCAAAGATGTAAAAAAACTTAATATTTCCGAAGCGAATGAGCTTTGCGGTGAAATTAGGGACTGTATTATTGAAACGGTTTCTAAAAACGGCGGTCATTTGGCTTCAAGTCTTGGGGCGGTTGAATTGACCGTTGCGCTTCATCGCGCGTTTGACGCTCCGAGGGACGATATAATTTTTGATGTTGGCCATCAATCATACGCGCACAAGCTCATTACCGGGCGTTTTGATAACTTTAACTCTCTGCGAACTGAGGGTGGTATTTCCGGATTTATGCGGCCGAGCGAAAGCGAGTATGACCCATTTGTAACGGGACACAGCAGTAATTCAATTTCGGCGGCATACGGCATTTTCAAAGCCAAAAGATTGGCCGGTGACGACAGCACGGTTGTTGCGGTAATCGGTGACGGTGCTATGACGGGTGGTATGGCCTATGAAGCGCTTAACAACGCCGACGATGCTGAGGGCAATTTCATTATTGTCTTAAATGATAACGAGATGTCGATTTCTAAAAATGTGGGTTCAATGGCAAAAGCCTTTACACGACTTCGTAATCAAACAAAGTATCATAAGTTCAAGTTTGCAATTAGCAAGGTTCTTTCTAAAATACCGCTTATTGGTTTAAGGCTATATCATTTTATCTATTTGATTAAGGACGCTTTTAAGCGACTCGTATATAGAAACAATGTTTTTGTATCAATGGGCTTTAACTATTTAGGGCCTGTTGACGGTCACGATGTTGAGGATATGGAGGCCCTTTTTAAGATTGCGAAGTCCTATTCAAAGCCGTCGCTTGTGCATGTGGTCACAGTAAAGGGAAAAGGCTATTCTCACGCCGAAAATATGCCCAATCATTATCACGGCGTTTCGCCCTTTGATGTTGAAATAGGTGCAACCGATTCAAACACGCTTAATTATTCTGCTGTTGCAGGCAGAGCACTATGCGATTTGGCAGAAAAAAATGATAAAATTTGTGCTGTTACAGCAGCAATGGCTTCAGGAACTGGACTTACCGATTTTGCGGCTCGTTTTCCTAAAAGATTCTTTGATGTAGGCATAGCCGAGCAGCACGCGGTTACCTTTACAGCAGGCTTGTCAAAAGGCGGTATGATACCTTATTTTGCCGTATATTCAAGCTTTTTGCAGCGCGGTTACGACCAAATTTTGCACGATGCGGCAATTGAAAAGCTACCGATAAAACTTTTGGTTGACAGAGCAGGTATTGTTGGCGAGGACGGTGAAAGCCATCAAGGAATATTTGATGTGGCGTATTTATCAAGTGTTCCTAAAATGAATATTTATTCACCCTGCTACTATAGCGAGTTAATAAAGCTTATAAACAGCACCTCACAAAACGATGAGCTTGCCGCAATTCGTTATCCGCGCGGATGCGATATTCCGAATTTCGACGGTGATTTCTCGAATGAGTTTACAGTTGTTGGTAACGGCGGAAAACGCGCAATTATCACCTATGGCAGACTTTTTTCGAATGCCTATGATGCTCAAAAGCAGTTATCACAGGTGGATATTATCAAGCTAAATAGGATTTTCCCGAGCAGTGAGTGTTTAATTGATGCGCTTCTTAAATATGATGAGCTTCATATATTTGAAGAGGTAGTGAGAACGGGATGTATTGGTGAGCAGCTTGCTTCGCTTCTTTTGGAAAAAGGATATAAGGGTATTTTTAAAATTCACGCAGTTAAGGATGAGTTCGTGCCTTCGTCCAGAGTTTCTGATGCACTTAAGAAATACGGTCTTGATACCGATTCGATGGTGAAGACTTTTAAAGAGGAATGATATGATTAATAAGGAAAGACTTGATTGTGCGCTTGTTTCTCTTGGCTTTGCAGAGTCGAGGGAAAAGGCTAAAGCTATAATTATGGCGGGTATAGTATATGTTAACAATCAAAAGCAGGACAAGGCGGGTGCGGTAGTTAAGACTGATGATAAAATTGAGGTTAGGGGAGAAACTCTAAAGTATGTTAGTCGCGGTGGGCTTAAGCTTGAAAAAGCGATACAAAGCTTCGACCTAAACCTTAGCGGAACAGTCTGCGCCGATATAGGTGCCTCTACTGGCGGTTTTACTGATTGTATGCTACAAAATGGCGCGGTAAAGGTCTATTCAATTGATGTTGGATATGGTCAGCTTGCTTGGAAGCTTCGCACCGACTCAAGAGTTATTAACCTTGAGAGAACTAATTTTCGTTATGTTACCAAAAATGAGGTCCCCGATGAGCTTGATTTTGCTTCGGTAGATGTTTCTTTTATTTCTCTTTCACATATTCTACCCGTTATGAACACCTTGCTTAAGAATGATGGCTATGCCGTTTGTCTTATTAAACCGCAATTTGAAGCGGGCAAAGAGAATGTTGGGAAAAAAGGTGTAGTGCGGGAGCAATCGGTTCACATTTCGGTTGTTGAAAAGATTGTTGCATTATCCTTAGAAAACGGTTTTTCAGTTTTAGGACTTGATTTTTCTCCGATAAAGGGTCCTGAGGGGAACATAGAATATTTGTGCTACTTAAAAAAATCCAATGCACCTCAAATGCTGGCTGAAATCACAGCCGACGAGGTCGTTAAAGCATCTTATGCTAAATTAAATTGACTTTCCTAAAAGGAGTGATTATATGATAGCCGCTGTAATACCAAACCTTGATAAGCGCGGTTGCACTGAAACGGTTGAAAAGCTTGGGTCTTTTTTAAAGGAATGCGGAATCAAGCCGTATTTACCCGATAATATTTGCTGTCCTGATTACAATCACGCGGCAGAGGAGGAGCTTTTCAAGCTTGCTGATGTTATTATAACCATCGGTGGAGACGGAACTATTATCCGTTTCGCAAAGCGCGCTGCTGCATATTCTAAGCCAATCATAGGCATTAATGCGGGCAGGGTTGGTTATCTTGCAAATATTGAGCAAAATGAATATAAGCTGCTATCAAAGCTTGCAAGCGGTGAATATACAATTGAAGAGCGAATGATGCTTAATATAACCGTTAAGGAAAACGGTAAGGTTTTAAGCGAATATGAAGCCCTTAATGATGCTGTTATTACAAGTGGATTTATTTCAAGAATTGTTGATATATCCGCAACGGTTGAGGGTGATGCTATCAGCTATAATGCTGACGGTCTTATTGTTTCTACTCCTACGGGGTCAACCGCTTATTCAATGTCTGCAGGTGGGCCAATAATTGACCCATCTATGAACTGTGTATGCTTGACACCGATATGCTCTTATGCTCTCTCTGCAAAGCCTATTTTAATAAACAGTGATAAGGAAATTTGCATTAAGGCATTTTCTAAAAAACGAGCAGATATATATCTTTCGGTCGACGGAAGAAAGGTTACAAATGTTAAGCCCTACACCGAAATTTACATTACCAAATCCAAAAATACCGTTAAGCTGATTAGGCTTAACAATCGAACTTTCTATAAAACTCTCTCTGCAAAATTTCTTGATTCAAAGGGGTATAGAAAATGAAGGGAAACAGACAAGAAAAAATCCTCAAAATAATTGAAAATCAAATTATATTAACACAAGAGGATTTACAAAACGCTCTTTTGGCCGAGGGCTACGATGTTACTCAATCTACGATTTCTCGCGATATTAAGCAGCTGCGTTTAATAAAAGGTCATGATGCGCTAGGAAATTACAGATATGTATGTGCCGATGCACCGCAGCCCGAACAACAATCTGTGGCTCACTATCACAATATTTTTGCGAATTCTGTTATAAGCGTTGAATACGCCCTTAATGATATAGTTATAAAATGCTATAACGGTATGGCATCGAGTGTTTGCGTTGCGGTTGATACTCTTTTCAGCGGCAAGATGCTCGGCACTATTGCAGGTGATGATACGATACTTATTATCACCCGCAGTATTGAGGATGCAAAGAGTTTAACAAGTGAACTCAAAAAAATGATGTAAAGGATAGTTTATGCTAGAATCGTTACATATAGAAAACATTGCCGTAATTGAAAATACCGATATTAATTTTACCGATGGTTTAAATATTTTAACAGGTGAAACGGGTGCCGGAAAATCAATAGTTATTGATTCGATTAATGCAATACTCGGTGAGCGAACCTCAAAGGATTTAATAAGAACAGGCTGTGATAAGGGTGAGGTTTCTGCCGTATTTTCATCGCTTTCAGAGCATTCGATAAATGTTCTTATGGAAAACGGCTTTGAAACCGATGACGAAGGAAAATTGTTTATTCACAGGCGCCTTAGCTCAACCGGGGCAGGACTTATTAAGATTAACGGTAAAACGGCTACTGCCTCTATCTTAAGAGAAATTGGTAAATCTCTTATTAATATTCACGGTCAGCATGATAATCAGAGCCTGCTAATTCCTGAAAATCACTATATTTATATTGACCGTATTGCAGAAAACAAAGATATTTTAGATGAATATTATTGCGAATTCAAGCATTTAAACGCTGTTCGCAGGGAGCTTTCCTCAATTGAAACTGATGAGGGCGAGAAGGCAAGAAAAATAGAACTGCTCGAGTATCAGGTGAAGGAGTTAGAGGAGGCTGATATTTCGCTCGGTGAATCTGATGAGCTACGAAAGCGGCTTTCAGTTGTTGAAAACCTCGAGAAAACCCTTTCCTCGCTTAATGAGGCTTACTATTATATTTCCGGAACTGATGATAGCGACGGCGCTTTTTCGCTGATTCGCAACGCGCAAAAATCGGTATCTACACTCACGGGTGAAAATTTTGAGGAAATCCAAAACGATTTTGGAGAGATATTGGCAAGTCTTGATAATGTCAGCGCTAAAATAAGAGGCTTTACAAGCGGTGACGAATATTCCTCTGCAAATCCCGAGGAGCTTCGCGCAAGATTGGATTTAATCGGCAGAATGAGTTTGAAATACGGCGGGAGCGAGCAAGCTGTGATTGACTTTTTAGCCGATGCGAAAAAGCAGCTTCAAAATATTGCTCTATCTGACGAACGCATTAAAAAGCTATCAGAGGAGCTTGATTTATCAACCGACAGACTGATTAAAAAAGCAGAAAAACTCACAAAAAGCAGAGTATTGGCATCAAAGGAATTTTCAGAGAAAGTTACGAAAACGCTTAGCTTTTTAAATATGCCTGATGTGGATTTTAAGGTGAATATCTCAAGCGGCAGATATACAAAGCTCGGTTGTGATAATATTGAATTTATGATATGCACGAATGCGGGGGATACAATTAAGCCGCTATCAAAAATCGCTTCGGGCGGTGAGCTTTCGAGAGTAATGCTCAGTATTAAGAGTGTTCTTGCGGATAAAGACGATGTTGACACGCTGATTTTTGATGAGATTGATTCGGGTATCAGCGGAAATGCGGCCGTTAAGGTTGGAACAAAGCTAATGTCCGTTTCTAAAAGCCGTCAGGTAGGGTGTGTGACACATCTCGCGCAAATAGCGGCTTTTGCCGATAATCATTTGCTTATTGAAAAGCAGGTGAAAGACAACAAAACATATACAGGCGTTTCTTTGCTTGGATATAATGAAAGAATTTTTGAAATTGCTCGAATTATGTCCGGCGGAGAGGTGACTGATAATTTATACAATTCTGCAAAGGAATTGCTTGATAGGAGTAGAGAAGAAAATGCAAATTTATGAAGAGCTTGTAGCGCGCGGCTTAATAGCGCAGGTTACTGATGAAGAGGAAATAAAGAAGCTAATTAATAATGGTCAGGCCACCTTTTATATAGGGTTTGACCCAACTGCTGACAGCTTGCATGTTGGTCATTTTATGGCGTTGTGCCTTATGAAAAGGCTTCAAATGGCAGGCAACAGACCGGTTGTTTTAATCGGCGGCGGAACGGCATATATAGGCGACCCTTCGGGCAGAACAGATATGCGTTCTATGATGACACCCGAAACGATACAGCACAACTGTGATTGCTTTAAAAAGCAAATGGAACGCTTTATTGAGTTCGGCGAGGACAAGGCCATTATGGTTAACAACGCCGATTGGCTTTTAGGCCTAAATTATATTGATATGCTTCGTGAGGTTGGTTCTTGCTTCTCGGTTAACAATATGCTTAGAGCGCGTTGCTATGAACAGCGTATGGAAAAGGGACTTAGCTTTCTTGAGTTTAACTATATGATTATGCAATCCTATGATTTTTACTATTTGTTTAATAAATACGGTTGCAATATGCAGTTTGGCGGTGACGACCAGTGGTCTAATATGTTAGGCGGAACTGAGTTGATTCGCAAAAAGCTGGTCAAGGACGCTCACGCTATGACTATAACCTTGCTTCTTAACTCTGAAGGTAAAAAGATGGGTAAAACCGTCGGCGGTGCAGTTTGGCTTGACCCCAACAAAACCTCGCCCTATGATTTTTATCAATATTGGCGTAATGTTGGTGATGCCGATGTTCTAAAGTGCATTCGTATGCTTACATTCTTACCGCTTGATAAAATCAATGAAATGGATTCTTGGGAGGGCAGCCAGCTTAATACGGCTAAAGAAATATTAGCCTTTGAGCTTACAAAGCTTGTTCACGGAGATGATGAAGCATTAAAGGCCCAAGAAACGAGCCGTGCCGTTTTTGCGGGGGCAGGCAGTCACGCTGATATGCCAACGGTCGAGCTTTCTTGTGATGATTTTGTTGACGATAAAATCGGCTTATTATCGGTTATGGTTAAAGGCTCTCTTGCCGCTTCAAACGGCGAGGCAAGACGGCTTGTAATGCAAGGCGGTGTATCGATCGACGACCAAAAAATCACAGATGCCTCTCACACTCTTACAAAACAGCAGTTCGCTGATGGCGTTATTATTAAGAAGGGTAAAAAGAGTATAATCAAGTTCGTGGTTAAATAATTATGTTTTTTAAAAAGAAAAACCGAAACGAGCAGTTGCTTAAAACCTTCGATGGCAGATGTGTTAAATTTGTAACTAGAAAAAATATTCACGATGACGGCAATATAAGCTACGATATTGTTGGTAAATCAGGAAGAATCGCGGTAATTGATGAAAACATTAGAATTATTTGCGGAGAAATTGATGTTTTTGACTGCAAAATTGATAATGCGAAATATTATCTGCTTATGAGTGGCGACGGTGTTACGGTCGAGGGAGAAAACACAGTGACAGGCAAATATGACCAAGTGACTGCATATTATTCCTATTACAGAAAATAATTATTTTTTAAGCACTCTGCTACGGCAGGGTGCTTTCTTATAACAAGAATTGCAATAATTCGGACAAGAAAAGTAATTTATATTGCAAAAATATATGTTATAATTGTTTTAATAAATAATTGGAGGAGATATTATGCCGATGCAAATGGGCTTTCGTTGGTATGGAGAGGGGAATGACAATATAACCCTTTCCGATATCAAGCAAATACCGGGCGTTACTAGTATTGTTTGGGCCTTGCACCATAAAATGCCGGGAGAGGTTTGGGAGACTCGGGAAATCGCAGAAGTGCAAAAACAATTAGAACCTTTCGGCTTTAATATGGATGTTGTTGAATCAGTTAATGTTCACGACGACATAAAAATCGGTTTACCAACCCGCGACTTATATATTGAAAATTATAAGCAAACCATTCGTAATCTTAGCCGCTTCGGCGTTAAGGTTATATGCTACAACTTTATGCCGATTTTTGATTGGACAAGAAGTAATCTTTTTCATCCGGTAGGCGATGGCTCAACCGCTCTTTTTTATGAAAAAAATATGATTCAAGATGATTATAATGCCATGGCAAAATATATTCTTGATTTTACAGAAAAGTATAATATGTCCTTTCCCGGTTGGGAGCCAGAGCGCATGGCAAAGCTCGATGAGTTGTTTAAGGCCTATAAGAATGTTGACCACGAAAAGCTTTGGGCTAATCTCAAGTATTTTCTTGAAGCGTTGATGCCAACCTGCGAGGAATGTGATATAAAAATGGCTATCCATATGGATGACCCACCGTGGGATATTTTCGGTCTGCCGAGATTACTTATAAACGAAGAAAATATCGATAGATTTTTAAAGATGGTTGATTCACCCTATAACTGCTTGACCTTATGCTCGGGCTCTCTTAATGCAGACCCTAATAATAAGGTTGCTGATATAGTTCGTAAGCATTGTGACCGAATAGCCTTTGCTCATATAAGAAATGTTAAGCATTTTAGTAACGGCGATTTCTCGGAAGCCAGTCATCGTGACTGTGATGGTGACACGGGAATATTGGATATTTTAAAAGCATATCACGATTGTGGTTATGAAGGCTATATTCGTCCTGACCATGGGCGTCATTTATGGGGTGAGGCCCCCGGAACCGTTCGCCCCGGCTATGGACTTTATGACAGAGCGCTTGGTATTATGTATATGCTTGGCGTTTGGGATATGTTAGATAAGCTTAATTGATTTTGGAGGTAAAATTATGATAAAAATTCCGCTAAATATTGATTATTCAGGCAAGGTTGTTGTAGTTACGGGTGCCGGAGGACTTATTTGCGGCGCTATGGCGAGAGCGTTTGCACAGTGCGGTGCTAAGGTTGCGGCACTTGACCTTAATGAAGAAGCGGTCAAGGCTTTAGCTGATGAGCTTAAAGCAGAAGGCTTTATTTGTGAGGGCTACAAGGCGAATGTCTTGGATACGGAAAATCTTAAGGATGTTCACAATAAAGTTTTAAAGGATTTAGGACCTTGTGATATATTGGTGAATGGCGCGGGTGGTAACAATCCTCGGGCGACCACCGATAATGAGTATCAACACGAGGCGGTTAAGGAAAGTAAGACCTTCTTTGATTTACAACCTGATGGTGTTGATTTTGTGTTCAAGCTTAATTTCCAAGGAACACTTTTACCGACTCAAGAATTTGCGCGAGATATGGTCCAAAACAAGACGGGCTCTATACTTAATGTATCCTCAATGAACGCTTATATTCCGCTCACAAAAATTCCCGCATATTCTGCGGCAAAGGCTGCAATATCGAACTTTACCCAATGGCTTGCAACCCACTTTGCCGGAAGCGGTATTCGTTGCAATGCGATTGCACCGGGATTTTTAGTTTCCGCTCAAAATAAATCCTTACTGTTTAACGAGGACGGCACGCCTACTGCGCGCTCTGCTAAAATACTCGCGGGCACGCCTACCAATAGATTTGTTGATGCCGATGAGCTTTTAGGAGCAACACTTTTCCTATGTGATAACAATTCTGCTTCTGCTATAACAGGAGTTGTTTTACCGATTGACGCCGGTTTTTCAGCCTATTCGGGAGTTTAAAAAACAGCACCAAGTATCACTTGGTGCTGTTTTATCATTCGTGCGCTACAACATGCTCATCATCGCTTCTAAATAGCAACGAAACACACCAAATGCCCGCAAGTGCAATTACTGTATACACGATTCTGCTCAGTAAAACACCGCTTCCTCCAAAAATCCAGGCAACAAGGTCAAAGCTGAATAATCCAACGAGGCCCCAGTTTAAGCAACCGATAATTGCAAGGATTAAGCAAATCTTATCAAACATCACATTCACTCCTTAATATTCAAGTAAAAGGCACCGACAAGGAAAACCTTCCTATATCGGCGCCGGACACTAATCACATCTTATGATATGATTTATTTCATGCTGTTTTCATAAGACTCTATCATCTTTTTAACCATCTGTCCGCCGATAGAACCTGCCTGCTTTGATGTCAAGTCACCGTTATAGCCCTGCTTGAGGTTAACGCCTACTTCGTTAGCAGCCTCCATCTTAAAACGATTGAGAGCTTCCTTAGCTGCTGCATTTTTAGCCATTATTTTCACTCCTATCAAAAAGTTTTCTTCCGTTTGCAATATTATTTTGCTGAATTAATAAAAAAATATTAAAGGAAAAATATGTGTTTTGATTGTTTTTAATTTTATTGACTTAAAAGTGCGAATGTTGTATAATATATGGGTGATGAATATTAAGGTGGGTGTATTGTGTCAATATTTAACTCAAATAATGGTTATCCTCGCAGCAAAAGAGCAATAATGGGTAAACTGCTTACCTTTCTTTTGGTTATATATGATATTGTTGCGGTAAGCGCCTCTTATTTTTTTGCGCTGTGGCTTAGATTTGATGGTGTTTATTCACATATATTGCCGATGTATCTTGAGGCATATTATAAATTTATCCCCATATACACAGTTTTTACTATAGTCGTGTTTTTTGCGCTAAGACTCTACAAAAGTGTTTGGCGATACGCAGGCTTCAAGGAAATCACAAGAATTATTTTGGCTACTATAATTTCCTTTGCTTTCCATGTTGCCGGTATGCAGTTTTTCTTTGAAGGAAACAATAGTAGAAATCGCATGCCGATTACCTATTATGCACTTGGAATAACTATTCAATTTCTATTAGTTGCGCTTGTCAGATTCTCTTATAAGTTTTTCCTTATGGAAAAGGAAAATTTAAAAACGGTTAATACAATTAATAATCGCGTTATGCTTATTGGCGCAGGTAATGCGGGAGCAATGATTTTAAGGGATATCAATCAAGCAAGAGAAACCAAAGATAAGGTTGTTTGTATCATTGACGATAACCCTAATAAATGGAATAAATACATTGAAAATGTTCCGATTATCGGTGGCAGAAATGAAATTCTTTTAGCAGTTCAAAAATTTAAAATTGATAAGATTTATCTTGCTATTCCAAGTGCTTCAAAGCAAGATAAGCGCGAGATTTTAAACATTTGCAATGAAACCTCCTGCGAGCTCAAAAATTTGCCCGGTATTTATCAATTTGTTACGGGCGAAATAACTGCGGGCAATCTTAAGGATGTTGAGATTGAGGATTTGCTTGGTCGAAATCCGATTACTGTTAATCTTGATGAGGTTTTTGATTTTATCCAAGGAAAAACAATTTTGGTAACAGGCGGAGGCGGCTCTATCGGTAGTGAGCTTTGCCGCCAGATTGCGGCACATTCGCCTAAGAAGCTTATTATCTTTGATGTTTATGAAAATAATGCTTATGATATTGAGCAGGAGCTTAAAAACGCCTATCCCTGCTTAGACCTTTCGGTTTTAATCGGCTCCGTTCGTGACAGTCGAAAGCTTTTAGATGTTTTTGGCAAGTATAAGCCTGAGATTGTATACCACGCGGCTGCTCACAAGCATGTTCCGCTTATGGAAACAAGCCCCTGTGAAGCAATCAAAAATAATGCAATCGGCACCTATAAAACTGCATTTGCCGCTATGGTGCACGGCTGCAAGCGTTTTGTTTTGATTAGCACGGACAAGGCTGTTAACCCCACAAATATTATGGGCGCCAGCAAGCGTCTTTGCGAAATGGTTGTTCAATCCTTTGATATGCTCATTAAAAACGGCAGAGCAGATGAAATACCGCTTCTTTATGAGCATTATGATAAGGGTGAAAAGCTTCATAAGAAGTTTATTGACAGCAAGAGCGTTTCAACCGAATTTGTTGCCGTTCGTTTCGGCAATGTTCTCGGCAGTAATGGCTCTGTTATTCCGATATTTAAGCGCCAAATTAAAAATGGCGGCCCAATAACCGTTACTCATCCCGATATTATTAGGTATTTTATGACCATACCGGAAGCGGTTAGCCTTGTTCTACAAGCGGGCACCTACGCTAAGGGCGGAGAAATCTTTGTTCTTGATATGGGCGCACCCGTTAAAATTGATACGCTTGCGCGCAATCTAATAAGGTTATCAGGACTCAAGCCTGATATTGATATTAAGATTGAGTATACAGGTTTAAGACCGGGCGAGAAACTATATGAAGAAAAGCTTATGGCCGCCGAAGGTCTTGAAACCACACCGAACAAGCTTATTCACATCTGCAAACCGCTTGATTTCAGTCCCGATAAGTTTATAAGCAACATTCACGAATTAATGGAAATCTCTTATTCTAATAATGATGACATTCGTGAGTATGTGTCTAAAATTGTTCCCACTTATAAGCCTGCAGGCATTCACGGCTGTGAGGACAAGCCTGATGCTTATAAAAAGCAAATTGAGATTATGAACGGAAACTAATAAAAAATAAGGCTCTATTTTTAGAGCCTTATTTTTTATAAAAAGATTGAAAAGTATTATGTTATAGTGTATAATATACATAGTTTACCTGACATAAAGATTTTTTCTGACTGAAAGGTGACGGCATATTTATATTTTTTGCCGCACCGCGTTTAGCTGTGCGGCTTTTTTGGAGGCATTTTTATGAAATCAAGAGTGGCAGTTATGGGAATTATCGTTGAAAAGTGGGAAACCGTGCAACAACTCAATTCCATTTTACACGATTATGCAGATTATATTATTGGCCGAATGGGAATTCCCTACAAGGCTAAAAACATTAATGTAATAAGCATCGCTATTGATGCGCCTCAGGATGTTATATCTACACTTTCAGGCAAGATTGGCGCGCTTGAGGGCATAAGCGTTAAAACGGCCTTTTCAGGAGTTATCACTGATGAGCAATAATTTGATTGCGATTGCCGAAAAACTTATTAGAAGCCGAAAATTAAGCCTTTTAGAATATGAATTGCTGCTTAAGGACAGAAATGAAGAGGTTATTGCTTTTATAAGAGAGGCGGCAGTTAAAAAGAGAACCGAAATTTATGGCAAGGACATTTATATAAGAGGCTTAATTGAGGTTGGCAATTATTGCAAAAACGATTGTTACTATTGCGGAATAAGAAAGAGCAATTCGCGTTGTGAGCGTTATCGGCTTTCCAAAAAAGAAATATTAAAATGCTGTGAAGAAGGATATTTTTTAGGCTTTAGGACCTTTGTGCTGCAAGGCGGCGAGGATTCACATTGGAGCGATGATTTCCTATGCTCGATTATTAGTGAGATAAAAGCTCGTTTTAATGATTGTGCAATAACATTATCGTTAGGCGAGCGAAGCTATGAAAGCTATAAGCGGTTGTTTGATGCCGGTGCGGATAGATATTTGCTGCGTCACGAAACGGCCGACAATGATCACTATCAAAAATTACATCCCGCTTCACAAACGCTTGAAAACCGTATCGAATGTCTTAAAAATTTGAAGGAGATTGGATTTCAGGTTGGTCTTGGATTTATGGTTGGCTCTCCGTATCAAAGCTATAAAACGCTTGCAAAGGATTTAAAGCTTATTGAGGAATTTAAGCCTGATATGTGCGGTATCGGCCCCTTTATTCCGCATAAGGATACACCTTTTAACAGCTATCCCGCAGGTGATATAGAGCTTTGCTTTTATCTATTATCAATTATAAGGCTAATTCATCCAAATATTCTTTTGCCTGCCACTACCGCGCTTGGCTCAATTCATCCTAAAGGCAGGGAAATGGGCATTTTATCCGGCGCTAATGTAATTATGCCGAATTTATCACCGATATCGGTTAGAAGCAAATATATGCTTTATAATAACAAGCTTTCAACAGGTGTTGAATCAGCTCAAAAAATACTTGAGCTTAAAAATCAAATGAAGCTTATTGGCTATGAAATTGTAGTTGATAGAGGCGATATAAAAATCAGTTAGGAGTTATATTATGGCGATTTACAACCCCAAATCATTAAAAGCTGAAGAGTTTATAAACGATTCTGAAATTAAAAGCACCTTGGCTTATGCCGAGGAAAACAAAAATAATGTTGCTTTGATTGATGAAATTTTAGATAAGGCGAGACCGGTTAAGACAGATACCGGCTATGTATGCCGCGGGCTTACTCACCGTGAGGCATCAGTTCTTCTTGCTTGTGAAATTCCTGAAAAGATTGAGGAAATTTATAAAATCGCAGAGGAAATCAAACTGGCATTCTATGGCAATCGTATAGTTATTTTTGCACCGCTTTATTTATCGAATTACTGTGTTAACGGTTGCGTTTATTGTCCGTATCATGTAAAAAACAGAACCATTCCGCGCAAAAAGCTTACTCAAGAGGAGGTTCGCCGTGAGGTGATAGCGCTTCAGGATATGGGACACAAGCGCTTAGCCATTGAGGCCGGTGAAGACCCGATTAATAATCCTATTGAATACATTATCGAGTGCATCAAGACAATTTACAGTGTTCATCATAAAAACGGCGATATCCGCAGAGTAAATGTTAATATTGCCGCTACGACGGTAGAAAATTATAAGAAGCTCAAGGAAGCCGGTATTGGAACCTACATTTTATTCCAAGAGACATACCATAAGGAAAGCTATTTAAAGCTTCATCCTACAGGTCCTAAGCACGATTATAACTATCACACTGAGGCAATGGATAGGGCAATGCAAGGTGGAATAGACGATGTTGGACTCGGCGTTTTGTTTGGTCTTGAGCTTTATAAATATGAGTTTGCGGGACTGCTTATGCACGCGGAGCATCTTGAGGCCGTTTATGGTGTAGGTCCTCACACTATTAGCGTTCCGCGAATTAAGCGCGCCGACGGCATTGACCCTACTGCTTTTGACAACTCTATTTCCGATGAAATCTTTGCAAAGATTACCGCCTGTATTCGTCTTGCAGTTCCGTATACGGGTATGATTATTTCAACGCGCGAAACCGAAGAGGTTCGTTCAAAGCTATTACGTCTTGGTATTTCTCAGGTTAGCGGCGGCTCGAGAACAACCGTTGGTGGTTATACCGAGCAGGAACGCCCGCACGATACCGAGCAGTTTGATGTTTCTGACCAACGCACCTTAGACGAGGTTGTTGCTTGGCTTATGGAAAACGGACACATTCCTTCTTTCTGCACGGCTTGCTACCGAGAGGGCAGAACGGGCGACCGATTTATGAGCCTTTGTAAATCGGGACAGATACTTAACTGCTGTCATCCAAACGCTTTAATGACCTTAAGCGAGTATATTGAGGATTATGCTTCTCCAAAAACCAAGGAAATAGGTTATAAGTTGATAGAGAAGGAGCTCGAAAGAATACCCAAGGAAAAGGTTAAAAACATAGCAAAACAAAACATTGAAGATATTAAAAATTCTAACCGTCGTGATTTCAGATTTTAAGAGGGAATGATATTATGAGTTTAAACAGCACGCCTTCCGGTGAGCGCCTTCATATTGCTTTTTTCGGTCTTAGAAATGCGGGAAAATCAAGCCTTGTAAATGCCGTGACAGGTCAGGAAATTTCAATAGTATCAGATGTTTTAGGGACAACTACAGACCCTGTTAGCAAAGCTATGGAGCTGTTACCTTTAGGACCTGTATTAATTATTGACACGCCCGGTTACGACGATGAAGGAGCCTTGGGTGAGTTAAGAGTTAAGAAAACTGACGAGGTGCTTCGCAAAACCGATGTTGCGGTTTTGGTTGTTGATGCCACTCTTGGCATTACCGATGAGGATAGAGCGTTATTAGGCTTAATTAAAGAGCGAAATTTGCCATTTATAATTGCTTTTAATAAAAGCGATTTGTTAAACAGCATACCCACGAGCAAAGATAACGAAATATATGTAAGCGCGAAGGGCAAACTGAATATTTATGAGCTTAAAGAGAAAATCGGCAGTTTGGCGCCTCAAAGAAAAGAGCAAAGGATTGTTGGTGACCTTATTAATGCCGGTCAGCATATTGTGCTTGTAACTCCGATTGATGAATCTGCACCTAAGGGCAGGTTGATTTTACCGCAACAGCAGACGATAAGGGATATTTTAGACAGCAACGCCTTTGTGTCTGTAGTTAAGGAAACGGAATTTAAGCAGTTACTCGATTCGCTTGCTCATAAACCGCGTTTAGTGATAACCGATTCACAGGTTTTTGGTATCATTTCAAAGCTCTGCCCAAATGAAATTCCACTTACATCCTTTTCAATTCTTATGGCGCGCCACAAGGGATTTTTGCGTGAATCCGTTTGCGGCGTTACGGCGATTGATAATTTAAAGGCGGGGGATACCGTTTTGATTAGCGAGGGCTGCACTCACCACCGCCAATGCGGCGATATAGGCAGTGTTAAGCTACCGAATATGCTGCGTAAATACACCAAAAATGAAATAAATTTTGAGTTCACAAGCGGCGGCGAGTTCCCGAGAGACCTTAGCAAATATGCTTTGGTTTTACATTGCGGCGGATGTATGCTTAATAACGCCGAGCTTCAAAGCAGAAAAGGATTGGCTCAAAATGCAAGTGTTCCTTTTACTAATTACGGCACAGCAATTGCATATATGCAGGGTATTCTTGAACGGAGTATCAAGCCTATACCTGAAATTTTTGATGCCTATTTAACTGCAAAAAAACATAATTCTAATTAGAAAAGAGCCTGGGTTTTACCAAGGCTCTTTATAAATTTACAGGTTTTATTATTATTCGCTTTTTACATAATGACCTAAAATCTTAACGGTATCACATCTTTTGTTCATTTCATCGAGCAATTTTTGAGCAGATGAATCATTAAGTGTGCCCTCGATTTCGGCGTAAAAATAGTATTTCCAAGGCTCGCCGTGAACGGAGCGAGAACGGATATTTTCAACATTGAAGCCCATCTCACCGATAAGGCTTAATACCTTAGCTAATTGACCTGCAGCGTGGTCAACGGTAAACAAAAGGTTGAAGCGATTACCGCTTTTGGCAAGCTTCTTTGATATTACTATAAAGCGGGTGGTGTTTGCGGCGCTTGTATTTATGTTCTTTGCCAAAACAGAAAGGTTATAAAGCTGCGCCGTTTTATCCGAGGCAATAGCCGCGATGCTCTTATCACCGCTTTTGGCTACGAGCTTTGCAGCAAGCGCGGTATTGGTATATGCGATACAATTTGCACGGGGCAAAAACATATTAAGGTATTTAGAAACCTGCTCAAGTGCTTGAGGGTGGGAATAAACAGTTTTAATATCCGAAATTTCCGCACCGTGAATACCAATTAGATTTTGACGAACGGGCTGGTCGTAAATCGACTCGATATAAACATTGTGACTATAAAGCAAATCAAGAACTTCGCCAACTTCGCCGGTATAGCTATTTTCAAATGGAATAACGCCCTTATAAGCATCTCCGTTTTCAATCGCATCGAAAACCTCGGCAAAGGTGCCGTATTTTTTCAAGTTATCTGTTGGAAAAATATTACCTGCCGCAATATGTCCAAATGCACCTTCCGCGCCTTGGTATGCGACACAATCAAGTCCAAACAGCTTACGCTCATAAGAATCGGACATTTCGATTTGTTTTTTAAGGATTTCTCTATAATAAGGCGACAAATCCTTATTGATTAAAAATTCAAGACATTCATTAATTGTTTCCTTATCGAATGCTCTATCATCAATTGAAGCGCCGTTTTCCTTATTATAAGCAACGACGGCTTCAACCGCAGACATATACTTTTCAAAAAGTCTCGCGGCTTCCTTATAGATTTTCTTAATGTCGTTTTTTTGATTTTTTAGTGCAGACATACGCAACTTCCTTAATTTAATAATTAATTACCTACTATCGAAAAAAGTCACCCTTGCGGATTGACAAAAGTGACTTTTTGGCTGGGGTGGCAGGATTCGAACCTACGAATGCAGCAGTCAAAGTGCTGTGTCTTACCGCTTGACGACACCCCAATATTTAATTTAATATAGCCCCGATAAATCAATCGGAGCTATAGCTTGTGGGGTGGAAGATGGGACTCGAACCCACGGTCTCCAGTGCCACAAACTGGCGCTTTAACCAACTAAGCTACATCCACCATAGCGCAAAACTTATTATATCATAACTTTCCGATTTGTCAACAAGAATTTGAAAAACTTTTTCTATGAAAAAAATCGATAGTTAAAAAATTAACAAACTTAAGGCGAAATCATAAAAATTTTCGAGAAATAATGACATTTTTTTAACAAACCTATTGACAAGCGCATAAATATGGAATAGAATAGCACTATATTCCGTTTCAAACGGGTGAAAAACAACTATTATATAATGAATGAGGTAGAAAGTTATGGCAAGAGTTTATAATTTTAGCGCGGGTCCTTCGATGCTTCCGCAGGCGGTTTTGGAAACGGCCGCAAACGAAATGTTGGAATATGGCACCAGCGGTCAATCGGTTATGGAAATGTCGCATCGCTCGAAAGAGTATGATGCCATCATCAAACAGGCCGAGGCCGACCTTCGTGAAATTATGGAAATTCCCGACGATTATGAAGTTCTGTTCTTACAGGGCGGTGCTTCGACCCAGTTTGCAATGATTCCCCTGAA
>JAZNOY010000008.1:0-8803 GCA_045589375.1 Acutalibacteraceae bacterium | reverse complement strand
GACCAAGCGCCGTAAATCTTCTTGCCGTCAACTGTCTTGAAAGCGCGAACCTTATAGTAATAGGTCTTGCCCTTTGTTGCAGCGATTGCCTTAGATGTGCCGCTTGTTGTTGTATAGGTTGCAACTATGCTGGTTCCGGTCTTGCTGGTGGACTTGGAAATCTGATATCCACTCTCGCCCGAAATATTGGTCCATTTAACCGTTACTGCGCCGTTATTCTTCTTAGTAACTGTAGGTGTTGAAACCTTCTTAAGTGTATAAGCAGATTTTACAGCGTAGCTTGTATCAGAATAGTAGCTTCCGTTTACGGTTGTGCAAGGAACTACCTTGAAGGAGTATTGAACTCCGTCAGAAAGGTTTGCAAAGTTTACAGTAAGCTTGGTTGTTCTTGTCTTCAATGTATAGCTTGAAGCACTTGCCTTCTTATAGTATACACGATAGCAAGTAGCACCCGATACCTTGCTCCAAGATACCTTTATATCATCTGCTCCGTAAAGCACTGCTGTCAGGTTCTTCGGTGCTGCGAGGTTCTTGGTGGTTGAGAAGCTTATTGTCTTACCGCTTGCTGTATCAGCAACCAACTTGCCATCTACATAAGCACAAGGAACGATTCTGAAGAAATACTTAGTATTATCAGCCAAGTCAGCAAAGTTCCTATAAAGGTTTGTAGTTGTGCCCATTAAGGTGTAATCCGATACAGTTGACTTTCTATAGTATACTCTATACTTATCTGCATTTGCTACCTTATTCCATGTAACCTTAATATCATCGTGGCCATAAAGTGTGCCCTTAACGTTTGTAGGTGCATCAAGGTCCGCTTTGTTAGTTATGGCTATGGCTTGACAGCCCAATGCACAATATGCATTTTCCGACTGATTTTTAGAATAATATACTGCACCGTCCGGTTCGAGAGGGTCATTAAATATATAATTATTTTCATCATAACCCACAAGTAGCAAACAGTGTTCGGGTGCTATCCACTGAATCGTTTTGTCTCCACAAACTATTTTTGCACCTGTATATGCTTTACTCATTTGAGTAGTTGCCCACACAATAACAGGCACATTTTTATCAACATATTCTTTGCATAGCGCTTCTAAGCTATAATTTTTAATTAGTTTTGCTGTTTTTGGGGTTGATTCAAGCACATTATTTAATGCCTTTTGAATCACCGGAGCATAACAACCCATACCGCTGCTTTTTTTAGGGTCACCGCCAAAGCATATATTGGGGTCAAAATCGGTTCTATCGCCTTTCTCTAGATATGTATCTATAAAAGTGTCCACCGAAACATTAAAATCGTTATACTGTAAAGCCATTACAGCACTTACACTCTCACAACCCGTAGGAAATTGGGGCAACTGACATATAATCGGTGCCTCAATAAGTTTTGATTTGCCTATGTCGCCAATAGTATCATCTATGGCTTTTTCTTCGTAAATATATATTTCCAGTCCGGAAATATAATCCGTATTTATACCGGCATTTCCGCCTTTGGTATCAAGAACACCGTCAAGCTTATACTTGCGTTGAACATATTGCATCCATTCTTCGTCGGCATTGCTTACCCATGGAAGCCAAACACCACCCACAAAAGCTCGATACATCACAACTATACCTTCATTTATAAGGTTGTCATTTTTGTCACATACAGTAATACTCAGACTGCGAATTCTTTTGCCACTACTGCCTGCATATTCATAAGAATGATTTACATTACTTTTAACCGGTGCATAATATCCGCCGCTATCCTCATTCCATGTTTTATAGGATAGATAATAATCTTTTTGAGGGTCGGTCTGTATTCTTATACAATCCGCATAATCGGAAAACAAAGTTTTCCCTTCAAAATTATTCCAACTTTCTCCTCTACAATAAGAAAGTGTTGCATTAGTTGTTTTTTGAGAATTTATATTTTCGGCAGAAACATTTATTCCGCAAAATAAGGTTAATGCTAAAAATACAGTAATTATTGCAGATAAAATTCTCTTCATTTTGGCTCGCTCACCTCTTTTTTACATTATCGCTCATTTACGGGCAGCTGTCAATAAAAAACACTTGCATGCAACGAAAGTCAACACAAAGAGCGTTTTACCTCTACTGCGAAAACTCGGCTTCCTTTACATAATTTATAAACGCCTTAAGGCTTTTTGAAAGCCACTTGTTTTTATGATAAATAAGCTGCTTCCATATTTCTATATCCATATCCCCCACATCGAGATAGCAAAGCTCGCCCGATGACACCAACTGATTTGTTACAAAATCGGGCAGATACGAAATCATATCGCCTTGTAAAAGCAGCGAGGTAATAATATCCGTTCTGCCTATTTCGAGCACGGGATTTATCTCAAGCGACCGTTTTTCGAGCTCCCTGTCAAAAACCCTGCGATAGCCCTGACCGTATTCGGTTAAAACAAAGGGCTCGTTTATAATATCCTCTATCGAAAGCCCCTTTGCTTTCGCAAATTTTGAGCCCCTTGCCGCCACAAAGTGCATAGAAAGCGGCTGCTCGGCGGCTATAATATAATCCTTGTTGTAAAGCCGCCTATCGAGCGTGATTATGGCATCGGCTTCGTTATGGTCGAGCATATCAAGCATAACGCCCGAGTCGCCCGTAGAAAACCGAATCGATATCTGCGGATATTTTTTGTGAAAATCCTCGTAGTGCGAGCCAATCAGCCGCTCGCAGACCGAATCGGGAGAAACTATATGCACGCTCCCCGCGCATTCCTCCTCCTTTGAAAGACTCTCCTTAAATTCCTCGGTTAAGGCGCGAAGCCTGTGCGCGTAGGCTATAAGCTCACGGCCGCGCTGGGTTAAAGTTACGGTGTGATTAATCCGCTCGAAAAGCAGTCCCCCGATTTCCTGCTCAAGCTGCTTTATTTGAAAGGAAACGGTTGATTGTGAATACGAAAGCTGCTCTGCCGCCTTGGTGAAGCTTCCAAGCTCGGCAACACTTATAAAGGTGATTAAATTTTTAAGCTCCATTGTGTCCTCTCCATTATCGAAAATTTCGATAGCAAACATTAAAACTATCTATTTGACCGATTGCAAAACATATTATATAATAAACCCAACATAAATGCAAGGCTCTTTTGGGCCTTTAAAAAAGGAGTTTTTGAAAATGAAAAAAATCGTATCCGTTATGTTGGCGATTATCATCTGCTTGGGCGCTATGTTCGCGCTAACAGGCTGTTCTGAGGATAAGGCACCAACAAAATACAAGATTGGTATTTGTCAGCTTGTTGAGCACGTTGCCTTAGATGCCGCAACCGAGGGCTTTAAAAAAGCAGTTATTGACGGCCTCGGCGAAAAAAACGTTGAGTTTGATTTCCAAAACGGTCAAAACGACCCTGCTACCTGCTCTACCATTGCAAATCAGTTCGTTTCAAATCAGGTTGATTTGATTATGGCGAATGCAACACCTGCGCTCCAATCGGCAGTTGCCGCAACAGGGGACATTCCGATTTTGGGCACCTCGGTTACCGAATACGGCGTAGCGCTCGAGATTAAAGACTTTAACGGCACCGTTGGCGGAAACGTTTCGGGAACATCTGATTTGGCTCCTCTTGATAAGCAGGCCGAAATGATTACCGATTGGTGTCCCGATGCTAAATCGGTTGGCCTTCTTTATTGCTCAAAGGAAGCAAACAGTCAGTATCAGGTTGATGTTGTAAAAGCCGCTCTTGAAAGCAAGGGCCTTACCGCAACACTTTATCCGTTTACCGATTCAAACGACCTCGCTCAAATCTGCACAACCGCAGCAGATAAGTGCGATGTAATTTATGTTCCCACCGATAACACCGTTGCAGAAAACACCGGCATTATTGATAACATCTGCGAGCCCAAGAAGATTCCTGTAGTTGCAGGCGAGGAGGGTATCTGCTCAGGCTGCGGAATTGCAACCCTTTCCATCAGCTACTATGACCTCGGCTACACAACCGGTAAGATGGCCGTTAAAATCTTAAAGGACGGCGCCGATATTTCGACTATGCCGATTGAATACGCCGAAACACAAACCCCCAAGTATAACAAGCAAAACTGTGAAGCTTTGGGAATCACTCCTCTTGAAAACTATGTTGCTATAGAGGAAAACTAAATTACTTATTACTTGCCGGAGAGAAAATTTCTCTCCGGCCATTTCCCTATTATTTTATAAAGGTGGACTCTATGGAACTTTTATCACAACTTTTAAACGCTCTGCCCGGCTCAATTTCCCAAGGGCTTATTTGGGGCATTATGGCGATAGGTGTTTATCTCACCTATCGTATTCTTGATGTTGCCGACCTCACGGTTGACGGCTCCTTTGCAACGGGCGGCGCAGTTGCCGTTATGCTTATTTTAAACGGCTGTAATTTATGGCTTGCTATGCTTTTAGCCTTTGTTGCGGGACTGCTCGCAGGCGCAATCACAGGGCTTTTGCATACCTTTATGGGCATTCCTGCAATTTTGGCGGGAATTCTTACCCAGCTTTCGCTTTATTCTATTAATCTTAAAATTATGGGCAAGGCAAACCAGTCGGCAAACGTTAACCAAATCGACCTTCTCGTTTCGCTTCGCTGGGTTAAGGAATTTGCCTTCCACAACCCCTTAATCACGGTCGGCCTTGTGCTCGCCGTGCTTATCATCGCACTTTATTGGTTCTTCGGCACCGAGATGGGCTGTGCCATAAGGGCAACGGGCAGCAATCTCGATATGAGCCGCGCCCAAGGTATTAACACCAATTTCGGCAAGGTTTTGGGCATTATGCTCTCAAACGGCTTGGTTGCCTTCTCGGGCGCATTCCTCGCCCAGTATCAAGGCTTCGCCGATGTAAAGATGGGCCAAGGCGCAATCGTTATCGGCCTTGCAGCAGTTATCATAGGCGAGGCGCTCTTCGGCAAGCTTTTCAAGAACTTTGCACTCAAGCTTCTTGCGGTTGCTTTCGGCTCAATAATCTATTATATCGTTATTCAGGCCGTTATCACGATGGGACTTGACGCCAACCTTCTAAAGCTTCTTTCCGCGGCAATCGTTGCGATATTCCTCGCCGTTCCGCATTGGAAGGGAAGATTGGCCGAGCGGCATATAAGAAAGGTTAAAGGGGGTAAAGTAAATGCTTGATATTAAAAATGTAGAAAAAACCTTTAACCCCGGCACCATTAATGAGAAAAAGGCGCTAAACGGCATTAATCTCCATCTTGATGAGGGCGATTTCGTAACCGTTATCGGCGGTAACGGCGCGGGCAAATCCACAATGCTTAATATGATTGCCGGCGTTTATCCCGTTGATTGCGGAAGCATAGTTATAGACGGTGTAGATGTTACCTCTCTGCCCGAATATAAGCGCGCCAAATATTTAGGCCGCGTTTTCCAAGACCCTATGACCGGCACTGCCGCCGATATGCAGATTGAAGAAAATCTCGCCCTTGCGGCCCGCCGCGGCAAGCGCAGAACTCTGCGCCCGGGCATCACCGCCAAGGAAAGACGCGAGTATAAAGAACTGCTCAAGGTTCTCGACCTTGGACTTGAGGATAGGCTCACCGCAAAGGTGGGACTCCTTTCGGGCGGTCAGCGCCAAGCGCTTACGCTGCTTATGGCAACGCTCAAAAAGCCCAAGCTTTTGCTGCTTGATGAGCATACCGCGGCGCTCGACCCCAAAACCGCCAAGAAGGTGCTCGATATAACCGAGAATATCGTTTCGAAAAACAATCTCGCCACCGTTATGATTACTCATAATATGGCCGATGCCATCAGAGTCGGCAACCGCCTTATTATGATGCACGAGGGACAGATAGTCGTTGATGTTCGAGGCGAGGAGAAGAAAAAGCTCACAATTGAGCAGCTTCTCCAGCTCTTTGAAGCCTCAAGCGGAAGCAAGTTCACAAGCGATAAGGTTATGCTTACAAAATAAAATAAACCCAAGTTTTGATATCGGGGATTTTTGACAAATTATTGTGCCAAAAGTTCGCATTTTAAAGAAATACTTCCTTATTGGAACTCAGCGTTTGACGGACACATTTTATATGTGTCCGTTTTTTGCGTTCTTTGTGCTTTTTGTCGACTGTTTTATTCGTTTTATTAAAGCTCTTTGCCTAAAATTGCCCTTGCTTTTCCTTTCGTCGTTTGGTATAATGATTTTGTATGAATTGTGCGATTTTTTGCGGTTCTTTTTTACGAATTTAAAAGGAGATAAAAATGCTTACTACTTCAACGGTTTTAAAGGCGACTCCGAGTGCAGCCGCGCCGAGCCGTCGCCGCTTTTTAATACCCGATGCTATCTGTGCCGTATTTTTGGCGCTTTGCCCGCTTTTGCAGCACTATAAGGGCCTTATCGGCTTGGTTGCGAGCTCGCTTCTTTCAAATATTCTTCCAAGCCACTATATAAATCTTGCCGATAATATGACCATCACCCTGCTTTTGCTGATGGCTCCCTATATGCTTGTTCGCGGCATTATGCTCTTTAAAGCCTTTAACCTAAAACGGTTTTTGCTGTTGAGCCCGCTTTTCTTATTTTATGTATATAAGGTTGTGGCGCACGGCACCTCTATTGCCGAAATTTTTCAGGTTGCAATAAGCCTTGGCTATCTTTTGGCGTTGGCGCTCGGCTGTATTGACCTTAAAAAACTCGTTTTGGCGGCCAGCGTTATCGCCTCGGCGGCAAGCGTGCTCATTATAGTTCAATATTTCTGCTATTATGCTTTGGATTTCCACCTTCAGCTCGTTCCCACCTCGTTGCTGCTTCCTTCAGCAGAGCAGTGGATTGGCGGCGCCCAGACCGGTCGAATTTCGGTTACGGGCTCGGTTTTTGCCTTTTATCGCCCCTGCGCGTTCTTCCTTGAGCCCTCGCATATGTTCTTATATTTGTTCCCGCTTCTATTCATAAATCTATACAAAACGGGCAAAAACGCTTTTAACTGGGTTGCCGGCGTTTTGATTTCGATTGGCATTCTTTTCTCAACCTCGGGAATGGGTATGCTGGCGGTTTTCGGCGCTTGGGTGCTCTTTGCGGCAATTTGGGACCGCAAGAGCGATAGCTTAAAGCCTCGTCTTTTGTTAAAGCTTTCAAGCTGGGCTCGCGCGCTTTGCGCCGCTTTGGCACTCTTGATTGTGGTTTTGGCAATCCCCTCATTTAATAGCAGCATCGCCCGCATAGTCGGCAGGTCAAAGATTTCTATTTCTATGTTCTTGCCCGACCGTGAGGAAACCCCCTTAGAAAATGAGGAGGGCTCCTCAAACGAAGGCGGCTTGGAGAATGCGCCCTCAGAGAACTCATCCCCTGAGGAAAAGAAGCCCGAAAAGCCTAAGAAAACCTCCATTACAGGCAGAACCCGCGGTGCCATTAAGATTATAAAGAGTATGTCACTAAAGCAGCTCGTTTTCGGCTGCGCCGATAGCGTTGAGGGCATAAGCGCGCATATGCCGGGCTTTGCCTCAACCCTCTACAAATACGGACTCATAGGCATTTTGTTGTCCTACATCTTCTTCCTTTTCGGGCTTTTGAAGCTCAATGCAAATTATTTCTGGGCAACGGTGATTTGGGTGGTTACCTCCTTCTTCAGCATTCATACCCACGGAATGATTTATATTCTGTTTTATATTATGCTTTTCTATAACGGTCACTTGGAAGCAAACGGAAGCTGGGGCAAGGAAATAAAAAGCCTTTTCAAAGGTCCTTTTGGAAAAGATAAGAACAAAATTGAGGCAAAAGAAAACAATATTGCTTTGGAGGAATAAAAATGGACATTAAGCAAACTATTCTCGAAATACTAAATGAAATTAAGCCCACAGTCAATCTTGAAGGGGTTACCGATATTATCGATAGCAGCTTCCTCGATTCTATGGAGCTTATGGGCCTTATAGCCGCACTTGCCGAAAAGTTCGAGTTTGAGATTGATATTGACTGGATTGTTCCCGAAAACTTCAACTCGGTAGACGCTATGGTGGCTATGGTTGAAAAAATAACTTCAGAGAAATAATCAGAGGGTGTATTTATGAGAAAAGAACGACTTTTTCACAGCCTTCGCCTGCTCGTTATGCGCAGAGCCAGAAAGCGCGCCGCCTATATGAAGGAGAAGGATATTCTCGGCGGTATCGGCGAAAACTGTATTTGGGGACCTTGGCTTGTGCCGCTTTATCCTAAGCTTATCAAGCTTCACAATAATGTTCGCGTTCACAAAACCGCTCACATTGTAACCCACGATGTGCTCTCCTCCTTCCTAAAGGATTGCCATCCCGAGCAGGATTTCGGCCCCAAGGAGCGTCTTGGCTGTGTTGAGCTTATGGATAATGTTTATATCGGTATGAATGTTACTATTCTCCCCGATGTTCGCATTGGCGAAAACTGCATTATAACCGCAGGCTCGGTGGTTGCAAACGATATTCCGAGCAACTCTGTGGCCTCTGGCAATCCCGCTCAGGTTGTAGGCCGCTTTGATTTATATGTGGCCTTGCGCAAAATGAGCCGAAGCCAAAACGTTAAGTTTAAGGGCCAAGAGCTCCCGGACGACCTTGCCTTAGAGCAATGGGATAAGTTTGAAAAAAAGCGCAATAAATAACTCCCTCAAGAAAGGATAATCCTTATGAGCACCTCCTCTCTGAGCATAACCTCAATTATAAAAAAGCACGCCGAGGCAATGCCCGATAAGCTTGCTTTTGTTATTGACGATACTGAATACTCCTATGGCGAACTGTTTAGCAAAATTACCTCTGCGGCAAGAGAGCTTGAGCGCCTCGGCGTAAAGCGCGGCTCGCACGTTCTTTCGGTTGCGCGCCCCTGCCTTGAGTATGTTTGCTGTATGTATGCCGTTTTGGGCCTCGGCGG
>JAZNOY010000007.1:0-15485 GCA_045589375.1 Acutalibacteraceae bacterium | reverse complement strand
TTTCGAGATTACTTACTTTTCGATATCAGGTCAGCACAATCTGCTGAAAGATTTTTTATGATTCCCGTTTCGAAATGATATATGACTTTCATTTCGAAATGAGCAATGCGTTCCTATTTTCATTTTGAAATGCTTTATGACTGTCATTTCGAAATGAGGGGGCAAAATTTTCGTCCACAGAATTATTTTCGTCAAAAGAATCGGAAATATTTTATTGACGAAAATACCTCATTTTATATATTTTTCGTACACAGTTTTTTATGCAAGGCTTTGTCCCTATCCTTGTGTTGAAATAAAATTTTTAGAGAAAGGAGACGGTTTGCTATGTCAGATTCTAATAATATTACAGTGCTAAATCCGGGCTTATATAAGAACTTGCTTGCTCAAGTTGAGTCTATCTATAAACACAGCAACGAGCTTAGTTTTAAAACAAGAGCTCGGTACTTTGAGGCAACAAAAAGGTTCTGTAAGTTCTTAGCCGATAATTTTCGTCTACAAAACTTTAAGAACGTGGAAGACCGGCACTTTAAAGCCTACGTGGAGCATCTGAAAGAAAATAACTCCGCTGCGACTATACAATCCGATCTGTCGGGCATACGGTATTTCCATAGAAAATCCGGTAGTAAGAACAGGCTTTCGAAAAATGATAAGTTATCATTGCCTAAAAGAGCGACAGGCGTAAAAGACCATTCGTTGTTAAAAACCGAGATTGATAATATGCGACAATTGGCTACCGAGCAAGGTCGACAGGATGTTGTTATTGCCATAGACTTTGCCCATGAGTTTGGTTTACGGCTTGAAGAAATCTGTACGCTCAGAATTGAATACCTTATGTCAGCCTTAAAGACCGGGCAACTTGTTATAAAGGGCAAAGGCGGTCAGACAAGAGCTATTGATTTAAGTGCAAAGCAACGCAGTATTATTACTAAATATTTGGATTATGCACGATGTTCGGGCCGATACCCGAGGGATTACTTAATCTCCGCAAGCGAAAAGGACGGAGTTAAGCGTGAAAAGCGTTCTTTGCAAAATTGGATGAGTTATAACCGAAAAAGCTTCATAGTAGAAAATCGCGAAGATTTAAGTGAAGACGGTAAAAAGAAGAGAACCGAGACAATCTCATGGCACGGACTCAGACATACCTACGCACAAAGAACCTATGAAGAAGCGTTGCAAGAGAGACCAAAGAAAGCTCGTAAGATTGTAAGCGAAAACTTAGGTCACCACAGAACTGAAGTGACAAGAATTTATTTGGCTGATAAGCCGAAGAAAAAGTAATCTATTAATTAAAATGATGAAGGAAGAATTTAAATTGAATACAATATCCTGCTGACGAAAATCTGTAGGATTAATATATAGGGACAATCAAAGGAAATAAAGGAAAAACAAATATAACAGAGTCCAGACTTGCAGGTTGCCCGCCTGCAAGCATACATATCTTACATACCTTGCAAAACTCAAAGGCAAAGACAAGAAGGAGAAGTTGAAATTGAGATTGAGATATGTAGAAAGGAAATCGTATGATGTATTTTTATATGCATCATCTGATTTGGGCAACTTTCGTAAATACACTTAGGAATAGCGGACAACACCTCATGCATATAGTTTATGCACATAGGAGGTACTCGTTATGAAGACATTTGCACCGATTAACGTTATTGTCCACTACCCCACAACGGAAGAAGGATGGCGAGAACTAAGACGGCGTGTAGCCGGTGTTCACGCCGATGGAGTACTTAATAGCATTTCTAAGTTAGATTGCCCAATCAGAGAAAAGGAAAGACTGCTTAATGCGATTATAAAAGATACAAAAGAACAGATTAAAGCTGAACAGAAAAAGTAGTCTAAAAAAGTGACCGCCTCACATTTTTTGTGAGGCGGTTGTGCATTAAAGAGTGATACGATCCTTAAAATATTTCTCCCAAGATTTAAGACTAATTTGTTTTCGTTCACTTTCCCAAAGTCTAATCATATTAGCATCCACACCGAGGGCCCTTGCAAACGGTCTTTTGCCGAGATTAAGGCTTTCTCGGTGCTCTCGTATTAGTTTGCCTTGTCCGACTGCTATAAAGCGGTTATAATCATCAAGAAGGTCATATACAGGGATATTATAGAGTTTGGAAAGCTTGTCCGCTACGGTTTTATCAAAGCCGTTGTGATTGCCTGTTTCAAGATTTATGTATGTGCTACGAGCAATGCCGACAATCTGCGCTACTTCCTTTTGCATAAGACCTAATCTATGACGGCAAAATCTCAAGCGGTCGGGGATGTTATCAATATCCTCGTAAGAATGATATTGCTTGTTAAATAACTGTGCTTCGAGCAGTTTTCTCGGAGCCATAAGTCTAAAGCTGAGAACAAACAAAGGAGAGTGTTTTGTTTCGCCGTTTTCGGTGTGCGACATTATATACATATTTTCCGCAGTCTGTTCGGTAATTCTCCAGTGGGGAGTTCTTTTCGTAACCAAAAACTCATTTGTGAGAGGGTTGCATTTTCAATGCATCTTGCAGCATAAGTTGCAAGCCGTATTCCTTTATTTTGCTTAAAGCTTGTAATCGCCTTAATAAGACCTATTGTTCCTATCGAAATCAAATCATCTTGGTCGCAGTTGTTGGTATAATATTTTTTAACAATGTGCGCCACAAGCCTTAAATTGTGTTCAATTAATTTGTTTTTTGCTTCGATATTTCCCCCTTGATATTCTTCGAGCAATTCCTTTTCTTTTTTTGCCGATAGCGGCGGGGGAAAGGAGCCGCCGTTTGTAACATGTAATGCTAAATAATAGATATTAGAAATTATATTAACTATTAATTCTAAAAACATACCACCACTCCTTGTCAATAATAGATTATATGAAAAGGATGGCTTGTTTAAGAAATGTATTAAAAATAATTACAAGCTGTTGAATAATGAATGGAAAAATTAACATTCTTAAGAATAAAAGCATAATTTTTTAAAAAAATAGTAACATTACTATTGACAAATAGAAAATCGCAGTGTATATTAATAGTAGTGTTACTATTATATGGTTGAGGTGACTTATGCCGAGAAGAAAAAAGGTAAATCATAAGTTTGAAATTTTAGCTCTTGCATCTCGTCTTTTTTTAGAGAAAGGGTATTCTAACACCTATGTTACCGAGATTGCAAAAGAACTTAATATCAGCTTGGGGAATCTAACTTTTCATTTCCCGACTAAAGAGCATTTGCTTTTGGAGTTAACGCAGTGCCTTTGCGAATACCACCAATTTGTTTTGGATGTTGAGGTTGAGGAAGGTCGAACCTCATTGCTCGCTTACTTAATGGAATTAACCTGTATGATAGCTGTTTGCGAAGAAAGCGAAGTAGCTAAAGATTTATACACTGCAATTTACCGAAACTCTATGTCGCTGCGTCTTATAAGAGAAGCGGATACAACGAATGCGAAAAACGTTTTCGGTGAATTTCGTCCTGATTGGACTGATGCGGATTTTGCACTTTCGGAAAATGTTGTGTCGGGGATAGAGTATGCATCAATTATGAAAGAAAATGTTGAGGATATCCCTTTAGACCGCAGAATTGCAAAGGTATTGCAGGTGGTGATGCGCATTTATAATGTGCCGCAAGACCTGATAAACCTTAAAATAGAAAAGGTTTTGAGTATGGATTACCGAAGAATAGGAATGCAGTTTATCAAAGGCTTTACTGTGTATGTCGAAAGTATTCATCAACAAGCGCTTGAAGAAGCCTTAAAACAATAAAAAATTAACAAGCAGTTGAGGGAGTGATGATTAATGGCGCATGATAAAGAAACAAGGACTATTGATTACACCATGGATGAACCGCCCGAATGGGCAACACCCGAAGAAAAAATTGAATTTTGGCCCAAACGCACTGCAAAGTTAATTTGTATGGAAATTGAAAGGGTTGAAGTTCAAAAGGCGACAGAAGGCGTCTTCGCTAAGGAAGAGGTGAAGCCCGAATGAAGCTTAAAGACCTATTAAGAATTATGGGACAACGGGTGTGTCCAAGCAAAGTAAGCTTAAAAGGAGCAAATTTTATGAAAAATTATAAAACAAAGAAGCTCGTAAGCATACTTTTGACCATTGTGATGGTTATTAGTATGTTGCCTTTGAACACCATAACCTCTATGGCGGCAGAAGGCTTCACTGTTACCGACGCTCAAACAGTAGCCGATGTAAACACAGCCCATTCTTATGAACATATGCTTGGAACAGACGATGACGGTAACCGTTACGCAGGCCGAATTTGGACCGACAAATCTGTTTTTGATACCGTGACAAATAAGACTGTATCTTTAGATGGCTCAATGTCGGTTGAGAGCAACTCTAACTTTATGGCAGTATTCTCTGCTTTAGGCTCTACTACCGAGGTTACAACTACTACCACTATAAGCAGACCTTTAGATGTAGTTTTAATTATGGATACCTCCCAGTCTATGTCTGCGCAGGTTACTGTAGGCAATCAAAGAATGACTCGCTTGCAGGCTGTTGTTAATGCCGCAGATAGCCTTTTGGGCAGTCTTACCTCAAGCTCCAATAATCGTATAGGTATGGTTACCTTTGATGATTCGTCAACTATGTTACTGCCCTTAGACCATTATGAGAGTGCCGACCTTACATTGCAAATCGGCGGAGGTTCCTTTAATCCTTCATACACCGTAAGAATGAGTGCTGAAAAAACTAACGGTCAATCTCATAATCAATCTGTAAGCGCCAATGCAATGGCCACCAACCTTCAAGCAGGTATTTATGAGGGTATGAATATGCTTAGCGGCACAAGTGTTACCGGAAGAACACCCGTCGTTATTATATTGGCAGACGGCGAAGCTAATAATGCGGTTAGAAGCAATTGGCACAACCCGGGAACAGACAACCTTTACAGCGGCCAACAGTATATGAACGCTTATGTTGCCACAAGCACCCTGTTAACCGCAGGATATATGACTGCGCGCATAGAGGATACCTATGGCGCCAATCCTATGGTTTATGCCATTTCGGTTGATATTGAGGATTCGCAAAATGCTCCGGTAGTTATGAACCCTGAAAATTTAGGCGGCAACAATAATTCAACCCCCCAACTTTGCATCAAATTCATCCATCTCCTTGGGTATAACTGCTTATGAATATTTTGACGAATGGTACACCGAAGGAAGCTATAAAACCTCCGGCGGAACCTCTTGGGATTTTAACGCCTTGCCTGCAGGTTCTACTGTTACAAGGGACGATGTTAAAAATAACATCTATTATGTAGACTCCTTCCAAGATGTAAGCAGTGCTAACATCAGCGATGCATTTGATAATATTTACGAAGAGATTACAAGCTCTGTATTCCATCCTATTACCGATACCACCGTTCAGGGAGAAGCCAGTCCCTTAACCTATGTAGACTTTATCGGTGATTATATGGAGGTTAAGAATATTAATGCGGTAACCCTATACGGCAAAAAGTATGATATTGAGCTAGGTGCAACCGCTACCACCGAGCCTGTTTATAATGAAGCTACAGGATATTATGACGTTACCAAAACCACAAATTATCTTGTCGGCTCTGAAACCGACCGTATTACCCATCCGGTAATGCGCGAAACCGCAAATCTCAGGGATGAAGTTAGGCTTGAGCTTATATCAAAATATGCTCAAGATGCATCAGGCAACCTTGTTACCGTGCCCGAGCAAGAGCTTTGGATTTATATTAACGAAATAGCAATGCCTTTGTTATCCGATAGCGTTAAAAATAAAGATGGCATTATAACCTATACCTCTAACCACGACGGTGTGGACGACACCGCTTCTGACACATATCCTATTCGTGTTTTCTATGAAATTGACCTTTCGTCTTATATCATTGAAAACGGCAAAATCAATTATGAAATGATTGATGAAGCCTATATCAGAGCAAACTCTGATGCGGATGGAAATGTTAAGTTCTATACCAACCAGTTTGGTGAAATGAATAGTGAAGATGCTGATAATAACGGCAATGTAGAAAAGGGCGACACTCATACATCTGCTACACCTTCTGAAGAAAACCGCTATTATTATCACCAAAGCAACTTTAATGTTTTAAGCGATGCTTACCTTACAAGCAATCCTTCATATAAGGTTAAGGACCATCCCGATATAGGTGAATACGGTGTTCTTTATTATCAGGACGGCGTTATTCAAGAGGGCGGACAGGATAAGTATACCGCAGTAAATATGACCTTCCAAGACCTTGCTGATTTGTCCGACGATGATACGGTTTACACATATATTGCCTTCTACCGTCCAACAAGTAACGGCAAGGGTGCAGCAGTTTCTTATATTGCTTATTCCTCTTGGGCAGATTTGAAAGGCGATATAGCTTGGTTTGATACTGTAAACAATGTTTATATAAACGGTCATAGCGAAAATAGTTATATTACATCTGCTGATGCGGGTTATGTTGTGCCCACCTCGGTTGTAGCCGATTATATAGATGCAAAAGGACTTGACGATACCGATGTAATTGCTTATCTGGGTATTGGCTCTTGGCGTCAGCCGCGTCTAAGAAATATGACAACTGCAAAGGCAGGCGACAACACTATATCTGCCAATGCTACCGATACCGCTGAGCTTGTTGTTGCACCCGAGCACAACGATAATGCGATGCATGTTGGTAATCTCGTTTCTTGGTTAGGTAACAACGGCGTTGTTACGGTAGAAGGACCTAAAGCTCCTACAGGTATTAGCATTACAAAGCTCCTACCCGAAGCAGTAGAAGGCGCCGAAACCGAGTTCCAATTTACAGTTAATATTACCGCCTCAGAAAGCTTTACTGCCGAATTTAGCGGCGGTAGCAGCTGGGCTCAAAACGGCAACACTCTAACCGGCACCCTTAAGGCTAACGAAACTGTAACTATCGTAGGCTTACCTGAGGGCGCAGGCTACACCGTTTCCGAAAGCAGTGAATATTATGCTCCACAATTTGTTAACGGAAGCGGCACACTTGTAAGCGAGCAGATTATATCTGTAGTAGCGACCAACAGCTCTAAGGTTGGAAACCTTTATATAACAAAGGAAATTACAAGCGACGGCAGAATACCTGATAGCATTTTCCAAGGCTCATCATTTGATGTTGTAGTAGAATGTGCTGCCTTGGCAAACAAGAGCTATACCGTAAGAGGCATTGGAACTCAAGACACAATCCTACCGTTTGACTCTGATGGAAAGCTAAATCTTTCTATTAAAGCAAGACAAACTATTGAAATTTTAGCACTTCCGGCTTCTGCAGCGGTTACCGTTACCGAAATATTGCCGCAAGACAGCAATTTTGAAGATAATTACAGAAGCCGTGATTATTCAGGCGGCGAGGCAAGAGAAACCGAAGATGAAGGCAACGTAACAATTACTGCAGGTGCAAACTCCATTGTTAATATTATTAATGAATATGCACCTAAACCCACTAAAGTAAGTTTACAGTTTAATATTAATAAAAACCTTTGGACAGACAATTTGTCACTGTTAAATCAAGATAATTATTATTTTGACTTTAAACTTGAATATTTTAACGGCACAAGTTGGCAAGACCAAAAGCTATGGTCCGGTGCTAACCATAGAAAATCCGAAATGCAATTAGGCGACAACCAAAAACCATATGTTGAGAATTCTTTAACACAGATGCCAATTGCTGAACAATCCTTCTTTACTACTGCAGGTGAATATGAATTCCGTCTTTCAGAGGTTATTCCTGAAAACAGGGTTGTAGGCTTAACTTATGATCGCACTTGGTATTATATTACCGTAACGGTTGAGGATATTGACGGACAGCTTACTGTTACAGGCGTTAAGGATAAAGATGGCAAACCAATTACCGATACGAATGATGATGGATATCTTGATTATACCGTTACATTTGTAAATAAATTCAACAGTGCACCGGTTAGTATTGATATAGCTAAAGAATTTGAAAATGAATCAGGTGATGATACTGTTTCGTTATCAGGTTTTAAATTTGTTGCTAAGGAGTATACTGACGCTACCTTTGAAACAGTGAAGGAAAATGGCGGAGACCTTACAGTTGTATCTGATGCTAACGGCAACGGACGAATGACCGCAACCTATAATGAAGCGGGCGACCATTATTTTGTGTTGCAGGAAATCAACGATGGTAAAGACGGTTGGACAAAATACGATGATACCAAATATTATATTAATGTTTCAGTTGTAGAAGATGGCTCGGGTAACCTGACCGCAGATATTAAGCTTGGCACCTCTCGTGATGAGCTTGTATCCAAAGGCAATGCTACCAAGGTTACCTTTGAAAATACCTATGACCCTGCTGATGTTCAGGTAACACCCGAGGTTAGAAAGGCGTTATTAGGTCGCGACTTCAAAATCGGCGATAGTTTCACCTTTAAAATCTATGATAACAAAGATGTTAATCGTGAAAATCCTTTGTCAGATGGAACTGTCATTTTCGATATCAATAGTGTAACGAATTCTGACGGCACTTTAAATGTAAAAGATTTTGAACCATTAGTATTTGATAAGATTGGCAAATTTGAATATGATATAGTTGAGACACAGCCCGCAGATAATTATAAGATACCGGGAGTTGTTTACGATACCACTATCTATGATTTTGTAGTTGAGGTTACAAATGATGTTTCCGAAGGAAAATTAGTTGCCAACTATTACTTTGAAGATTCTGTTACCGATTATGTAACCTTTACAAATCAATATGTTGTAAGCGGAGAAGACTATGTTCAAATTCAGGGCGAAAAGCAGCTGACTGTTGAAAACGGCTCTATGACCTTGGATGATGACCGGTTCTTGTTCTTAATTAAGGATGCTTCGGGAGTAGAAGTTGCAAGAGCAACCAACAAGGGCAACACCATATTGTTCCCGAGATTAAACTATACCGTTGCAGATTTAGGTCAGACCTATTCTTATACAGTTTCTGAATATATTCCTGATATTGATAGCAAACTTCCCGGTGTGACCTATGACGAAACCACCTATACCTTAGAGGTTGAGGTTACCGATGATGGAGAGGGCAACCTTAAGGTAAACCATAAGCTTTATGAGACAGGTGATACTTCAAAAACCGCACTTGTGTTTGAAAACTCTTATAAAGCAGAGGCTACTCAAATTACAATTGAAGGCTCAAAGGTTCTTACGGGAAGAGATATAGTAGACCAAGACGACTTCTTATTTGCTCTTTACAGGACCGACTCAACCTTTGCCATCATTAGAGGAGCAGATTTAGAGGTTTATAACGGCATCAGAGCAAGGACTCCTTATGGCGGCGGCTTAATCGCCCAAACCCCAATAGACAAGGATAAATTTGAAATAGTATTAACCGATGTTAATGAGGTCGGAAGCTACTGCTTCGCTATTACCGAAAAGCAAGGAACTCGCGGCGGTGTTACCTACGATACCGCAACCTATCAGGTTACCGTTTCGGTTACCGATTTAGGCGGACAGCTTGTTGCGAATGTTACAAGAATATTGAAGGACCACCACGCAGCTTCTGCCGTGGCATTCAATAACAGCTATGAAGCTACCGATGCTATAGTTCCACTCACCGCTCTAAAAACTATGAATGACCCCAGTATGTTAAAGGTTGGAGCTTATCAATTTGGTATTTATCCCGCAGCTTTGCAAGGTGATTCTTATGTTAAGGTGGGCGAGGCTATCGCTACTGCAACAAACGGTGAAAACGGTCTAATTGAATTCCGTGATGGCGTATTTAGGAATGTCGGAACCTACTATTTCATAGTTGCTGAAATTATTCCCGATGAACCGGATGCCAATATCACCTATGATGAATCTGAATATGTCTTGAAGGTTGAAATTGGGGACAATTATGATGGCGAATTGTATTCAGTAACCACACTAATTAAGGGTGATGAATCACCGGACGGCATTAATTTCGTTAACATTCACACACCCGACCCCATTAAGTATTCTCTTGAAGCTAAGAAAGAGTATAATAAGAAAATGGTTGGCGGCGAGTTTAAGTTTAAGCTTGCCAGCGCTGACGATTTAACCGATGTTGAACAAACCAAGTCCAACGATGCTAAAGGTGTTGTTAAGTTTGATGAAATCACCTTTGAAAATGAGGGCGTTTACAACTTTACGGTTAAAGAGGTTGAAACCATTCTCGGCTTTATTAATTACAGCGTTGCAGAATATGAGGTTGCAATCACTGTAGTTAGCGAAGAGGGTGTTTTAAGGGTTTCTGATGTGACAAACAATAATATTAAAGAAACCGATGAAAGCGACCTTACCTTTGTTAACAACTATGTTCTTGATGGTGACGGCAAGGTAGTTATCAGCGGAACTAAGCTTATAAACGGTGACCGCACCACAGTAGAAGACGGCGAATTTGAGTTCGGCTTATATGATGCTGACGGCAAGCTGATTGAATCAGTTAAGAACGATGCTGACGGCAAGTTCACATTCAAAGCCCTCAAGTTTAACGAATCCCACACCTCTATTGATGGTGAAAATCTGTTCACCTATACAATCAAGGAGATTGCGGGCACCGCTTCCGGCATAACCTACGACGATACTGTTTACACAGTAGAAATCACGGTTAAGGATAATGATAAGGGTGCTGTAGATGTATCCTACATTTTAAAGGATGTATCTGATGGTAAGATTGTATTTACCAACACCTATAACACTCCTAAGCCTCCCGCAACACCCGAGACGGATTCTGATAATGAACCTGTGAAAGAGCAAAACAGCTCTGAAAAGAGTCCGCAGACCGGCGATACAACTAATTTTGCACTATTGCTGGCAGTTGCGTTTATCAGCGGCGGTTTGCTCATAACCCTTGTTGTAAAATACAGAAAGAGAACAAATAAATAGTCCTTATTAAATCTTCAAGGGGCATCGGAATTTCCGATGCCCCTTGATTTGTATAACGAAAATTAGAAGCTCCCGAAAACGCTGAGTTCCAATTCGGAACTCAGCGAATCAGGAGCTTCTGTTATTTTATAAATCCAAATAATTACAAGCTGCAAGAGCAGCAATCGCACCATCAGAAACCGCGGTAGCGACCTGACGTATCTTTTTGCTTCGGCAATCACCCGCTACAAATATGCCTTTTTTCTCCGCAGAGCAGTTTTCGTCATAATCGGCATATCCGTATTGGTTAAGGGTTAAAATGTCGCGGAAGGGCTCATTTTGAGGTATTAAGCCTATTGCTACAAACATACCGTCAAGCTGTAGGGCTTTTACACCATCATTTGTTTCGATTTCAATTCCGCTAAAGGTGCTTTCACCTAAAATTGTTTTTACCGTGGCGCCGAAAATCGCCTCGATGTTTTCGCGCTCAAGCACCTGCTTCGATAACTTTGCTTCGCCCGTAAAGGCTTCAAGATTTTGAACAACATATACCTTTTTTGCAAGCTCAGAAAGCTGTAGCGCTTCTTGTAACGCGGAATTACCGCCGCCGATTACAGCAACCACCTTGTCGGCAAAAAACGCCCCGTCGCAAACGGCACAGAATGATATTCCGTCACCTATAAACTCATCTTCCTTTGGAAGACCTAAGCGGCGGTGCTTAGCACCCGTTGCAATAATAATAGCTTTAGCTTCAAAACGCTTTTCACCGCAAACCACGGTTTTGATGTCTCCGTCTATAACCTTTTCTGCCTCGTAAAACTCAAAATCAACACCTTGCGAAATTGCTTGTTCAACTAATTTATCGGCAAATTCGTTTCCTGTTACCGAGGCAAAGCCGGGTATATTCTCAACTCGCGGTGAAAAGGTTATTTGGCCGCCGAAGGTGGCTTTTTCGAGAACTAAAACAGTTTTATTTGCTCTGCGGGCATATATTGCGGCAGTAATACCCGCAGGGCCGCCGCCTATAACGATTATATCATACATTAAAATAACCTCTTATTTTTCAATAAACGCCTTAATTGCACCTGCACCCGCATATTTGCTGATTTCACCATTAGAAACAACAACGAGAGTGGGGGCTTGCTTGATTCCAAGCGAGGTTGCAAGCTCTGCGTTTTCGGTGGCTAAAAGCTTCGTGTAGCTGTATCCTGCCTTGTCAAGCATTGCATAGGCAATCTTGCAGTTAGGACAGGTTGCCGAAACAAACAAATAGCTGCCGTCTGCTAAAGCGGAGTTCTCGGTTACCGCTTCATCTTTGTGCTCCTCGCAAGCGCATTTCTTTTCCTTTAAAACACTATTTTCAACAACATATTCCTTGCGTTCCTTGTATTCCTGTGTTTTACCTGCATTCCAGTTGCGAACAGGGCGATAATAGCCTGTGATACGGCTGTAAACCTCGGCATCCTCACCGCAATCAGGGCAGGTAAATTGCTCACCGTTTAAGTATCCGTGATTTTTGCAAACCGAATATGTCGGAGAGATGGAATAGTAGGGGAGTCTGTAATTTTCAGCTATCTTGCGAACCAAATTAGCGCAGGATTTCCAATCAGGAAGCTTTTCTCCCAAGAAAGCGTGGAAAACTGTTCCCGAGGTGTAGAGAGTGTGTAGTTCGTCTTGCATATCAAGAGCTGTGAAAATATCATCAGTATATCCAACAGGTAGGTGGCTTGAATTAGTATAGTAGGGAACATCAGAAGCTTCCGAAGCAGTAATAATATCGGGGAACTGCTCAACATCGTGCTTTGCGAGTCTGTAAGAGGTCGATTCTGCCGGTGTTGCTTCAAGGTTATAAAGGTCACCATAAAGCTCTTGGTAGTCGGAAAGTCTTGTTCTCATATGATTGAGAACGTCCTTAGCAAACTGCTGTGTTTTTTCATTGGTCATATTAGCCTTAATCCATTTCGCATTAAGACCTGCTTCGTTCATACCTACAAGACCGATTGTAGAGAAATGGTTTGCAAAGGTGCCCAAATAACGCTTAGTGTAGGGATATAAGCCTTCATCTAAGAGCTTGGTTATAACATCTCTCTTAATCTTGAGAGAACGAGCAGCAATATCCATCATTTTATCAAGTCTTGCATAGAAATCCTTTTCGTCAGCAGCAAGATAAGCAATACGGGGAAGGTTAATTGTAACAACACCAACCGAGCCGGTTGATTCGCCGCTACCAAAGAAGCCGCCTGATTTTTTACGAAGCTCTCTAAGGTCAAGACGAAGTCTGCAGCACATTGAACGAACATCGCTCGGCTCCATATCACTATTGATATAGTTGGAGAAATAAGGGGTGCCGTATTTAGCAGTCATCTCAAAGAGAAGCTTGTTGTTCTCGGTTTCTGACCAATCAAAGTCCTTGGTGATTGAATAGGTCGGAATAGGATATTGGAAGCCGCGTCCGTTAGCGTCGCCTTCAATCATTATTTCAATGAATGCCTTATTAACAAGACGCATTTCCTCTTCGCAGTCACCATAAGTAAAGTCCATTTCCTTGCCGCCTACAATTGCAGGAAGGTCCTTAAGGTCGGCAGGAACAGTCCAGTCAAGAGTAATGTTAGAGAAGGGTGCTTGAGTTCCCCAACGAGAAGGAGTATTAACACCGTAAACGAACGATTGAACGCACTGCTTAACCTCTTTGTATGTAAGATTATCAACCTTAACAAAGGGGGCTAAATATGTGTCGAAAGAGGAAAACGCTTGCGCGCCTGCCCATTCGTTTTGCATGATTCCGAGGAAGTTAACCATCTGGTTGCAAAGGGTAGAGAGGTGGCCTGCGGGAGAAGAGGTAATCTTGCCGGGAACACCGCCAAGACCTTCTTTAATAAGCTGCTTAAGGCTCCAGCCTGCACAATAACCGGTAAGCATAGAAAGGTCGTGAATATGAATGTCACAATTTCTGTGAGCATCACCGATTTCAGAATCATAAACCTCTGAAAGCCAATAATTTGCAGTAATAGCACCTGAGTTAGAAAGAATAAGACCGCCAACGGAATATGTAACGGTAGAATTTTCCTTAACGCGCCAGTCTAAAACATTAATGTAGTTGTTAACGGTGTCCTTATAATCAAGGAAGGTGTTTTTAAGGTTGCGGAGCTTTTCTCTTTGCTTTCTGTAAAGAATATAGGATTTTGCAACAGTATCGTATCCGCCTTGAATAAGAACAGATTCAACACTATCCTGAACATCCTCAACCGCTACAAAGCCATCTTTAATTTTAGGCAAAAAGTCGGCCGTTACCTTAATGGCTAAAAAGTCGATTATATTATCGGTATAATCGGTTTCGGTAGCCTCGAAAGCCTTTTTCATTGCATTGGCAATTTTGCTAATGTCAAATTCCGCAATTTTGCCGTCTCTTTTAATAATCTGATACATTTTCTTTCCCTCACTTAAATTCCTCTGATATTTACCATATTCACGAATGGCTTAACAGCTTCTAAAAATTCCTCAAGCTGTTGCTTTGAAAAAGCCGATAAATTATCGGCGCAAATTAATTCACCCGAGTCCTTAAACTGCTGCAAATAGTAGTTTTTAGCACCCGATATCCATTTTGCCGCTTCGATTAGGCTCTCTTTAGAATGAATTCCCCGAACAACGGTTGTTCTAAATTCATAGTCAACCTTGCCCTCAAGCAGAAAATTTTTTGATTCTTCAATTGCTTTCAAATCAAAATTACAATTTCCAACGGCTAAATGGTATTCCTCGGGGGAGCTTTTAATATCCATTGCAACATAATCAACAAGACCTTCGTTAACAATGAATTTTAGCAGTTCGGGGTTGGTTCCGTTCGTGTCAAGCTTGATTTTATATCCAAGCTCTCGAACTTTTCGGAAGAATTGCGGTATGTCGCTATGAAGAAGCGGCTCTCCGCCGGTAATAACAATACCCTCTAAAACGCCCCGCCTTTGCTTTAAAAATTTTAAGGCCTCATCCTCGGTTAAAATATCGTCGTTCGGTATTGTAACAAGAGAAGCATTATGGCAAAATCCACAGCGGAAATTGCAGCCCTTTGTAAACAAAACGCACGCCATCAAACCGGGGAAATCCAGCAGGGTTAGTTTTTGTAAACCCGCGAATTGCATAATAATCCCCCAAAAAAGTGGTATGCGTCAAGTTTAGCATATTTTGTTTTGCTTGTCAACAACAAACACAATATATTGTGTAGAAAATTTTTCTAAGGTTTTTTGTAGATATTAACAATAAAAAATATCCCCCGCAGTTTTTTGAGTAAAGCGGGGGATTGAAACATTGATTTTTTATTTAAAAATTTCGCCGCCGATGATAACCTTATCAATGCTTAAATCGTCATTAATAATGAGTAAATCAGCATCGTAGCCGAGGGCGATTCTTCCTTTGTTAATTCCAAGTAGCTCCGAAGGTGTTTGCGTTGCCATCCTGACCGCATCGTCAAATGGTATCCCGAATTCTATTGTTTTTTTAACGCAATCCCAAAGGCAAGCGTAGCTGCCCGCGATTGTGCCATCTGAAAGGCGGATTGTTTTTTTGTTTAAATAGACATCAAGACCACCTGATTTGTATTTTCCATCAGGGAGACCGCCGCAGGGGAGACTGTCGCTTATTAAAATAATTCTATCAAAATTACAGAAAAAAGCAATT
>JAZNOY010000006.1:0-16137 GCA_045589375.1 Acutalibacteraceae bacterium | reverse complement strand
CTATAATTTAAAATTTTGAGTGCAAGAAGAGAAAAAAATCCCCGATAATGCTGACGCATATCGGGGATTTTTGACAAATTATTGTGCCAAAAGTTCGCATTTTAAAGAAATACTTCCTTTGCTACGAAATCAATAGTTTTCATATAAATTGCACTTTACATTTGCACCGCTACAGTAGTATAATAATTATAACATTTTATGGGTGATTATATGCTAAAAACAACTCCTGCTGTTTTTGCAGTCGGAAGCGAATATCAAATATGCGTTAAAACAAATCGCGAGGCTATGCTTTGGGTTTGGATTGATAATCAAGAGTTTTACGATGAATCAAACGGAATTATGCGCTCGCTTGATGAACTGCATCGTATTTGTGTTCCTATGGACTTACTTGATAACGCTGGCAGATACACGGTTTTCGTTCGTCCAATAATCGAGAGAAAGCCCAGCCTTCTGCTGCCGGTCAAGCAGGACATAGTATTTCGTGTTCTATTCGGGCACAATGTTTTTACAAATACAGTGTCAATATAGGACACCGTAAACTTGACATTTTTTTATTGAGTATATTTTTTTCAATATCGTAATTGAGGTTTAAGCTTATGAATACGAAAAATTTATATAAATTCTTCATAGAATATTCACTTATAATTGGGGGCAGTTTATTTTATGCTTTAAGCACTGTGTTGTTTATTTTCCCAAATTCGTTACTTCTTGGCGGAACCAGCAGTATTTCTGTAATTTTAAATTTTTTCCTACCTTTTTCGCCTGCCGGCATTTTAGTAATTATAAATTCCTCGCTCATAATTTTAGCTTTTTTCATTCTTGGAAAAAGTATGGGATTTAAAACCCTGGTGGGTTCTTTACTTACAACACTATTTATCGGCTTTTTTGAAGGTGTTTTTCAGACAAACAAACCAATTATTCAAAACCCTTATATTTCCGCAACGGTAGGGGCAGTGATAATAGCAATTTCAAGCGGAATTATGTTTTATGTGCGTTCAAGCTCCGGCGGTACTGATGTTATTGCCTTGATTGTTCAGAAATTTTTTAATATTAAAATAGGAAAAGCGCTGCTGATTACAGATGTTTTAATTGTGGTTATAGGTGGAATTTTATCTAACTTGACAATTTTGTTTTCTTCATTATGCGGCTTATTCATAAAAACACTTGGCGTTGATATTGTTATTTCAAAAATTTCCAAATTAAGGTACAAAAGCGATGCAGGAGATAAATATGTATAGTTATCACATTCATTCAACCTTTAGCGATGGCAAAAATACACCGGAAGAAATTGTTTTAGCCGCTATTAAAGATGGTTATTATGCAATCGGTTTTTCCGACCACGGTTATACAGGTTATGATTTACGGTATTGTATGAAAGACCAAGAGGAATACATCCGCGAAATCAACCGTTTGAAAGAAAAATATGCTTCTAAAATACAAGTGTATTTAGGTGTTGAGGAAGATGCATTTTCACCGGTCAATCGGCAACTTTTTGATTATATTATAGGCTCTTGTCACTACGCTTACAAAAACGGCTGTTATTATGCAATTGATTCTAACTATGATTGTTTTAATAAATGCCTTGCCGTATTTGATAATGATTACTTGGCTTTTGCAGAATCTTATTACGACAGCTTTTATAATTACATAAAGGCAAGAAAACCTGATATTATAGGGCATTTTGATTTAATCACAAAGTTTGATGAAATTGGCGAACGATTGTTTTTGGATAATCCGAAATACAACAAAATTTCTGAAAAATATTTGTCAAAGCTACTACTAAGCGGTTGCATTTTTGAGGTTAATACAGGGGCTATTGCAAGAGGGCTGCGAACTACCGTCTATCCTTATGAGAACCTGCTTTATATTTTGAGAAAGAACGAAGCTCCCATCATCCTTTCTTCAGATAGCCACAGCATTGATACACTTAATTTTGCATTTGATGATACAAAAACCCATCTTAAAGATATAGGATTCAAAAAATTAAAGGCATTATATAATAATGAATTTATTGATTTGGATATATAAACGGCTTGCCCGATTGGGCAATCCGTTTATATTAAAACATAGTGGTAATCCAATAAATAATTCCATACAAAACACTAGCTACTGTTCCGTAAGCGATTACGGGCCCTGCAATTTTAAATATATTGGCACCAAGTCCCAAAACCCAGCCTTCGCTTTTAAACTCTATTGCAGGCGATACAACGGCATTTGCAAATCCCGTTATAGGCACAAGTGTCCCCGCCCCTGCTCGCTTTGCAATCTTATCAAAGACACCAACACCTGTAAGAATCGCGGCAATAATTATTAGTGCAGACGGAACAGCCATTTTAAGTTCTTTTTCGGAAAGCCCCAACAAGCCAAACATATAGAAAAAAATCTCGCCGAGAGCGCAAATGAAGCCGCCAATTAAAAAAGCCCAAAGGAAATTTTTTATGTGCGGTGATGGCGATGATGCGGTTTTTACCATTTTTGAATATTGATTATTATTAAGTTGCATCAAAACACTCCTTTTTATCTATTTTTAGAAAAAAAGCAGAGTTTATGCAAATTTTAATCAGCGCAATTATTACATTTTGAGGCGCACTTTTTTGCATAAGGACAACCAATACACTTTTCACCGCGCTTCTTAGCGCGAACAAGATATACGACAATCGCCAAAGCAATCAAAACTATAATTAAAATTATAATAAAATCTTTCATATTTCTCCTAACTCAAAGCCTTCGATTTCGAACGCTTTAATTTATCTTCGAGCTTCAACTTTTTATTGGTATTGATAATAAGGCCAACAATCACAGCTACTACGGCAATTACTGCTATTAATCCGCCAATTGCAGCGCCGACATTCAAAACGTCTCCGCTTATAATTGTGCCTATAGTATTTACAAAATATGCCACCGTGTAACCAACCGCAAGCTGCAGACCAATACCACCCCAAAGCCACTTAGCGCTCTTCATTTCGGCATTCATAGCACCTATAGCGGCAAAGCAAGGTGGAGAATAAAGATTAAACATTAAGTATGCAAGAGCTGCGGCCTTGGTAATTGCCAAGATACCCGCAACCTCGGTGCCTGCACCTTCCATAAGAGCCAGCTCATCTGTGTCGATAAGATTTTGAAGGCCAACAAAGCAAACAGCAAGTGTTCCAACAACATTTTCTTTGGCAATAAAGCCTGTAATGGTTGCGGCCGCAAGCTGCCAAGAGAGAACGCCGACAATAGGAACGAGCAAATATGCAAAGGGAGAAGCGATTGAGGCAAGTATAGAACGGTCTGCAGTTTCGGCAATCTGAAAATCCCAAGTGAATGTCTGCATTAACTGAACTGCCATATTGCAAAGCAAGATGATGGTAGCGGCCTTAACTATGTATGCCCAACCACGAGAGCACATTGACTTAAATGCACCCCAAAGCGAAGGCGCCTTATATTCAGGAAGTTCAATAATAAAGAAGGATTTTTTGGCTTTATAACCCGTGATTTTATTAACAAGTAAAGCACCAAGAAAAATGAGAACTATGCCGAATAAATACATTACCGTGCTAACCCAACCTGCATCATCAAAGAACGCACCGGCAAAGAGCGCAATAATGGGAATTTTAGCGCCGCAAGGCATAAATGGAGCGAGCATTGCGGTTGCTCTTCTTTCACGCTCATTTTTAATAGTTCTGCTTGCCATTATACCGGGGACCGCGCAACCAACTGTGATGACAAAAGGTATAACCGACTTTCCCGAAAGTCCTACCTTCTTAAAAATGGGGTCAAGAACAACGGCAACACGGGACATATATCCGCAATCCTCTAATAATGCGATGAGGAAATACATAATCATAACAAGTGGCAAGAAGCCGACAACAGCTACAACGCCGCCGATTACACCATCAACAAGGATAGCGGAAAGAAGCGGGTTTGCATTTGAAAGCAGACCGCTCACCCAGCCTTGAAATATTTCAAGCAGAGGAACAAGCCCCGGAATAAAGGTGCCGTTAGGAAGCTTTACTCCATCGGCGAGCCAAGCGCCGAGCCAAACCTGCGAAATCTGAAAAACAAGGAACATAACAACTGCAAAAATCGGAATGCCCAACCACTTGTTAGTGAGCAGTGCGTCAAGCTTATCGTCGATATTTCTATCCTTTGTGAGAACCTTACGGGTTTCAACCTCTTTTACGATTTTATTTACAAAATCAAAGCGCTTACGGTCTGCTGTTTTAACGGAAGCTTTATCGGCAAGGTCAATATCGCCCTGCAAATACGGTGAGCTTTGAGGATTGTTTGCGTGAGCAATAGCGGCATCAATAACAGCCTTTAAGCCATCGGTCAAGGTGGAAATCGTATTAATTACAGGGCAACCAAGCAGTCTTGAGAGAACACCCGTGTCTATCCTTGTTCCCTTTTTATCATTAATGTCTCTCTTATTAAGCGCAACGACAACCGGAATACCGAGCTCTAAAAGCTGGGTTGTAAAAAAGAGGCTACGGCTCAAATTTGTAGCATCAACGATGTTTATAATAACATCGGGATTTTCCTTTTTTATATAAGAGCTGGTAACGCTTTCCTCACTTGTGAAGGGTGACATAGAATATGCACCGGGAAGGTCAACGGCAATAAGCTGTATATCCCCTGCATACGCCTTTTTAATAGGGTGTTCTTTTTTGTCAACCGTAACGCCTGCCCAATTGCCGACCTTTTCATTGCAACCGGTAAGAGCATTATACATTGTAGTCTTACCGGAGTTTGGGTTGCCGGTTAAAGCAATTCTCATACTTTTTTCTCCATTTTTAATCACATACTCACCCACCGAATTTTAGTTAGCAGTTGCTAACCATATAGTAAAAAACAAGCCGCAGAAAGCGCCGCCAATATTAAACTAAAATGGCCTCGGCTAACTGCGTGTCGATACTGTAGCGTCCGTCCTTGATAGACACTGTGCACCCGCCCTTGCGATGAGCAACAACGGTAATTGTTGCGCCCTCATAGCAACCAAGCGAAAATAGAAATGAATTTAATTCCTCATCGTCAGTTTTAATCTGACGAATTATATATTCTTTTCCTTCAATTGCATCCTTTAATGTCATAATGCTTACCATCTCGTATTTCTATGTAACATATAAATTCAGTCAAAACAATAAAACACGGTTAGCAGTGACTAACCGTGTTTAAGTATACCTAAAATCAAATAATTTGTCAAGCATTTTTGGAAATTTTTATATATTTAAAACATAAAAACTCAGTTCAATATTAAGCCTTTGATTAAGCAATATATTAATCTCTTACCATAACAGAAATTCCATCAGGTATGGCAACTATTTTTATACTGTCCCTATTAAGTATCTGCTTTGCCTTTGCTAAGGCTTCATCAATGCTTTTTGCCGGAATCATATGCATATTTTCAATAAGCTTGTCCTCTAAATCCGAAACATAGATAACGCTCGCATGCATAAGTATCCTTAGTAGGATTTGCGATTGCCATTGGTCAGGCGCAGTTTCATTTCTGCCTCGGCTTAAAAACATTTCCATCGTTTTTCCTATATCCTTTTCGTCGGCCAACTGATGATAAAAATGCTCACCGCCCGTGCCGTCTGCCGATGAAGCCAGCATTATGATAACTCCGCCTTTTTTAACGGTGGCCTCGGCGGCGGTCATTCCTTTAACCGCCTGATATACATTTTGGTCCAGCGGATATCCCCCGTTGGTTGTTATAACAGCATCTGCCATAATCGGCTTTGTGCCGCATAATGTATATAAAAAATCGGTCCCGTCCTTATGCGCTTTTTCCATATCGCCTGCCACCGCATAAATAACCTCTTTTTTGGCATTTAAAACCACATTAACTATAAATGCAAGCTTTGCCTTTTTAGCGGCCCAAAGCATATCCTCGTGTATAGGATTATTGCTTAAAACGCCCGTTCGCGCATTTTTATTGTCAATAAATTCCGAGCAATGATTAGCAAGCACCGTAGTTCTTCCTGCAACACCCGGTAAAACGCTCTTTCTGCCGCCCGAAAAGCCGGCAAAGAAGTGCGGCTCAATAAATCCTTCTGCTACAAGCAAATCGGCTTCAACGGCAATAGAATTAATTTCGCAAGCACCGCCCGAAGGAAGCACACCGATATTTATAAGCTTATCGCGCTCGTCACAATCGTGTATGTATATTTTTTCATTATTTACAATTTCTTCGCCGAATTTCGAAACCAATTCATTCTTGGTGGTTTCTCTATGACAACCCGTTGCTATGAGAATGGTTATATCTGCCTGCGGATTTCCTTTGCGAATTTCCGCAAGCATTGCAGGCATAATGACTTTACTTGGCACAGGGCGTGTATGGTCACTTGCAATAATTGTTATTTTGTTTTTTCCTTTTGATAATTCGCTGAGCCCCGGTGATGAAATTGGATTTTCTAAAGCCCTTCTTACCAATTCCACTTCATCAAATTGAGGCTTATATTCCTCGATTTTAGATGTCAAAACACCAAGAAGCTCGTTATTATTGAATTCATATTCAATTTCATTTTTTCCGAACGGAAAACAAACAGTTTTTTTCATATCACTTGTTCCCTTCTCAAGTTTTAAATAAGTAACTCTGAAAAATCGTATATATAATAATCGGTAAGACGCTTGATTTCGTCCACATAGTCCTTTGAACTATCGTCATAAACACCGCAAACCATCATTCCTGCCTCTTTAGCGGTTTTGTCCGCGTTAAAATTATCGTCTAAAAAGAGAATATCCTTAGGTCTTTTTCCAATTTTTCTTGCCACCATTTTATAAATTTCGGGGTTGGCTTTTGTTGTGCCGAAATCATCGCAAGACCATACATTATCAAATAAATCAAATATCCCCAGTCTTTTAAGACAGGCATCCAATGTAATATGAGGGCTCGCTGTTAAAACATTTAATTCGGCTCCCATCTTTTTCAATTCCTTCAATACCGAAACAACATTCTTTTTGGCAGGAATCTTATAAAAATAACCATCAAGCATATATTCCTTCATTAAAGAAATAATAGCATCTTTTGGTAAATTAAGCCCAAGATTAATAAAGTATTCAGCTGTTCCCCCAACGCCAAGCGGTGTAATGATTTTAACAATATCACTACCATATTGAATATTGTTTTCATCTAAAATACGAAGCATTGAAGAAACATAGGTAGGCATAGAATCAACCAATGTCCCATCAAAATCAAATAAATAAGTTTGCACACCCTCACCTCTTATTGTCATTATACTACTATATAATAAAAAGTGCAAGGCAAAGCCTTGCAAAACACTTCTGCACTATTACCTCTTACCTATTACTTTCCAAAAATCCTCTCTTTGTAAAAACGCAGAGAATAGTGAAAAGTGAAGAGTGAAAAGTGAAAAAGTAAAATCCCCATTCTTACGAATGAGGATTTTTGGTGCCGCTGACCGGACTTGAACCGGTACGGTGTTGCCACCGAGGGATTTTAAGTCCCTTGCGTCTGCCTATTCCGCCACAGCGGCATATCAAATATAATATATTAATATCCGCTTTTTGTCAAGTGATTTTAGGGTTGATTTTAATATTTTTCCAAAAAGGTATGCACCTGCCCGCTATCGCAATCGCGCCACGCGGGGATTGTTGCCATATTAACATTATGAAGGCTTCTAAAGATATTATCATCAACCTCCGGATTGGTTTTACGCAGCGTTTTAATCAGTTCCTTGGTTTCTTTTCGCTTTGAGAGTGATTCATCAAAGGCGCTATCAGCCGTAAAGCGGCAAGCACACTGCAAAAATTTTAGTTCATTATAATTTGCCCAAGCAATTATATCTCTTTCCTTCACCTTATAAAGAGGACGGATAAGCTCCATTCCCTCAAAATTAGTGCTATGAAGCTTTGGCAGCATAGTTTTAATTTCAGAAGAATACATCATACTCATAAGCAGAGTTTCAATAACATCATCAAAATGGTGGCCGAGAGCAATTTTATTACAGCCCAAGGACTGCGCTTTTGCATAAAGCGCTCCCCTACGCATACGAGCACACAGATAGCAAGGCGAGCCGCCCGCATTGTAAGCCACATCAAAAATATCGCTTACAAATATTTCTGCATCGATATTTAATGTTTTGAGGTTTTCCTCAATAAGCTTGCGATTAGGCTCGGCATAACCCGGGTCCATAACAATAAACTTAATTTCAAACGGAACCTCGCTATGACGCGCAAGCTGCTGCATACACTTCGCAAGAATCATTGAATCCTTACCGCCCGAGATACAAACGGCGATTTTATCACCACTATTTATAAGCTCATATTCCTTAACGGCGGCAATAAAATTATTCCAAATTCCCTTGCGGTATTTCTTAATAATACTGCGCTCAATTTCCTGATGCTTTAAAAGTTGTTTTTTCATTTTTTCTCCATATAAAAAGGTCGTTACCATCATTATAACGATAACGACCTAAAATTTCAATTAAATTATTGCTTTATGCCTTTTTTGCATTCAAAAGCTTAATTGCAAACAAAACAGCAACAGTCACAACAGCAAAAACAGGAAGAACTATAACCCAGCTATTAACAAAGCCTGCAACGATATATGCGACAAAGGATATACCTGCGACGGTTAAAGCGTAAGGAATTTGAGTTGAAACATGGTTGATATGGTTGCATTGAGCACCTGCAGAGGACATAATTGTTGTATCAGAAATCGGTGAGCAATGGTCGCCGCAAACAGAGCCTGCAAGACATGCTGACATACCGATAACGCCAAGCGCACTGCCTACCGGGAAAATTGACAAAACAATAGGAATTAAGATACCAAAGGTGCCCCAAGATGTTCCCGTTGCAAAGGAAATTCCACAGGCAACAAGGAAGATAATTGCAGGTAAGAAGTTATGTAGACTACCGGCATTAGCAAGCGCACCCTTAACAAAGGCATCGGAATCGAGAAGACCGGTCATATTTTTAAGTGAGGTTGCCATAGTTAGTATAAGAATTGCCGGAACCATTGCCTTAAAGCCTTTTGGAATGCACGCCATCGCCTGCTTAAAGGTAACAAGACGCCTTGCAATAAAGTAAATCATAACAACGATTAAAGCAATTAAGCCGCCCCAAGGAAGCGCAACGGTGGCATCGGTATTACCGAATGCTTCTGAGAAATTAAGACCGCCCGATTGGCCGATTTTATAAAGCGCATAAACACAAATGCCAATGAGAACAACAATCGGCAGTATAAGGTCAATAACGCGAGCCTTAGGCTTATCGAGAACCTCTTCCTCATCGTATTCAACCTCGTCATCATCCTTAACCTCGCCGCCAAAGGTAAACAAATCACCTTTAAGTGCGTTTTGCTCGTGTATTCTCATCGGGCCGTAATCAAACTTCATAAGCACGATGGCAATAATAAACACAAATGTTAGCATTGAATAGAAGTTATAAGGAATAGCCGAAATAAAGAGCGAGAGGCCATCTTGACCTTCAGGAACATACTCGGAAACCGCCGCAGCCCAAGAAGAAATCGGGGCTATCATACAAATAGGCGCCGCTGTGGCATCAATTAAATATGAAAGCTTAGCGCGCGAAATCTTTGACTTATCGGTAACAGGGCGCATAACGGCACCAACAGTAAGGCAATTAAAATAATCGTCGATAAAAATTAAAACGCCGAACACGAAGGTTGCAAGAGCTGCACCAACACGAGTTTTTACATGCTTCGCCGCCCAATTACCAAAGGCCTGCGAGCCACCCGCATTATTGAGCAATGCAACGATTACACCGAGCACAACAAGGAACATAAAAATGCCCGCTGTTCCGGAAATAGAAGCGATAAGACCTTCACTTACAATCTTATCAACCGCATCAAGCGGTTTAAATCCCGTTGCCAAAAAGCCACCAACAACAATACCCACAAACAAGGAAGAATAAACCTCTTTAGTTATAAGCGCCAAGCCTATGGCAACAACCGGCGGGAAAAGCGACCAAAGAGTGCCTACCGGCTCGGTTATAGAGCCTGTAAAATAGCACAAAACACCAAATGCAACAACGAATGCCACAATCAGCAGCTTTGGCAAAATTGATTTTACCTTCATAATAATACCCCCAAAATTAAAAATCGTGACTGCAACGCTGCAATCACGAAAGAATACAAATTAATATTTGTAACAGTGATAGCGCTCCACAAGTAGTGACAGGAAGTTACATATTATATAACAACCCAACCAAACAGCCTCGGAAAAGACTATATGATTTCGGCGGTGTTCCCTTTCACGCTCGGCCTTTCCGCGCACATATAAGCGATACTGATGAAAACCGCACCTCTATCAAGATTATGCTATAATACTAACACAGCATATAATTTTTGTCAACAAAAAGAAATGCCCCGCAAAGCGAGGCATAAAAATTAGTCGTTAGAGTAAGGAAGCAATGCAACCTGACGCGCGCGCTTAACTGCAATTGTTAAATCACGCTGGTGCTTTGCGCAAGTGCCTGTTGCTCTGCGCGGAAGAATCTTTGCGCGCTCAGAAACAAACTTGCGAAGCTTTGCTACATCCTTATAATCAATCTCTTCAACACGGTCAGCACAGAAATGGCAAACTTTCTTGCGCGGCTTTCTGTGAAGCGGTCTCTCAGTCTTTTCCATATTAGAAAGCTCCTTTCATTATTAAGTTAATGAATTAAAACGGAAGGTCATCATCAAGTCCGGTATCAATTTCAGCAAAATCATTGCTGCCGGCATTGCTGAACGAAGCAGTATCTTCAGCCGAAGCACCGGATGCGCTATCCTTTTTAGATTCAACAAATTGGGCATTGTTAGCAACAACCTCAAAAGCCGTGCGATTATTACCGTTTTTATCAGTGTATCTACGAGTTTGAATAGAGCCCTCGATACCAATCATATTGCCCTTTTTAAAATACTTAGTGATAAACTCTGCAGTTTGACGCCAAGCAACAATGTTGATGAAGTCTGCCTGAGTTTCCTCGCCTGCACGGTAACGGCGGCTAACAGCAATAGAGAAGGTTGTAACGGATATACCGTTAGGAGTTGTCTTGAGTTCGGGGTCAGCGGTTAAGCGACCTGTTAAAACTACTAAATTAAACATTTAAATATCCCCCATTACTTTTTGATAATCATTACGCGAAGAACGCCTTCGGTAATACCGGCTATACGCTCGATTTCAGCCGGGAAAGTAGGCTCTGCTGTGAAAGTAGTGAACACATAAAAGCCCTCAGCCTCGTCGTTGATAAGATAGGCAAGTCTGCGCTTACCCCATTCATCAACGCTTTCAACCGTGCCGTTTTTGGCAATCAAATCATTGAACTTTTCCTTAAGAGCATTAACCGACTCATCGCCGCCTGCTACAGAAAAGACAAATGCTGCCTCATACTTATTGGTCATTTCGTTGCACCTCCTTATGGTCATTTGGCTCCGCAATTTTTGCGGGGCAAGGAGCTAAATTTGGGATATAACCCCATATAGCAACCAACATTATATCAGCAATTACCGAAATAGTCAACTGTTTTTTATTTTTATTGACTTTCGACTGAATATATGTATAATAATGTAGTAGTTTACGGAATGAAAATTTTCGGCTATAAAATGCCACAACACTTTACGGAAGGAGTTGTATTTATGCTGCTTGCAATTGATGTTGGCAACACCAACATAACCCTCGGCACCTATGACGAGGAGGTGCTTTTATTTACTGCTCGACTCGCAACTGTTGCGAGCATTACTCCTGACCAATGCGCTGTTGAAATTAAAAATATTTTACTCCTTCACGGTCAAGATTATCACGAGATAGAGGACTGCATAATTTCTTCGGTTGTTCCCTCTTTAAGCACTACTATCAGCAAGGCCGTGGCTCTGCTGTGCGACATTGTGCCGCTTGTTCTTGGTCCCGGCGTTAAAACAGGGCTAAACATTAAAATTGACAATCCTGCGCAGCTTGGTGCGGATTTGGTTGCGGGCGCCGTTGGTGCTATTAACGAATACACCCTCCCCTGCGTTATTATTGATATGGGAACTGCCTCTACCATCAGCGTTATTGATAAAAACGGTTCGTTTTGCGGAGGAATAATTGCGGCCGGCGTTCGCCTTACCCTAAAAGCTCTTGCTGAAAACACCGCTCAATTGACTTCTATTAACATTTCTGCACCGCGGTCGGTAATAGGAACAAATACGGTTGATTGTATGAAATCGGGGCTCGTTTACGGCACCGCCGCTATGCTTGATGGATTACTCGAGCGCATTTGTGACGAATTGGGCGAGGAGCCTACGGTCGTTGCTACAGGAGGTCTTTCAAAGGATATCATCACCCACTGTAAAACAAATATTATTTACAACGAAAATTTACTTTTAGACGGTTTACGTGAGATTTATGAGAGAAATAAATAGGTTTTAATGCCAATAAGGCAATAAAATAAACAAATGAACTGAACCTTTTTAGGACAGTATCGGAGGTAATTTTATTATGAAAACTGAAAAAATCAAAAGACTTGCCATAGAAGGAATGTTAGCGGCTTTAATCTGCATTGTTTCCTTCCTTCCGCTTCGCACTCTTGGCCTTGAAATCACCTTTTCAATGGTTCCCGTTGCAATCGGCGCGTGCCTTTTCGGCCCAACCGTTGGCGCGGTTCTCGGTGGCGTTTTCGGCGTTGTAAGCTTTCTGCAGTGCTTTGGATACAGCCCATTCGGAGTAATGCTTCTCGGCATCAATCCGTGGCTTACTGCTCTTGTTTGTATACCTACAAGAATACTTACAGGCTATCTATCGGGGTTAGTATTTAAAGGATGCGCAAGCATAGGTAAAAACAGAATTTTACCCTATGCCGCAGCAAGCCTTGCAGCACCTATTTTGAACACAATTTTCTTTATGACAACGCTTTGTCTTTGCTTTTACAACACCGACTACATTCAAAGCTTTGTGACCGCCCTTGGCGCTGCAAATCCATTTACCTTTGTTTTGCTTTTCGTCGGTATAAACGGTATTGTTGAAATCATAACAGGATTTTTGATTGCTTTTCCTGTATCAAAGGCTATTAGCAAAGCAATAAAATAAGAAAAAATCGTCTTGTTTTACAAAACAAGGCGTTTTTTTATGTAAAAATTTGGTTTTTATGAAAAATTTTCAATTTTTTGCATATTTTCTCTTTAATTTTCTGAAAAATATGTTATAATAATTTGGATACTCAAATAGTTTGAGGTCACATAGTTAAAAAATGGACTCGTTCCATATAATTTTAGGAGGTTGATTCTTAATGGGTCACAAGTATGTTTACCTTTTTAAAGAGGGCGACGCTAGCATGCGTGAGCTTCTCGGCGGTAAGGGCGCTAACCTTGCTGAGATGACCAAAATCGGTCTTCCCGTTCCTCAGGGTTTCACCGTTTCTACCGAAGCTTGCACACAGTATTATGAAGATGGCAGAAAAAACAATGATGAAATCATGGCACAAATCATGAAGGGCATCGATGATATGGAAGGCATTACCGGCAAAAAGTTCGGTGATAAGACCAATCCGCTTCTCGTTTCCGTTCGTTCAGGTGCTCGTGCTTCTATGCCCGGTATGATGGATACCATTCTTAACCTCGGTCTTAACGAAGAGGTTGTTGAGTTTATGGCTGAGCAATCAGGCAACGCCCGTTGGGCTTGGGACTGCTACAGAAGATTCATTCAGATGTATTCTGACGTAGTTATGGAAGTTGGTAAGAAGTATTTTGAAGAGCTTATCGACGAGATGAAGGAAGAAAAAGGCGTTACTCAGGACGTTGACCTCACCGCTGAAGACCTTAAGGTTCTCGCAGGTCAATTCAAGAATGAATATAAGAACAAGATTGGCAAGGACTTCCCTGTTGACCCCAAGGAGCAGTTAATTGGCGCTGTTGAAGCCGTTTTCCGTTCATGGGACAACCCCCGTGCCAATGTTTACCGTCGTGACAACGATATTCCTTATTCTTGGGGCACCGCTGTTAACGTTCAGATGATGGCATTTGGTAACATGGGTGATGATTGCGGCACAGGCGTAGCTTTCACTCGTGACCCCGCTACAGGCGAAAAGGGCCTTATGGGTGAGTTCCTCACCAACGCTCAGGGTGAAGACGTTGTTGCAGGCGTTCGCACTCCTATGCCGATTGCTGAAATGGCTAATAAATTCCCTGAGGCTTATGCTCAGTTTATTGATGTATGTAATACTCTTGAAGACCACTACCGTGATATGCAAGATATGGAGTTCACCGTTGAGCACGGTAAGCTTTATATGCTCCAAACCCGTAATGGTAAGCGCACCGCTAAGGCTGCTTTAAAGATTGCTTGTGACCTTGTTGATGAGGGCATGATTGATAAGAAGCAGGCTGTTGCTATGATTGACCCGCGTAACCTTGATACCCTTTTGCACCCGCAGTTTGATGCAAAGGCATTAAAGGCTGCTACTCCTGCAGGCAAGGGCTTGGGCGCTTCTCCCGGTGCTGCTTGCGGTAAGGTTGTATTTACTGCTGAAGATGCAGAGGCTTGGAATGCTCGCGGAGAAAAGGTTGTTCTCGTTCGTCTTGAAACCTCTCCCGAAGATATTACAGGTATGAAGGCTTCTCAGGGTATTCTCACCGTTCGTGGCGGTATGACCTCTCACGCTGCCGTTGTTGCTCGTGGTATGGGAACCTGCTGTGTTTCCGGCTGCGGTGACATCATTATGGATGAAGAAAACAAGAAGTTCACTCTTGCAGGTAAAACCTATAATGAAGGCGATTATATTTCAATCGATGGCTCAACCGGTAATATCTATGATGGTATTATCCCGACCGTTGATGCTGAAATTGCCGGTGAGTTTGGCAGAATTATGGAGTGGGCTGATGAGTTTAGAACTCTTAAGGTTCGCACAAATGCCGATACTCCCGCTGATGCTAAGAAGGCTCGTGAGCTTGGTGCTGAAGGCATCGGTCTTTGCCGCACAGAGCATATGTTCTTTGAGGCTGAAAGAATCGCTGCTTTCCGTGAAATGATTTGCTCTGATACTGTTGAAGGCAGAGAGACTGCTCTTGCTAAGATTCTCCCCTATCAGCAAGGCGACTTTGAGAAGCTTTATGAAGCTTTAGAAGGCAACCCCGTTTGCATTCGTTTCTTAGACCCCCCGCTACACGAGTTCGTTCCCACCGAGGAAGCTGATATTGCTGCTCTTGCTAAGGCTCAGGGCAAAACTGTTCAAGATATTAAGAATATCATTTCTTCTCTCCACGAGTTCAACCCCATGATGGGCCACCGTGGTTGCCGTCTTGCAGTTACCTATCCTGAAATTGCTAAGATGCAGACCACCGCTGTTATCCGTGCTGCTATTAATGTTAAGAAAGCACACAGCGATTGGAACATCGTTCCCGAGATTATGATTCCTCTTACCGGTGAGGTTAAGGAATTAAAGTATGTTAAGGATGTTGTTGTTGCTACTTCTGATGCAGAAATCGCAGCTGCAGGCGTGGAGCTCAAGTATGAAGTTGGAACTATGATGGAAATTCCGAGAGCTTGCCTTACTGCTGATGAAATCGCTAAGGAAGCTGAGTTCTTCTGCTTCGGAACTAACGACCTTACTCAGATGACATTCGGCTTCAGCCGTGATGACGCAGGTAAGTTCCTTACAGCTTATTATGATACTAAGATTTATGAGAACGACCCGTTTGCTAAGCTCGACCAGAATGGTGTTGGCAAGCTTATGGATATGGCCGTTGCTCTTGGTAAGAAGGCTCGTCCTTCCATCCATTGCGGTATCTGCGGCGAACACGGCGGTGACCCTGTTTCTGTTGAGTTCTGCCACAAGATTGGCCTTGACTATGTTTCTTGCTCACCCTTCCGCGTTCCGATTGCTCGCCTCGCAGCAGCTCAGGCAGCTATCAAAGGCTAATTTTGAGTAATTAAAAAATCCGCCCATCTTACGATGAGCGGATTTTTTGCCTTTGGTGGGTGCAGTTATATTCGCCTTCGGCGAGTTATATTGAGCTTCGCTCAGTTATATTTGCTTCGCAAGTGATATTCGCTTCGCGAGTTTTGGAGGCGAATATAATATCACTTTTGCGACAGCAAAAATATCACTATGCCGCAAGGCATAATATCACTCTGTGCGAAGCACAGAATATCACTTTCAACCTCAGGTTGAAAATATCAACTTTTCTTTTATTGTACGCTTGGGAGTTGTCTGATA
>JAZNOY010000005.1:0-24100 GCA_045589375.1 Acutalibacteraceae bacterium | reverse complement strand
AAGCACTTTAAAATGAAAATTTTGAGTGCAAGAAGAGAAAAAAATCCCCGATAATGCTGACGCATATCGGGGATTTTTGACAAATTATTGTGCCAAAAGTTCGCATTTTAAAGAAATACTTCCTTATTGGAACTCAGCGTTAGAGCGGTCTTTTTTGTTGTTTTATTTTATTTAACCAGTGCATTATTTATTTTTTTATTCTTTTCAACTATCGGCAACAGGTTGTTAAACGCCTGCAGGAAATGCGAGTTATCCGCAAGCATTGCGCGAGCGGCCTCGGCGGTTGCGGCGTCACCGCTTGCTGCTGCGGCAAGCACGGCAACGGCGGTGTTGGTGGTGGCCTTATCGCCCTCGGTGTAGGCGGTTGAGAGAAGCTCTGAAAGCTTCTTTACGCTCTTTTTGTTGCCCGAGGTGAGCACCTGCTTAATCTGCGGCACCAAGGTGGTGCTGAAAAACTCAAGATAAAGGAAATTGCCGTAGCACATAATATGTGCCTTATAAGCATCCTTAAATTGAGGATAAACATCAAGCACCTTTTTTGCAAAGCCTGTTACGGTTGAGGAATCCTTTGCGGTGGGCAAGTCTATCTGCGCCGATATATTTCGGGTTTTCCTGGCACCCAATTCGCCGCGCAGACTCTCGCAAAAATCTATGCCGACAGCTTCGGCATCGCGCTCGGTTTGGGAATCGTCAAAAAGCCAAGCGTTGATTTCTTTATATTCGCCTTCGGGCTCGGCTGCGAGCAGCAGGAACATTTGGCGAGCCTCATTATATTCAACCTTAATCTGCTTTTTATCGTTTTTAAAGCTGCCATCAGCCTCTAAAGCAAAGCCCTGCTCATCTAAAAACGGCTTCATCTCGGCAATAACATTATCATAATAACGATTATCCAATTAAATTCACATCCAATTCAAATAGTATGCCTATTATAGCACACCTATTTTGTTTTGTCACCTAAAATTTTCTTGAAAGCGCGAAGCGTTTGAAATATAATATAAGAAAACGAGTTTTTGGGGTGTATTATGAACCTTGCTGATAAAAGAAATGTTCGGGCAATACTCGAGGCCGAGGGCTTTTCGTTTAAAAAGTCGCTTGGTCAGAATTTTTTGATTGATGAGAGCGTTTGTCCCAAAATGGCTGAGGCTGCCGCCGATAGCGAAACGGGGGTGCTTGAGATAGGCCCCGGTGCCGGAGTGCTCACGCGCGAGCTTTGCGAGCGGGCGCAGAGGGTGGTGGCAATTGAGCTTGACAGAAGGCTTGAGCCGGTGCTTAAAAAAACGCTTGCCGATTTTTCAAATGTTAAGGTGATTTTCGGCGATGCTATGAAGCTTGACCTTAAAAAAATAATCGCCGAGGAGTTTTCACGCTGTTCGCGCGTAACCGTTTGCGCCAATCTACCTTATTATATAACCTCACCGCTTGTTATGAGCCTTCTTGAAAGCAGGCTGCCGATTGAAAGCATTACGGTTATGGTTCAAAAGGAAGCGGCCGACCGTCTTTGTGCCGAGGTGGGCTCAAGAAAAGCAGGCGCTGTTACGGTGGCGGTGGACTATTATTCCGAGGCAAGCGAGCTTTTCTTTGTGCCGCGAGAGGCGTTTTTGCCGGCGCCAAAGGTAGACTCGGCAGTAATAAATTTGAAGATAAGAAGGAAGCCGCCCGTCAGCATTTCCGATGAGGAGTTTTTCTTTAAACTTGTAAGAGCCTGTTTCGCCCAAAGGCGCAAAACTCTTTTAAACACCGTTTCAAATACGATGGGTATAGACAAGGCGGTTTTAAAGGCGGCGATAGAGGAAGCGGGGCTTACCGAGAGCGTGCGCGGAGAAACGCTTTGTATGCAAGCGCTCGCCGAGCTTTGTGAAAAAATTAAAAAACACTTGCAAATGCAGTAAAAAAGTGATATGATGCTTTTGTAAATGCTATGATAAAGAAAAGTAGGTTCGCGAGCGTCTTTTAGAGAGAATCTGTCCTCGGCTGAAAGCAGATTTAAGAAACCGCCCTCCGAAGTTCCCTTTTGAGCAGTGCTGCCGAACTAAAAAGTAAGCGGCAACGGGTTAGTTCCGTTAAAGACTATGAGAGTGTTTGCTCTTTGAGCGAAAATGCGGGTGGTACCGCGGAGTTTGGTTTTTAAACTTCGTCCTGTAATACGGGCGGAGTTTTTTATTTTGCCCAAAATAAAAGGAGAAAGAAAATGAAGGAAAAACTTGAGGCTTTAAAGCTTGAGGCTGCAGCCGCTATTAAAGAGGCAAAGGATAGTGCCGATATTGAAACGCTTCGCGTTAAATATCTTGGCAAAAAGGGAGAGCTTACTGCGCTTCTTAAGATGATGGGCTCGCTTTCGGCAGAGGAGCGCCCCGTGATGGGCCAGCTTGTCAATGCCGCAAAGGCAGAGCTTGAGCTCGCAATAGGCGAGAAGGCAGAGCAGATGAAATCGGCCGCTACGGCGCAGAGATTACTCGATGAAACCATAGATATAACTATGCCTGCAAAGCGCGGAAATGCGGGCGGGCTGCATCCGCTTAACACCGTGCTTAACGATATGATTGATATTTTTAAATCAATGGGCTTTGATGTTGTTGACGGTCCTGAGGTTGAAACCGATTATTATAATTTTGAATGTCTTAATGTGCCGGCAGACCACCCTGCAAGAGATATGCAGGATACCTTCTATTTGGGCGAAAATCTGCTTTTACGCACCCAAACCTCTGCGGCACAAATAAGAACGATGGAAACGCGCAAGCCTCCCATTCGCGTTATCTGTCCGGGCCGAGTTTTCAGAGCCGACGAGGTAGATGCTACCCATTCACCCGTTTTCCATCAGATTGAGGGACTCGTTGTTGATAAGGGCGTTACCATGTGCGACCTAAAGGGAGTGCTTGAGCAGTTTGCCCGTGAGATTTATGGAAACGACACAAAGGTTAAATTCCGTCCCTCCTTCTTCCCCTTTACCGAGCCCTCGGTTGAGGTTGATGTTACCTGCTCGGAGTGCGGCGGCAAGGGCTGCCGTGTTTGCAAGGGCAGCGGTTGGATAGAGATTTTGGGCGCGGGTATGGTTCACCCGAATGTGCTTCGCAGCTGTGGGATAGACCCTGATGAGTATAGCGGCTTTGCCTTTGGCATCGGTCTTGACAGGCTTACAACCACCCGCTATAAAATCAGCGATATTCGCTTGCTATTTGAAAACGATAAGCGTTTTCTTGAGCAGTTTTAAGAAAGGGGTGGCGAGATGAAAATTTCACTTAAGGCACTTAAAAGATATGTTGAGATAAATGTTTCAATTGATGAGCTTTGCAATCGTATGATAATGGCGGGCTTTGAGGTTGAAAGCATTGAGTATGAGGGTGAAAACATTAAAAATGTTGTGGTGGGTAAAATAATCGAAATCACACCCCATGAAAACAGCGACCACCTTCAAATTTGTCAGATAGATACGGGCGATAAGGCACCTGTTCAGATAGTAACGGGCGCTCAAAATATAAGCGTGGGCGATTATGTTCCCGCCGCACTTAATGACAGCTATTTACCAAACGGCGCCCATATCGTTTCGGGCAAGCTTCGCGGTGTTGATTCCTTTGGTATGCTTTGCTCGGGCGAGGAATTATGCCTTACCGAAGAGGATTATGAGGGCGCCTCGGTTAACGGCATTTTAATATTAAAGCCCGATTATCTACCCGGCACCGATATGCGCGAGGTTTTAGGGCTTGACGATACTATAATTGATTTTAAGATTACGGCCAACCGTCCCGATTGCAACTGCTTTTTAGGCGTTGCAAAGGAAATTTCGGTAGTGCTCGGAACGAGCTACCGCGAGCCCTCAACCGAATATAAAACCGTTGGCGGAGATATAAACGATTATATAAGCCTATCCGTTCAAAACTACGACCTTTGCCCGCGCTATATAGGCAGGGTTGTTAAAAATCTTCGCATAAAGCCATCGCCTGCTTGGATGCAAAAGGCGATTACGGCTTCGGGAATGCGCCCGATAAATAATATAGTTGACATTACCAATTTTGTTATGCTTGAAACAGGTCAGCCTATGCACGCGTTTAATTATAACGACCTTGCGAACAAGCAGATAATAGTTAGAACTGCCAAGGCGGGCGAGAGCATAACAACGCTTGACGGCAAGGAATATACGCTGGGCTCTGATATGCTCGTTATTGCCGACGGCGAAAAGCCCTCCTGCCTTGCGGGAATAATGGGCGGCAGGGAAAGTGAAATCGAGGATGATACCCGTGATTTATTCCTTGAGGCCGCTAAATTCCGCCGTGATAATATTCGTCATACAGGCCGTGCGCTCGGCATAAGAACTGAGGCGAGCGGCAGATTTGAAAAGGGCGTTGATATAGTAAATGTTGAGTTTGCTATGAACAGAGCGCTCGCGCTCATAAGTGAGCTTGACGCGGGCGATATTATCGAGGGCGCGCTTGATTGCAACGAAGGATTACCCGAGGATAGAATTTTATCGGTAGACGCCAATAAGATTTTAGAGCTTTTGGGCGTTCAAATTCCGCTTGAAACTATGATTTCAATTCTAAATAGCCTAGGACTTGAAACCACCGCCGATGGCACTATGCTCACCGTTCGAGTGCCGTCTATCCGTGATGATATTGAGGGGCGCGCTGATTTGGCCGAAGAGGTTATGAGAATATACGGCTACGACCATATAGTAGGAACTGCACTGCGCGGTGCCGTTAATCGCGGAACACTTCTGCCCGAGCGCGCTAAAACCGATAAGCTCAAGGAGCTTCTTTGCGCGAGCGGCTGCTATGAGATTGCAACCTATTCATTTATCGCCTCTTCTGCTTTGGATACGCTGAGGCTTGCAAGCGATGACGCTCGCCGCTGTGCGATTAAGCTTATAAATCCGCTCGGCGATGAATACAGCACTATGCGCACCCAGCTTACAACAAGTATGCTCACCGTGCTTTCAACCAATATCAACCGCAAGATAGAGTCGGGCAGATTTTTCGAGATAAGCAAGCGCTTCGAGCCGCGCGCGTTACCGCTTACAGAGCAACCGCTTGAGCTTCCTACTCTTTCAATAGGAATTTACGGAAAAGATGAGGATTTCTTCACTCTTAAGGGAATAATAGAGGATGTTATGAAGCAGTTTGGTGCGCATACTCAATATGAGCGCGCAAACGAGCCTTATTTGCACCCCGGCAGACAGGCGCTTGTTAAGGCTAACAATCAGCCCGCCGCCGTTTTGGGTGAGTGTCATCCCGAGGTTGCCGCCGCTTACGGCATTGAAAGCCGCGTTTATATCGCCGAGCTTAAGCTTGATGTTCTGCTCGGAATTAACCGCCGCAAGACCACCTATAAGCCGCTTCCGAAATACCCTGCTGTTGAGCGCGATTTCGCTATGCTTTGCGACAAGGAAATAGCGGTAGGCGAGCTTGAGCGTGCGATTTCAAGCGGTGCGGGAAGATTGCTTGAAAGGCTTGAGCTTTTCGATGTTTACGAGGGCGCTCAAATTCCTGCGGGCAAAAAGAGCGTGGCGTATAGCGTTTGGCTGCGCTCAGCCGAGGGAACGCTTACCGATGAGCAGATTGACCTTGCAAGCAAAAAAATAATTGAAAAGCTTGAAAAATTAGGCGCAGAGCTTAGAAAATAATACTTGTATTTTAGAAGAATTCGTAATACAATAGAAAACAAGAGAGGTGTTATTTATGAATGATAAGACTATGACTTTTTCGATAGGCGACCAAACCGAGCAGGAAATTCGCCGAATTCTCACCTGCGTTTATGATGCGCTCAAGGAAAAGGGCTATAACCCTATTAATCAAATCGTGGGCTATATTCTTTCTGAGGACCCCACCTATATCACAACCCATAATAACGCCCGCAACCTTATTCGCAGAATAGACCGCGATACGCTTTTGCAGTCGCTTGTGCGTTATTATCTTACTGCGTGATTTTTTATAAACTTAAGACCGATGGGGAAATAACCCCGTCGGTCTTTTTTTATGGCAAAAACAGTTGCAACGCGGCATAAAATATGGTATGATAATATGAATAATTGTCGTGAAGGAGTGTGCCTTATGGCAGATAATCGCGCTATCGGTATTTTCGATTCGGGACTCGGCGGCCTTACGGTTGCAAAGGAGATTATGAAAATATTGCCCGATGAGAAGATAATTTATTTCGGCGATACGGGTAGAGTGCCCTATGGAACTCGAAGCCGTGAAACCATAAGGAAGTATGCGCTGCAGGATGAAAACTTTCTGCTATCAAAGGATGTTAAGCTTATCGTTGCCGCTTGCGGAACGGTATCTTCGGTGGCAAGCGATACCGCCAAGGGACTGCCCGTTCCGTTTATAGAGGTGGTTTCCCACTCGGTTCGTGCGGCAATAAGGGTTACTCGCAACCAAAAAATCGGCGTGCTGGCGACGGCGGCGACCATAACGAGCGGCGAGCATAAGCGTCAAATATTAAAGCTTTTGCCCAAGGCAACCGTGGTCGAAGCGAGCGCACCGCTTCTCGTTCAGCTCGTAGAGGTCGGCTGGAGCGGTGAGAATGATATCGTAGTTACCGAAACATTAAAGCGATATTTAGATCCGATGCTTCAAATGGGTGTCGACACTATTATTTTAGGCTGCACCCACTTCCCGATATTATCCGCCGCAATCAAAAAGCTTTGCGGTGATGATGTTACGCTTATAAATATGGGCGAGGCCACTGCCGAGGCGGTTTTGGAAAGACTAACCGAAAGCGATAGCCTTTGCGAAGGCAAGGCGAGCGCAGAGCATAAGTTTTTTGTTACCGACAGGGCGGAATCCTTCGGCAAAACAGCCCGAACTCTGCTCGGCACGGATATAGATGATAAGGATATTATTGAGGTGGATATAGACTCGTTATGAAAAAGGTTTTAATAAAGGTAAAGGGAAGCCAAGGGCTCGGCGAGGAAAAGGAAGTAATTGAGCTTACGACCGAGGGCAGCATTGATGTCACCGAGAACACGGTCACCCTTAGATACAGTGAGGGAGAGCTTCTCGGTGAGAAGCGCGTTGATACCACCCTTACGGCCAAGGGAAGCGATAGCGTTGTTTTAGAGCGGCGCGGAGATTTATCCTCGCGGCTCATAATTGAAAAAGGGGTTAGGACAAGCTGTTTTTACAGCACCCCCATAGGCGACCTTACGCTTGGGATATACGGCAAGGAAATAAAGAACCGACTTTTAGAGTCGGGCGAGCTTAAGATGACCTATACGCTCGATACAAATATGCAGGCAATTAGTGAAAACACGGTTGAAATCAGTGTTAGAGAGGTAGAATAGAATGTCGGTTTTAGTAAAAACAGCAAAAGAACAAATAAGGGCGTTGCTTTATTCGGCCGCCGAGGAGGCAATAAAAAACGGTGAATTTGAAAGCGCCGAGCTTCCCGCGTTTACAATAGAGGTTCCCTCAAACCGCGAGCATGGCGATTATGCCGCAAATGCGGCGCTTGTTTGGGCAAGAGCCTTTAAAAAGGCGCCCAGAATGATAGCCGAAGCGTTGCTTAAATATATGAAGCTTCAAAACACATATATCGACCGCGCAGAGATTGCAGGTCCCGGCTTTTTGAATTTCTTTTTAAATGCAGATTATTATGCCGATATAATATCCGATGTTATAAATAAGCGCGACAGCTACGGCAGAAGCGATTTCGGTGAAAATAAGCGCGTGCTCGTAGAGTTTGTTTCGGCAAACCCAACAGGGCCTATGCATATCGGCAACGCGCGCGGCGGCGCCTTGGGCGATTGCCTTGCCGCAGTTATGGATGCCGCAGGCTACTATGTTGAGCGCGAGTTTTATATCAACGATGCGGGCAATCAAATTAATAAATTCGCTCTCTCCCTAGACCTTCGCTATCAGCAGCTTTACCTTGAGGGCATTGAGATGCCCGAGGATTCCTATCACGGAGAGGATATAATTGCTCATGCTAAGGCCTTCGCCGAGATAAATGGGGACAGCTATATCAATAAATCCGAGGAGGAAAGGCGGAAGGCGCTTGTAGAATTTGCGCTTCCGCAAAATATTGCGGCACTCGAAACCGACCTATTAAAATACCGCATTAAATACGATACTTGGTTTAAGGAAAGCACCCTTCATAACAACAAGGAGGCTGCGCGCATAATAGAGCTTCTAAAGGAGAGCGGCCACACCTATACCCTTGAGGATGCACTCTGGTTTAAGGCTACCGATTTCGGCTGCGATAAGGACTTTGTTCTCGTTCGTGCAAACGGCGTGCCGACCTATGTTGTTCCCGATATTGCATACCACTATAACAAGCTCGAAATCAGAAAATTTGACCGCGCGATTGATATTTTAGGTGCTGACCATCACGGTTATGTTCCGCGTCTTAAGGCGGCGCTCACGGCTTTGGGCGTAGATGCGAGCCGACTCGATGTTGTGCTTATGCAGATGGTGCGCCTTGTGCGAAACGGTGAGGTTATCAAGGCCTCAAAGCGTTCGGGTAAGGCGATAACGCTTGTGACCTTGCTCGATGAGGTGCCGATTGATGCGGCAAGATTTTTCTTTAATCTCCGCGAGCCCAACAGTCATTTTGATTTTGATTTGGATTTGGCTGTCAGCGAATCAAACAGCAACCCCGTTTATTATGTTCAGTATGCGCACGCGCGTATTTCGAGCATAATAAGAAATCTTGAGGCAGAGGGTATAAGCCTACGCGGTTGCGATAAGGGTGAGCTTGCGCTTCTTACCGCCGCCGAGGAAAAAGAGCTTATTTTGCACCTCTCGGCATTAACCGATGAGATTGTTCTTGCGGCAAAGAGCTATGACCCTGCAAGAATAACCCACTATGTTACCGAGCTTGCAACTAAATTCCATAAATTCTATGCGGCCTGCAGAGTAAAGGGTGAGGATGAGTCGCTCACTATGGCAAGGCTTAACCTATGCTATGCGGCAGGAATTGCTATTAAAAATGTTCTTTCGATGCTCAAGATTGATGCACCCGAAAAAATGTAGGAGGCAGAAAAATGAGAATAGATAATAGAAATCTTACTATGCTTATGGATTTATACGAGCTTACCATGGCAAACGGCTTGTTCCAAAGCGAAATGCGTAATAAGATTACCTATTTTGATATGTTTTTCCGCAGAGTGCCCGATAACGGCGGCTTTGCCATAATGGCGGGCATTGAACAGTTGATTGAGTATCTCAACGACCTGCATTTTGATGAAAGCGATATTAAATATTTAGAGTCGCTCTCGCTGTTTTCTAAAGAGTTTATAGATTACCTTCGAGATTTTAAGTTTAGCTGTGATGTTTGGGCGGTCCCCGAGGGCACACCGATTTTTCCGCACGAGCCGATAGTAACGGTGCGCGGTCCTGCGATGCAAGCTATGCTCATTGAAACGGCGTTGCTTTTAATTGTAAACCACCAATCGCTTATTGCCACAAAGGCAAACAGAATAGTTCGCGCGGCGGCAGGCAGACCTGTTATGGAGTTTGGTGCGCGCAGAGCGCAGGGTGCGGATGCGGCATACTATGGTGCGCGCGCCGCAATAATCGGCGGCTGCAGCGGAACCTCGCTTGTTAAAACCGCAAAGGATTTCTCGGTTAAGGCAACGGGAACGATGGCTCATTCCTGGGTTCAGCTTTTCGATGATGAATACGAGGCGTTTAAAACCTACGCTCTTAAATATCCTGATAGCTGTCTATTGCTTGTGGACACCTATAATGTTTTAAAATCGGGAATACCCAATGCCATTAAGGTTTTCAATGAGGTTTTAGCCCCCCTCGGCAAGCGCCCCGTGGGTGTTAGAATAGATAGCGGCGATATAACCTACCTTAGCAAGAAGGTTAGAAAAATGCTTGACGATGCGGGATACCCTGACTGCAAAATCTGCGTTTCAAATTCGCTCGATGAATACCTCATTCGCGATATGATTTTCCAAGGTGCTTGTGTTGATAGCTACGGCGTTGGTGAGCGCCTTATCACCGCTTCAAGCGAGGCGGTTTTCGGCGGAGTTTATAAGCTTGCCGCAGTTGAAGAAAACGGAAATATCATTCCTAAAATTAAGGTGAGTGAGAATATCAGCAAAATCACTATACCTGGTGTTAAGATTCCGTGGCGTCTTTACGATAGGGAAAGCGGCAAGGCAATTGCCGATGTTATAACCCTTAATCACGAGAGGATTGACGATTCGCTCCCCTATGAGATTTTCGACCCCGATTACACCTGGAAGCGCAAAACTGTCACGAATTTCAAGGCGCAAAAGCTTCAAATTAAGATTTTTGAAGCGGGCAAGCAGGTTTATACCTCACCGAGCGTTGCCGAAATAAGCCGTCATAGACAAGAGGCGGTAGATAGCCTCTGGGACGAGGTTACGCGCTTTGAAAAGCCGCATAAATATTATGTGGACCTCTCTGAAGCGCTATGGCAGCAGAGAAATTCACTTTTAAACGAACATTCCTTTAAAGGAGAAAAATGATGAAAAAAATCGTTTCAATTTTTCTTTGTGCTTTGATGCTTTTATCCTTTGCGGGTTGCAAGAGCGATAAAGCCTCAGCGGCAAAGAAGCACGATATAGATGTTGAGTATTACGCATCCCACGGCAAGATGCCCGAATGTGAATTTTCGCTCGGCGAAAGCATTGAGGAAATCAAGAAAACTCTTGATGAAAGGGTCGAGGGAGAGGCCTCCGATGAGGAAGCGGGACACAGCCACAGCGAGTGGGAGTATACCGTTTACGAGGAAAACGGGCTCGGGCTTGTAGCGCTTATGGGAATTAATATTTATTACGATGCCGCCGATGAAAAAACGGTGAGCGAGCTTGTAAGCTTCGGCGATGGCTTCGGCTTTAAGTCGGGAGCGGTTTCGCTCGAGGTTCGAGATACTATGACCTCTCTAGGCTTTGAGACGACCGAGCGTGAGGCAGAAGAGGGTGAAATCTTTTTCCTGCCCGCAAGTGAGGCGCTTTCGGTGCTTGAATACAGCTTTGAGCAAAACACCGTTTTATTTGTTTTTCAGGATAATGCGCTTTGCGCAACACTTTTAAAATAATTTTAAGTTTTATTCCAAAGGAGATTTTTATAGATGCCCGTTAGTGAAAAGGAAATGCTCGGAACCTTTCCCGTGCTTGCGCTCAGAGGCTTTGTTGCATTCCCCGAAATGATGCTGACTCTTGATGTCGGCAGAAAGAAATCAATTAGAGCTATAAGCTTTGCTATGGATAAAAACCAGCCGATATATCTCGTTACGCAAAAGGATATAACGGTTGAGGAGCCAAAGGCGGAGGACTTATATAAAATAGGCTGCTTGTGCCGTGTGCGTCAGGTGCTTAAAATGCCCGATGGCAGTGCCAAGGTGCTGGTGCAGGGCTTATACCGCGCAACCCATAGAACCTTTGCCGATAACGGCTCGTTTTATGTTTCTATGATTGAAAAGTGCGAGGAAAAGCCTATGCGTAACCGCGAGGTTTATAAGGAAAGCCTTATCCGCAGAATAAGAAATGAGTTTGAGCGGTTTGCCGAGGTTAACAAAAACCTCGCCCCCGATATTGTTATGACGGTTGCAACAACCGATAACATTCCATATCTTTGCGATTATATAGCCTTTAATATTCCCGCGCCCTTTGATGACAAGCAGTTTGTTTTAGAGCAGCTGAGTGCGGTCACTCGCGCAAAGGTTCTGCTTGAGCTTTTATCAAAAGAGCGTGAGATTACCGAAATTGACAATAAAATAAGCGAAAAAACCCGTTATCGCTTGGAAGAAAACCAAAAGGATTACTATCTAAAGGAGCAAATTAAGGTTATAAGCGATGAGCTTTACGGTGACGATACCGCCGAGGAAATCGATGCTTATCACGAAAAGATAGAGGCTCTGCTTGCACGCGATGAGGTTAAGGATAAGCTTCACACCGAGGTTCACAAGCTTTCAAAAATGCCTCAGGGCGCGCACGAGGCTACCGTTTCGAGAACCTTTTTAGATGTTTGCTTGGCGCTTCCTTGGGATAAATGCAGTGAAAGCCGAGTTGATGTTAAAAAGGCGGCAAAAATACTTGACCGCGATTTTTACGGAATGCAGAAGGTAAAAGAGCGTATTTTAGAAACGCTCTCGGTTTACGCACTCTCGCCCGAAATTAAGGGCAGAATAATATGCCTTGTGGGCCCTCCGGGCGTTGGAAAAACCTCTATCGGTAAAACCATCGCCGAGTGTATGGGCAGAAAATATCAGCGCATATCCTTAGGCGGTATGCACGATGAGGCTGAGATACGCGGTCACCGCAAAACCTATATTGGTGCTATGCCGGGCAGGATAATAAGCGCCATTAAAAATGCAGGTGTTTCTAATCCGCTTATATTGCTTGACGAAATAGATAAGCTTGGCTCGGATTATAAGGGCGACCCCTCAAGCGCACTTTTAGAGGTGTTAGACCCCGAGCAAAACTTTAGCTTCTGCGATAATTTTGTTGAGCTGCCCTATGACCTTAGCCGTGCGGTGTTTATAACAACCGCAAACTCGCTTGATACCATACCTGCGCCTTTGCTTGACAGAATGGATGTTATTGAGCTTGACGGCTATACCCGTGAGGAAAAGTTCAACATAGCAAAGCGCCACCTTGTAGCAAGGCAGATTGAAAATCACGCATTGAGCGCCAAAAAGCTTCACTTTGCCGATAGCGCCATATACGGACTTATTGATTTTTATACCCGCGAAGCAGGCGTTAGAAAGCTTGAACGCGCTATAGCTACACTCTGCGGCAAGGCGGCAAGGGTTATCGCCTCGGGTGAAGGCGAAAGCGTTAAATATACCGAAAAGGATTTAGAGCGACTGCTCGGCCATAAAAAATATAGGCCCGAGCGTGTGCTCGAGCGTGATGAGGTAGGCGTTATAAACGGCCTTGCTTGGACTCGCGTTGGCGGAGAGATTATGCAAATGGAGGTTGCCGTGCTTTCGGGAACGGGCAAAACCGTGCTCACGGGTAACCTTGGCGACATTATGAAGGAATCCGCCTCGGCCGCCGTAACATATGTTAGGGCAAACGCGCACAAATACGGGATAGACGAGGACTTTTATAAAACCCGCGATATACACATTCACGCTACCGAATCGGCGGTCCCCAAGGATGGCCCTTCGGCAGGCGTTACCATAACGACGGCGCTCATTTCTGCCCTTACAGGCAGAGCAGTTCGCCGTGATATTGCTATGACGGGTGAAATCTCTATTAGAGGCAGAGTTCTTCAAATAGGCGGACTCAAGGAAAAGGCCATGGCGGCCTATACGGGCGGCGTGAAAACGGTATTTATACCAAGCGATAACCTTCCCGACCTTGACGAAGTTGATAAAAAGGTGCTTGAGAATGTAAGGTTTATCCCCGTAAAGCAGCTTGATGAAATTATAAATTTGGCGCTTGCTCCCATAGACGAGGAGGCAAATGCGGCGGTATTCTGCCCAAAGGGTGAGGCAGAAAGCAGTCGAATCAGCCAATAGTGGAGGAAATATGAACTGGAATATAGCAGAGTTTGAGGCGGCGTTCGGAACGGCCGAGCAGTTGCCCGCTTCCGATATGCCCGAAATATGCTTTTCGGGGCGCTCAAATGTCGGCAAGTCCTCGCTTATTAACCGTCTGCTCAACCGAAAGAGCATGGCGAGGGTAAGCTCAACCCCCGGTAAAACGGTGACGATTAATTTTTATCGGTTGGATGCCGCGAGATTGGTCGATTTGCCGGGCTATGGCTATGCCAAGGTTGCCGATAGCGAGCGCGAGCGTTGGGGAGAGCTGATGGAGAGCTATTTTAGAACAGGCCGCAACATAAGGCTTTGCCTTCAGCTTGTTGATATGCGCCATAAAATAGGCGAGCAGGACCTATCTATGCTTGAGTTTTTGGATTACTATAAGGTGCCGCATTTATTGGTGACAACAAAGTGCGATAAGCTTAATAAATCAGAGTTTTCAGCAAGGCTTCAGGCGATAAGCGATGAGATAGGAAACAAGGATATTAAGGTGATACCCTTTTCGGCGCTTAAAGGTATAGGTGTTGCCGAGCTTCGCGAGGCGATAGAGGAAAATCTAATTTAATTTTATATAAAGTGGAATATAATGCAAATTTTAAACATTATATTCCCTTTTCTTTTAGGATAAATATGGTATTATTACTTTGTAAAAATAAAAATAAAGGGTGATTTTATGTCTGCTTTTGAAAACGCAAAGGATTATAAAATTATTTATTCGGCCAATGAAGAATATGGTATTTATTTTGCCAAGATACTAAAGGACTTTTTTAGCCTTAACGGCATTTGTATCGAGGCATCTGATGATACCGCCGAGGAGACCGCTTTAGAAATATTGCTTGGTGACACAAACCGCTATAAAACAGCGCTTTCAAGCAAGGAATATGCCGTTCGTCTTTTAGATGGCAAGCTTCTTTTTGAGGGCGGCCATAGAGTTATGGTTGAAAAGGCAATCAAAACCTTTATTGCGGCAGGCAAGATAGAGGGCGATGTGTTTTTAAGCGGTAAGGATGAAAGCTTTGAGCAAGAGGTCACCTTAGCCGATGGCAGAACCTATAAATATGTATGGGGCGACGAGTTCGACGGTAACCATATCGACGATATCACCCGTTTTTCCACAAAGGACAATGGATACAGAAGCCAGATTGAAGGAAGATACAGCGAGTATTCTTTCAGCGACAACACTAAGTATGGTTGCGTTAAGGATGGTTGTGCCGTTTTCCACGCTGAAATTGATGAAAACAGCGATATTATTAACGGTCGTGCATTTTGCACGGGCGATAAAATGTGGTGGCAGTATGGCTACGCTGAAATTTCGGCAAAGCTACCCTTTAAGCATGGTGCGTGGCCTGCTTGGTGGACCACAAATGTTTGCCATATGGAATCTATGCCCAAGCCGCTTCCCTTTAAGGATTGGAAATATGCTGTAGAGGTTGATATGTTTGAGAGCTGGGGCAAACCCGGACCGAACTCAAGTGCCGTAACAGCCAACATTCACAAATGGTATGACCACTGGGCGTTTCGTGTGCCCGGTTATGAGAATGATTTTGAAGGTCGTGTGCTTCCGATAAACGAAAACGGCAACCCTGTTAACCATGCAGACAAGATGGTTGTGGGTTATGTAACCGAGGATAAAGTTCCCGATGGCAAGTTCCATAAGTTTGGATTTTTATGGACACCCGAAAAGCTTGAAATGCTGATTGACGATAAACCGTATATCACCTACGATATATCCGACGATAATTGTATGGACGGCTGGAGCGATATGTCTATGTTTAGGGATACGCCCATGGAAATGATTTTCGACAGCTGGATAATTTGCGAGGGCAACTTCTGCAACGCGGGCCCCACTTCATATGCGGTTCCTGAGGATTCGCCGATAGAGTTTTTGATTGAGTATGTTCGTCTTTATCAGACCGAGGGCGAGGGCAAGCTATGGAATTTGGGACTTGATAGGCTTAAGGAAAAGGGCATTTGATTTATTAAAAAAAGATGGCAAGCGAACGCTCAAGGCGCCGCTTGCCTATTTTTTTCCTCTAAAATGATATTCAAAATGGTTTTTCTGTGAGAAACAAGAGCGGCGGTGTTCGGAAGCACCATAAGTGCGTTGAGGGTTTCGGCGAGCAGCCATACCGCCTCACTTTTAAAGACCGCCCCCAAAACACAAGAAAGCGCGAATATTGCGCGAAAGAAAAAACTATGGTTTTTGCCAAATGCGCTTTCGAAAAAGGAGAGGCCAAAAAAGCCCCAGCCTATCATCGAGGAGAAGGCGAAAAAGCAAACAATAGGGCAAAAGGCATATAAAACACTTCTGCCGTAAACGGCGGTAAAGGCGTTTATGGGAATACTCGCCGCCAAATCAAAACCATAGGGAATATTGCCCACCGCCAAAAAGGCAAGGGCTGAAAGGGTGCAAATAAAAAAGCTATCAATAAAGGTTTCAAATATTCCGAAAAGCCCGAGCGAAAAGGGGGAGCCGCGGCTTTTTAGGTAGGCGTTTGGCGCACTGCCCATACCCGCCTCGTTTGAAAAAACACCGCGCGAAAAGCCTACTCTTATTGCGATAAAAGCCGAGCCCACCGCGCCGCCTGTTACCGCAGATGGCTTTAGCGCGCCTATAAATATACTCGAAAAAACTTGAGGTAAAACATTTATTCTTGAGATTATAACGCCGAGACACAAGAGAGTATAAGCGACACTCATTAAAAAGACTAAAACGGTGCTTGCGCGGGCAACAAGGCTTTGGGATTTAAGTATCATTATGAGCGCCAAGGCGGCAAAAACACCTACTGCGAGCCTTAGGGCAAAAGCGCCCTCGGCGTCGCCAAGCCGGGGGATAAGGAGGCTTTGCACGGCGCAGGATATGGTGTTTATCTGCGTAAGACAGCCGACTCCCAGCGATGCCGCCGCGCCCGCCACGGCAAAGAAAATCGAAAGCGTTTTTCTAAAGGGCAGACGGCTTTTGGCTATATAGGAAACGGCGTTGCCGCGAAGCTTTACCGCAAGCGCAATTTCGCAAAATTTTATTATCATTGAAAGTGCCGCCGCAACCCAAAGCCAAAAGACAGCCCCTGCTCCGCCGATTGCGATAGCACCCGCAACGCCGATGATATTTCCTGTTCCCATAGTGGCGCCGAGCGCCGTGCAGGCGGCGGAAAGCGGAGAGATTGAGTTATCTCTGTCGCCTCGCTTAAAGGCGTTTTTAATTGATAACGGCAGTTTTTTGAATTGCAGTGCGCGGGTTTTGTGGGTAAAATACAGTGCCGAAAAAAATATAAAAAGCACCGTTGGCGCACCCCAAGCCAAGCGGTTTATAAGTTTTAACGCTTCCATTTTGCACCCTATTTTAAAACAAAATTAAAAAATTTGAAATTAACTATTGATTTTGCCAAACAATTGTGATATTATACTATGGCGGTTTAAAACCGTGTGTGTTTGCGCCGGTAGCTCAGCTGGATAGAGCGTCTGGCTACGGACCAGAAGGTCGGGAGTTCGAATCTTCTCCGGCGCGCCACGAGGCGACCTGCTTTGGCAGGTCGTCTTATTTTTTTATAAAAATACAAACAAGGAAATATAGCGCAACTATAAAAATTGAAATGTTTATATTACCCCTTAAAGAAAGAAAAACGCCGTAAAAAAACGATAGCACCGCAAAAAGCGCGGTTATGATTTTAACCGCTCGTTCGGCTTTCCAAAAATCAGTTATTCGCGAAAGCAGGGCTTCTAAAATATTTCCGCCGTCAAGACCGCTTACGGGCAATAAATTAAATCCGCCCATAACGAGATTGAGGGCAGAAAAGTGTAGCGACAGTTCGTTTTTTGTAAGCGAAAAATTAGCAAACAGCGCTCCTGCCGCAACCAAATTGGCAAGCGGTCCTGATAGGCTTATTAAAAGCTCACCCGAGGGCTTTTTTGAAAAGCCTCTGATTATCTCGACCGATGCGGGAACCAAGCGTATCTCTTTTGGCTGACAATCGGCGGCCCACATAGCGAGCAGATGTCCGCATTCGTGCAGTAAAACGGCGAAAAGGGTGGGGATAACGAGTCCCGTTTTATCGGTTGCCAGCATAAGTGAGATTACTGCCGCAAACAAAAAGGAAACATAGATTTTAGTTCCGAAAAGCTTAAAGGTCATACATTTTCCACCTCGAAGGGCGCGGTTTCATCTAAAATATATTCATCATGCCAAAGCTTTGCCGAGTGAAATTCCTTTTGGCTTAAAAATTTGAGTGCCAAGAAGAAAAGCAGAAGCAAAGCTACTGCGATAGACTGCGTTATAAGTATTTTAAAAAAACGAAACGAGCCTTTTTGAGTGTTTTCCTTTGTTTGTTCTTCCAATAATCTCGCCGCCCCTTGTAAGAATTTTAAAAATATGCTATACTTAAATATATTTGTTGAGAGGATAAAATTATGCCGTTTTTGCCGCTTACAAAAAAAGAATTTAAGGAAACGGGTTGGCAACAGGCCGATTTCATTATAGTTACGGGGGATGCCTATGTGGACCACCCGAGCTTTGGCACGGCTATAATATCTCGTGTGCTTGAAGCCGAGGGCTTTAAGGTTGCTATTATTTCACAGCCGCAAGGCGAAGAGGATTACCTGCGCTTCGGCGAGCCGCGGCTGGCATTTTTGGTCAACAGCGGAAACATAGATTCTATGGTGGCGCACTATACCGCCGCCAAAAAAATCCGCAGAGATGATGCTTATACCGCGGGGGGCCGTGCGGGTGCGCGCCCCGATAGAGCGGTTATTGTTTATACCAAGGCACTCAAGCGTTTGTTCGCGCAAAGCCCCGTTTTGATTGGTGGACTTGAGGCCTCGCTTCGCCGCTTTGCTCATTATGATTATTGGGATAATGCTGTTAGAAGGTCAATACTCATAGATAGCGGTGCCGACCTATTGATGTTTGGTATGGGTGAGCGGCATATAAAGGAAATTGCCCACCGCTTAAATGCAGGAGAAAATATACGAGATTTAAAGGATATTAAGGGCACCTGTTATGCCGTTTCAACCGAGGAATACGAGGCTCAATCGGCGCGAGAGTGTCCAAGTTTTGGCGAGGTTAGCGAGGAAAGCGAGGAGGGCAGGAGGAAATACGCCATAGCCTGCAAAATCCAACAATCCGAGCATGATGCAGTTCGCGGCCGCAGGGTAATCCAACGCCACGGCAAGCAGATAGTTGTTCAAAATCCCCCATCCGCGCCGCTTTCGAGCGAGGAGATGGATGAGGTTTATGCGCTTCCCTTTATGCGAGATTATCACCCCTCTTACGAGGCTTTAGGCGGAGTGCCGGGTATCGAGGAGGTTAAGTTCTCTATTATCCATAACCGCGGCTGCTTCGGCGCGTGCAATTTTTGTTCACTCGCCTATCACCAAGGCAGATTTATCTCTGCGCGCAGTCACGAATCGGTAATAAACGAAGCAATAAGGATAACCGAAATGCCCGATTTTAAGGGATATATTCACGATATAGGCGGACCTACCGCCAATTTCCGTGCAAGAGCCTGCTCGGCTCAAGAAAAGCGAGGCCTTTGCAGTGACAAAAAATGCCTTGCCCCCGAAATGTGTCCTGCGGTCGAGGTTGACCATAGTGACTATTTAGAGCTGCTTAGAAAGCTTAGAGCTCTGCCGAGGGTTAAAAAGGTGTTTATTCGTTCGGGAATACGCTTTGATTATCTTATTGCCGATAAGGATGAAAGCTTTTTTAAAGAGCTTGTTGAGCACCATGTTAGCGGTCAATTAAAGGTGGCTCCCGAGCACTGCTCTAATCGAGTGCTTGACTGTATGGGCAAGCCTCATATAAATGTTTATGAGCGGTTCAAAAAGCGCTTTTATGAGCTTTGTAAGCTCGCGGGCAAGAAGCAATATTTGGTGCCGTATTTGATGTCCTCACATCCGGGAAGCACCATAGCTGACGCTATAGAGCTTTCCCTCTTTCTTAAAAAAGAGGGTATGCACCCCGAGCAAGTGCAGGACTTTTATCCAACACCCGGAACGGTTTCGACCTGTATGTTTTATACGGGACTTGACCCTAACACGCTAAGCCCCGTTTATGTTCCGCGCTCGGCAGAGGAAAAGGCTCGGCAAAGAGCGCTGCTTCAATACTTCAAGCCGGAAAACAGAAAAATCGTTTTATCGGCACTGCGCCGTGCGGGCCGAGAGGACCTTATCGGTCACGGCAAGGGCTGTTTAGTTGCCCCCGAACGAGAAGGGGTGCAAAACGCAACAAATAGGCCTAACACAAAAAAGAAAAAAACCATTCGCAATATTCACAAGAAAAAGAGGTGAGGGCTATGAAAATTATGGTTGGTATGAGCGGTGGAGTCGACTCCTCAGCCGCGGCGGCACTTTTGTGCGCTCAAAACGAGGTTGAGGGAGTAACGCTATCACTTTTAGGGTGTTCGAGTGCTGACACGGCAGATGCAAAGGCCGTATGTGACCGCCTCAATATACCCCATAGAAGCATAGACCTTTCACAAGATTTCAAACAAAAGGTAATCGAAAATTTTATAAGCGAATATTGTCTTTGCAGAACACCCAACCCCTGTATACAATGCAATCGGCATATTAAGTTTGGGAAAATGCTTGACATTGCACTTTTAGAGGGCTTTGATGCGATTGCCACGGGGCACTACGCTCGAATTGAGCGCGCAGGAAATAAATACCTACTTAAAAAAGCGGTGGATACAAAAAAGGACCAATCCTATGTGCTTTATGTTTTAAACCAAAAACAGCTCGCGCATACCCTATTTCCCTTGGGGGAATACAGCAAGGCGGAAATTCGCGAAATCGCCGAAAGCCGAGGACTTATAACGGCTCATAAATCGGATAGTCAGGATATATGCTTTGTGGAAAACGGAAAATATGCCGAGTTTATCAAAGCGCAAACAAAAAGGGAGTTCCCCGAGGGCGATTATGTTGACACAAAGGGCCTTGCGCTCGGCAAGCACAAGGGAATTATCAACTATACTATAGGTCAAAGAAAGGGACTTGGTATTGCACTCGGTCACCCCGCCTTTGTTATAAGCAAGGATTTACAAAGCAACAGCGTTGTTTTGGGTGCCGAAAGCGAGCTTTATTCCAATAGAGTTTTGATAAGCGATATTAATTTAACTGCCGGCGAGGCGCTTCAAGGAATAAAGGCAAAGGCAAAGCTCCGCTATAGTCAAACAGAGGAGCCGTGCCGAGTTCACGAAGTAGACACTAACACGCTGATGCTTGAGTTTGAACGCCCGCAGCGCGCCGCTTCGGCGGGACAATCGGCAGTTATTTATGACGGTGATATAGTTTTAGGCGGAGGAATAATCGAAAAGGGAGAAAAGTGATATGAACGAAAGAATCGAAAAGGTTATAAATGCGCTAAAGCTTAATAACATAAATGCGGTTTATGCAAAAAGCTGTGCCGAAGCGCGTGAGTATGTTTCGAGGTTGCTTCCAAAGGGCGCAACGATTACCGCAGGCGGCTCGGTTTCCTTAAAAGAAAGCGGAATTTTCGATATAATTTCTTCGGGGGAATATAATTTTCTTGATAGAAATGCCGCAGGGATTACCGATGAGCAAAGGCTTAATACCTATAAGGCTACAATTGGCGGGGACTATTATTTTTGCTCGGCAAACGCGCTTACCGAAGCGGGCGAGCTTATCAATGTTGATGGCTTCGCCAATCGCATTTCTGCAATCGCCTTCGGTCCAAATAGGGTTATAATGGTGGTTGGAACAAATAAAATCGTTTCGGATATAGATGAGGGCTTTTTGCGGGTTAAAAGGATAGCCGCGCCCAAAAACTCGGTGCGACTCGGTCTTGATAACCCTTGCGCAAGGCTCGGGAAATGCGTATCGCTTTTAAAAAGTGACAGCGCCGCAATAACCGATGGCTGCCGCAGTAAAACTCGCATTTGCCGAAACTATCTTATAAGCGCAATGCAATCGAATCCCGAGCGCATAACGGTTATATTAGTTGAGGAAAGCTTGGGGTATTAAGAGTGGTAAGATTGGCAGAAATTGCAGATTTAAAGGAAATTTATTCAATATATGAATATGCCCGCGGCTTTATGAAGCAGACGGGCAATCCAAATCAATGGGCGGAAAAATATCCCCCGAAAGAACTGCTTTCGGAGGATATTGAAAATAAAAGATTATATGTAATTGAGCGCGAAGGCCGTATTTGCGGAGTTTTCTATTTTTATATAGGAACGGATAAAACATATTTAGAAATTGAGGGCGAGTGGGGAAGCGGGCTGCCTTATGGCACCATTCACCGAATAGCCGCCGCCCAAAACGCGCGCGGAATTTTCTCCGAGGCGCTTAAGTTTACACTTCAAAAAATCAACCATATAAGAATTGATACCCATGCTGATAACAAGGTTATGCAGAGTGTTCTCGATAAGCATGGCTTTTCCTATCGCGGTATAATATATGTTGCCGATGGCACTCCGCGCAGAGCATACGAGCTTATAAGGCTATAAATTTTTATATTGGTTGCCGAAAAGCTCATCGGCAAACCAAACCTTAGAAACGCAAAAGCTTTTGCCGTTTAGGTATTTAAGCGCACCGCCATCGGTGGTAAAATCGAAGCTTAGCTTATATGAATAGAGCGCCTGCTTATCAAAGCCGAGCTTTTTATCGTCTGCGAGACGGCCGTATTTCCCGTCACCTAAAAGAGGGTGACCGATAGAGGCAAGGTGCGCTCTTATTTGATGGGTGCGTCCCGTGAGCAGCTGAACCTCAAGCAAGGATAGATTTTGCTTTGAGCAAATAACACGGTAGCGCGTTTTTATGGTTAGATTTTCTGCCGTTTTATGAGAGCTTAAAAATACCTTGTTTTTCTCTGTGTTTTTTTCTAAATAGCCCTCAAGCGTGGCGCTTTTTTCTTTGGGAACGCCGTGAACTATGGCAAGATACCTCTTGTCGATTTCTCGTAATTTGATTTTTTCGCATAGTATCCGAAGCGCCTCGGCAGTTTTTGCGGCTATTACAATTCCGCCTGTGTTTCGGTCGATGCGGTTTGCAAGCGAGGGCTTAAAGCCCAATTCGTTTTTAGGGTTATATTCCCCCTTGTTATACAGATAGTGCTGAATTCTGCCTATCAATGTATCACGATATTCCTTTTCATCGGGATGAACAATTAAGCCTTGAGGCTTATCGACGAGAAGTATATTTTCGTCCTCGTAAACTATATTTAGTCTATCGGGCGAGCTTAAAAAATCGTATTTGGGCTTGGCCTCAACGAAAAATTCATCATTTATATAAGCGTCTATAATATCTCCTTCAAAAAGCTTTGTGCCAATTTCGGCGCGCTTGCCGTTGAGCTTTATTCTTTTGGTGCGGATATATTTATATAAAAGTGCCTGCGGCATAGTGGGGCAGACCTTGGCAATGAATTTGTCAAGACGGCGTTCGGCATCGTTTTTAGTTACGGTAAAGCTTTTCATATAAAAACCTCAAATCATAAAATGGGTAGGTGCTACACTTGGAACAAAAGAATAAATTAGATGCCCATGACGGACACAGAGAAAGAATGCGGGAAAAGTTTTTACATTACGGTATTGATAAGTATACTCCGCCGCACGAGGTGCTTGAGATGCTCTTGTTTTATGCAATTCCTCGCAAGAATACAAATCCGATTGCTCACGCTCTTATAAACCGTTTCGGCAGTCTTTCGGGCGTTTTAGATGCATCGATTGATGAGCTTTGTCGGGTTGAGGGTGTTGGCAGGGGTGCGGCAACGCTGCTTAAAATGATAATGCCGATTGCAAGGGTTTATAACGGCGACAAGCTTTCACGCCGTCCCAAGTTTAAAAATCTTGACGATATAGGCGATTTTATTCTCAAAAAATACGAGGGCCTTACCGAAGAAAAGGCTTCGGTTTTGCTTTTAGACGGTGCGGGAGATTATTTGGGCTTTGAGTTTATTGCCGAGGGTGATATTTCTTCCGTGGGCTTATCGGTGCGAGACTTAATAAAGATTGCTATGAAGTATGACGCGTCAAACATTGTTTTGGCTCACAACCATCCAAGCGGCATTGCTATCCCGAGCGCCAACGATGTTCGCCTCACAGAAATGATTGCAGAAACCTTCTCGCATATTGAAATCAATCTGCTCGACCATATGATTATGGGAACGCTTGATTTTGTTTCGATGGTGCAAAGCGCAGAATATTCTCATATATTCTTTAAGAAAAAATAACCGCTATTATCATTATTATAGTATGTAGAAACTTTAAAGTCAACGGCACAAAAAAGAGCGCAGATATCTGCGCTCTTTAATTTTGCGATTGTTAGACGATTATTCCTCAACGATAGCCTCAACGGGACAACCTGCTACGCAAGCACCGCAACCTACGCAAGCATCAGCATCGATTTCATAATGATCGGCACCTTCAGCGATAGCCTCAACGGGACAACCTGCCTGACATGCACCACAGCTTATGCAAGCATCAGTAATTTTAAAAGCCATTTGTTTACACCTCCGTTAAACATAAGGTGACAAGAATAATCCGAACCTGTTTTAAAAAGGCGGATTATTCGGCCACTCTTTGTTAAAATACTCGTTCATCCGAAAGGATGAACTGCGTTTTATGCCTTGATTGACCAAAAATCCGCACTTTTTAAAATCTTCGACCTCAAGGACGATAGATTTTAA
>JAZNOY010000004.1:0-5131 GCA_045589375.1 Acutalibacteraceae bacterium | reverse complement strand
GCTCAAAATCGCTCGAACCTATAAAATTGGCTTCGGGGTCGAACCTGCAATCTATTTGTCAGTTTTGGGTGATCATCGACGGTGGAAATTGGGCGATTTTAGGGCAAAAATAAGTGGTCAGATAGTTGGTCAAAATTCTCCGATTTTCGTGAAAGTGGCGGTAAAGTTACCAAAATAGCAATAAAAATGACCGAAAGTGGAGGATAAACCTTCATTTTCGGTCATTTTTATGGTCGGAGTGACAGGGTTCGAACCTGCGGCATCGACATCCCAAATGTCGCGCGCTACCAACTGCGCCACACCCCGAAATGTGTGTATAAGTGGTCAAAAAGTGACCTTTTCCATAAGTGGTCAAATAGTTGGTCAAAATGATTTTTTGACCATTAAAAAGTGTGAAAAACCCAGTGTTTATGCGGGTTTGCGAGGATAGGGCCAAAAATCAGCCACATGCTCCCAAAACTAGCGCCCTACCAACTGGGCGACACCTCGAAATATTTATTTACTTTTTATGCACAAATCGTTTTGGTAACCCTCTTGCGGTGACCAAAATTTGTTTTTCGCTTGGGGCGCGAACAAATTTTGACCGCGGCGCTTCGTTTTGCTCTCTGCTTCTCGCACCGCGAGCGTTCGCAACCTCACCCAAAACTAGCGCCCTACCAACTGGGCGACACCTCGAAATGTTATTTACTTTTTCATCGGTGACCGAGTTATGATTATATCTTATTTGGGGTGATTTGTCAACAGAAAGTTTACACTTATAAAGCAATCTGAAATCCAAGGGAATTTTTTACGCTTCGTTGCAATCTTGCCGAAAATGTGATATTATTTAACTGAGAAGGCGAAATTTAAAGGAGCAGATTTATGAATTTGGAAACAGATAGGTTGATATTGCGCCGTTGGGCTGAAACAGATGCAGAAAGCTTATTTGAATATGCCAAAAACCCTGCTATTGGTCCGATTGCAGGCTGGCCGCCTCACAAAAATGTTTCAGAAAGTTTGGATGTTATTAAAAATGTGTTAAACGGACCTTATTGTTATGCTATATGCGAAAAGGACAGCAACATACCAATCGGTTCCATAGAACTTAAATTAAAGGGTCACACGGATATGACTGAGAAAGAGGATGAGTGTGAGCTTGGTTATTGGCTGGGAAAGCCGTTTTGGGGTAGAGGTTATATGCCGGAAGCAGCAATAAGGCTTTTACATTTTGCATTTGAAACACTTGGAATGACAACAATTTGGTGTGGATATTATGATGGAAACAACAACTCAAAACGGGTGCAGGAAAAATTGGGATTTGTTTATCATCATACTTGCGAAGAAGTTGAAGTTCCGCTGATGAATGAAATACGAATCGGTCATACTAACATTTTGACAAAAGAGATGTGGGAAGATTTCGTTTGCAGAAGCAATTTGTTGAAGATTATTTAGAAATATAATAATATTAAAATACCGGTGTTACGAATCGTGTCACTGATGTGAAAGCGTTGTTCTTTGATTTTTCTCTGTTCTGTTGTAGGATGATATTGCCGAACGGCAAGTATAATACCTAAAGGAGAACAAAATGAAAAGAGCAGAAAACAAAAAAATAATTTTGGGACTTTCGCTAATTGCAATATTTTTGATTTTCACTTATCTTTTACAAGTTGTAGATGTAAAACCGCTTGGTGTTAACGGAACAAATATCGGTTTTTCTACTCTTAACTGTATATTTCATAAATTATGCGGTATCAATATGATGCTATACATCATCACTGATTGGGCAGGACTTATACCGATATTTGTGGCTTTTTCATTTGGAATTTTGGGGATTGTTCAGCTTATTAAAAATAGACGCCTCACGAAAGTCGATAGGGATATTCTTATTTTGGGCGTTTATTATGTCGTTTTGGCCACGCTGTATGTTATATTTGAGATGATACAAATTAATTACAGGCCTATACTGATAAATGGATTTATGGAAGCCTCATATCCATCCTCCACTACCCTTTTAACCTTAGGTGTAATGCCTACACTAACCGAGCAAATCGGTCGCAGATGTGACAACTCTTTTATTAAATCAACAACAACCGTTCTAACAATTATATTCTCTTTATTTATGGTAGTCGGCAGATTAATTTCCGGCGTGCATTGGTTTACCGATATTTTGGGTTCCGTATTAGTCAGCACAGGGTTATTTAACATTTATAAGGGCCTTGTTGTAATTGTAAATCAAGATGTTTGATTGGAGGACTAACCTTGGAATTTTGTCAAAAGCTTCAAAACCTGAGAAAGAGCAAAGGGCTCTCCCAAGAGGAATTGGCAGAAAGTTTATATGTATCAAGAACAGCCATTTCAAAATGGGAATCCGGCAGAGGATATCCGAGTATCGATTCGATAAAAGAAATCTCATCGTTCTTTTCGATTACGATTGATGAGCTGCTTTCAAGCGAAAAAATTCTCTCACTTGCGGAAAAAGAAAACAAACAAAACATTCAAAATGTGATTGGTTTGCTTTTCGGCTTTTTGGATATGTTTGCAATAATGCTGATTGCTTTACCGCTTTATCCCCAAACTATCGGCGAACATATTTATTCTGTAAGCTTGCCAAGCTTTACTGAAATTTCGTTTTTAAATGCAGCGATATATTGGACTCTTTATATTTTACTGATTATCACAGGAATTTTGAAAATTTGCTTTACACAACTGAATATGAATAAAGTCGGAAGGATTGCTTCATTATGTTCTATGGTTCTCGGCACCCTGACGGTTTTATTTTTAATTTTATCAAGACAGGTTTACGCTACAACCATAATGTTTGCACTTTTAGTTATAAAGGTGATTTTATATATAAAGTATATAAAAAATTAATCTTTATGGCATATCCAATTATTATAAAGCGAATCAAGCACGAAGAAGAATTTTTAGAAAAGGAGCTTCATGGATATTCCGACTATAAGAAAAAGGTAAAATACCGCTTAATACCGCTAATTTGGTGAAGCCATTTTTTACTTTTAAAATAAAGTTAAGGAGTTATATTTAATGACTTTTTGGATTTTTATGCTAATTTCTGTTTTACTTATTCCCATTATAATGATTGTCTTCGGCAGGAAATTTATGAAAGCCGCGCCCAAGAAAATCAACTTTTTGTTTGGTTACAGAACAGCTATGTCAATGAAAAACGAGGACACATGGTCTTTTGCGCACAAGCATTTTGGGAGAAATTGGTATATTATCGGCATTGTTTTGTTGCCTGTTTCGTTAGTTACAATGCTTTTTGTTTTGGGCAAAACCAAAGACCTCGTCGGGAACACAGGCACTATTCTTAGCTTTGTGCAGTTATTTACACTATTAGCTGCGATTATACCTACTGAGCGTGCACTCAAAAAGAATTTCGATAAACACGGGAATCGAAAATAAAAAATATTTAAGAAAAATATACAATAGTATTGATTTTTGTCGTTATTTGTGATAATATAGGTAAAAATTTAATATTCTGGATGATGTTGGCTGGAAAAGCTATGCTACCGAAGGAGTAACACTCTCAGGTGTTTTTTAAAAACGAGGACAGTCAACAGACAGGACTTTGGAGAATCCCATCACTATATGGGTGCCGAAGGTGCAAAGCGTCAATGCGCTAATCTCTCAGGCAAAAGGACAAGGTTTTATCCCCTTTTTATAAGGGTAATTTTGTTTTTGAGATTGCGTTTTGGTGCGCAATCTTTATTTTTTTGGAGGGAAAAACTTTGTTAGAGAAAATCACGGAAATCAATGGCAGTATTAATGGAGTAGTTTGGGGAATTTTTGGACTCGCTTTGTTAATTGGCACAGGTATTTTTATTACCGCAATTACTAAGGTGTTCCAGCTTTCTCATTTGGGACACTGGGTTAAGAACACAGTAGGAAGTCTTTTTAAGAAAGATGTTGTTAAGCACAGTAAGGAAAAAGGCACTATTTCTCCTTTTCAAGCCTTATGCACAGCTTTAGCCGCAACCGTTGGCACGGGTAACATCGCCGGTGTTGCAGCAGCTATTGCAATAGGCGGTGCGGGCGCTGTATTTTGGATGTGGGTTGCCGCATTTTTCGGTATGATGACCAACTTTGCCGAAAATGTTTTAGGTATCTTTTATCGCCGTAAAAACGCAAACGGCGAGTGGTCGGGAGGCGCTATGTATTACCTCCGCGACGGCTTAGGTGCCAAGAAGGGCTGCAAGTGGATTGGTAAGGCACTCGCGGCAATTTTCTGCGTTTTCACTATGCTGGCTTCGTTCGGTATAGGAAGTATGGGACAGGTAAATAAAATCGTTGCAAATGTTGCCGCAGCATTTAATGTTGGCTCACTTTCCTCGATTGAGATTGCCGGTGGCGTTTCATTATACAACATAATTATCGGTGTTGTAATTATGATACTTACTGCTTTAATTACTCTCGGCGGTCTTAAGAGAATTGCGGGCGTTGCTGAAAAGATTGTTCCCTTGATGGTTGTTCTTTATGTTGTGGGCAGCGTCGTAATTATAGGCATAAATTATCAAGCCATCCTCCCTGCTTTCAAGGCAATATTTGTTAACGCCTTTGCACCTGAGGCATTTGTAGGCGGCGGAATCGGCGGTGTGATTATTGCCTTAACCAACGGCTTTAAGCGTGGCGTTTTCTCGAACGAGGCAGGTTTTCAGATACCTTTAACGGTCTTATGATGGTGCCGAACTTAATTGGTGTTTTAATTCTAAGCCCAATTGTTCTTAAAATCACCAAGAATTATATTGACAGAGTCATCAAAAAGAAGCCGGTTGCTCCTGTGCTTTCATATAACCAATCATCTGAAGATGTCAGCGAAGCAGCAGAATAATTAAAATTGTTTCATATAATTAAAACTCGCCCAGAACGCTGAGTTCCAATAAGGAAGTATTTCTTTAAAATGCGAACTTTTGGCACAATAATTTGTCAAAAATCCCCGATATGCGTTAGCATTATCGGGGATTTTTTTCTCTTCTTGCACTCAAAATTTTCATTTTAAAGTGCTTCGCAGTTTCGTAAAATATTAAAATTTCTTGTATTGAAGCCATAAAACGCAGCAAGGCTGCCGCCTTGCGAGGCTTTTGGCAATAATACAGGGAATTTTGTTTGAGAAACAAATACTGCCTTATCGGAACTC
>JAZNOY010000003.1:0-70770 GCA_045589375.1 Acutalibacteraceae bacterium | reverse complement strand
CTTGATTTAAAGATTTCTCTTTTGAATCGTCGGGTCCTTATTATTGTCGTTGTTTAATTTTCAAGGTTCGTTTTGCACTCCCTTTTTTTAGGGCGCCCGATTATATTACCATATTAAACCCCGCTTGTCAACTGTTTTTTTTAAACTTTTTAAACTTTTTTTAAACATTTTTCGTTTTGTTTTTCAACCACAACATATAGTATTTTTGCCTTTTTTGACCACAACGAAAAAAGAGGACGCGCGGCGTCCTCTTTTCTTGTTTTTTCAGTTTTATCCCAAAACAACTATACCCGTTATAACAAGCGCTATTACGGCGTAATGCTTCCAAGACATTTTTTCCTTTAAGAAAATTCGGCTCCAAAGCACCGAAATTGCACAGTATGCCGAAATGATAACCATACCGGCCGAAAAATCGCTGAACATAACCGCCATATAGAATATCTGACCGATTGTTTCGCAAAGACCGCCCCAATACAAATCGCGGTTGCCCTTGAAAATTCTATCCTTCTTGACAAATTTGAGCCAAACGAATGCAAACACAGCCAAAACAAAGAAGGTTAGTTCAAACGCCGAATTGGCGGCATAGTCGGTTATATCGGTTTTGGCAAAGATAAGCTCATCGCCCACTGTGCCGAGCGCATCAATCACAAGATATGAAAGCGGCAGCAAAAAGGCGAGCACGCTCTTTGTATATTTACGGTTTGCCCTTGCCTGACGAGCCTCTCGAACCTCATCGTCCTCATTTCGTTCAACGAAGCCGAGCGCCACTATGCCGACGGTTATCATGACAACGCCTATAATAACCTTGGCGGTTATATCCTCTTTCGGAATTATTCCAAGCAGAACGCACAAAACAAACGCGAGTGCGCCCGAGGAGTTGCAAATGGGCGAGGAAATCGAAAGCTCTATGTATCTAAGTCCTACATAACCCATAACCATCGCGAGTATATAAAGCGCCGCCACGGGTAAATAGTTTATGAAGTCAATTGGTTTAAAGTCGGTATAAAACAGGCTTGCAACGATTTTCGGAACACTATCCACACGGTTACCGATTATCGCTCCGCCGATAAGGGTTATCAAAAAATGAATACCCATTATGAGTCCTACGGCGAAAACGACCTTCCAATGACTGTTTTTATCGCGCTCCCTTGTGCCTTTTTTTGAAAAAAGGTCGGAGCCGCTCCAGCAAAGCAGAGCAAGTATTGAAAAAATATAATACATTTTATATCCCCTTCTTAAAATTTTTCTCCTTTAGCTTTTAATCGGGGGAGGTCTTCTTCTGAAATGCCTGTTGGCAATTCGGTTTCTATATCTCTTGGTCATTTTTATTCAGATATCTTACGCGCAAAATCGGCAAGCTCCTCATCGCTATAAAACTCAATCGTGAGGGTGCCTCTGCCGTTACTTGTCGGTTTTATGTTAACCTTGCGGCAAAGCTGCTCCTTAAGCGAGAGCTCCACCTCGCTATAAAAGTTGTTTCTGGGCTTGGGGCTTATTTTTATCATCGGTGCGGTTTTTGCCTGCTTGAGCATTCTTTCAAGCTCGCGCACCGAAGCGCCTGCAAGCGCCGCCTTGAGCATTTCCTTGCGCGTATCGCCCTCGGCGCCCAAGAGCGCTCTCGCGTGTCCCGAAGTGATTTCGCCCTCCTTAAGCGCGCGCAACGCTTCGCCATCGAGGTTTAAAAGCCTCAGCGCATTCGTAACGGCACTTCTTGATTTGCCGACCGTTTCGGCAACCTGCTCTTGAGTAAGCTTATACCTTTCAATTAGGGTGTTATAGCCACTTGCCTCTTCGACGGGGTTTAAGTCCTCGCGCTGAAGGTTTTCGATGAGAGCTAGCTCCATATATTCGCGGTCGTCAACCTCTTTGATTATAACCGGAACGCTCTCAAGTCCCGCTTCTCTGCAGGCTCGCCATCTGCGCTCGCCCGCGATTATTTGATATGTGCCCGTGCTCACGGGGCGCACAACTATCGGCTGAATAAGCCCGTGCTTTTCTATACTTGCCGCAAGCTCGGAAATCGACTGCTCGTCGAAATCTCTACGAGGCTGTGAGCGATTCGGCTCAATATCGCTCAATCGCACCTCGACCGCACTATTGGTTTCGGTTGCGTTTTCATTAAAAAGTGCATCTAAGCCTCTGCCGAGGCCCCCCTTTTTTGCCACCATTTTTAAACCCTCCTATTGCGCTTCAAAAACTCTTTACCGAGTGCATTATACGCCTCGCTACCCTTTGAGCGCTTATCATAATACTGTATCGGACAACCGTAGCTGGGTGCTTCAGAAAGCCTAACCGCGCGCGGAATTACGGTTTTGAAAAGCTTGGTTTGGAAATACTTTTTGATTTCGGAAACAACCTGCTGTGTGAGGTTGAGTCTGCCATCAAACATAGTAAGCACTATGCCCTCTATCTCAAGGGTTGGATTATATAATCTCTTAACCTGACGAACCGACGCCATAAGCTGAGAGAGTCCCTCAAGAGCATAATATTCACACTGAATCGGCACGAGCACCGTATCCCCTGCATTTAGGGCGTTGATGGTTATGAGCCCCAAGGAAGGCGGGCAATCTATAAATATGTAGTCGTATTGCTCCCTTACGGGCGAAAGCGCTATTTTAAGCTGTGCCTCACGATGCTCGGTTTCAATCAAATCAACCTCTGCCGCCGCCAAGTTCATTGATGACGGCACAACATCAACATTCTTAAATTCGGTCTTAACGATTGTTTGCTCAACCCTTGCTTTGCCAATCAGCAACTCATAGCAGGTTAAAAGGTTATCCTTTTTGCTGATTCCGTAACCGCTTGTTGTATTGCCCTGCGGGTCGGCATCCACAAGCAAAACCTTTTTGCCCGCAAGGCCGATTGCCGCCGCCAAATTTACCGCCGTTGTTGTTTTGCCAACGCCGCCCTTTTGGTTAACGATAGCCACTATCTTTCCCAAATCCATATCCTCCAAGTGTGCATAATAATATGAAATATCTATATTATATTATTATATAATATATTTATATATGCTTTTTGTGCCTTCATATAATGTTTCACGTGAAACATTGCTCTTTCATTATACCAAGTAGTGCGGCAAATGTAAACAAAATTATAATCGGGCGACATTATTTGTCGCCCGATTTGAACAATGTTGCCATCAGCATACCAAAAAATATTGCGGTGGTTATCCCTGCCGCCGTTGCCGTAAGGCCTCCGCAAAAAGCCCCGAGCACGCCATGCGCGGCCACCGCCTCTTGCACTCCTTTTGCCAAGGAATACCCAAAGCCCGTAAGCGGAACGGTTGCCCCCGCACCTGCGAAGCTGACTATCGGCTCGTAAACTCCTATGGCGGTCAGCAAAACACCACCAACCACATACGCGACCAAAATTCTTGCGGGCGTCAGCTTTGTAAAGTCTATGAGTATTTGTCCCAAAAGGCATAGCGCGCCGCCAACCGAAAAGGCTTTTATGCAATTAATCAGAAGCTCCATTTGTGACCTCCCTAATGTTTCACGTGAAACATTACTCTTTTTGGATTATTGTTTGCGGCCTTGGGCGTTTTATTCGTCGAAGTTCAGTTTTTCGGTTAAGACCTGCTTTAGTTTCTCTAATTCAAGCATTCTCACCTTGATTTTGCCTCCGCGTTCGGAAAAGCAGGAGATTTTAAGCGTTGCCGTGCCATAGCGGCGCGAAAACGGGGACTGGCTTATCCCTAAAGCGCCTATGTTTTCTTTTTTGAGGCAGAGCGCCTTAAGTCTTAATCCCTCGCTCGAAACAGCCCACACCCTATCACCTATCAACACTCGGCTTTTCTTATATGCGGCCTCGCGGACAATGCGATACCCCACCGAAAGCGCGAGCGCCGCCGCACCCAAAATGGCAAAAAACCTATAAAACAAAGGAAAGACAAGGCTCAAGAGCGCCGCCGTCGATATTATTGCCGCACCAAGCGCCCTTGCGGGAAGCAAAAAACGGCGTTTCGTCTCCCTCGCTTTCACAGGGCTCATCTCTGCCCATACGGCCGACGGCACAGCGGAGTTTGCTCGAAGCAGTCGCTTTAGCGCTTCTTTACTGCAAAAAGGAATAATCATCGACTTTTCGCCGCGCAAATTTCCATATCCCGCAACCACCGCCTGCACAGCATATTTTTTGCACGCCCTCATCAAGAGGTTTTGCTCTATCACGAGCCCCTGCACGCGTTTTCGCAAAAGAATGGTATATCTCCGCGCAAAAAATCCCCTTACTATGCAAATTTCTCTCTTTGTGGCGAAGCTATAAAAGGCAATGTTTTTGAAAAACTCCACAACAAAGGCTACTGTATACGAAATTATCACCAAAAGCGTTAAAATGCTCGCTATGGGCGGCAGTGTGACGCCGAAAATGCTTTTTTCATCGCCCATTTCGTTTATAATCAACTCGGACACGGCAATTCCAAGCGCGTTTCCTATAAAGCTTGCCGTTGGCAACGCCGCGGCAAAGCCTGCAACCACAGAGGAGCTCGCCGCCGCGAGCAAAGCGTTTTTAACGGTCAATCTCCGCGGTTTGCGCGGCATTTTTTGCACAAAGGGCCGCAAAAACAGCTCTTTTGCCGAGGCAAACGAAAGCTTAAAGCAAAAATCCGCCTTTTTGGTTTGCTTTCCCTCAACATTTAATATACATTCAGCTGAGCCAAAAAGCAGGTCAAGGAGTCCTCTTTTAACGGTAATGCTCGAAATTTCGTCCCATTTGAGCATCGTTTCACCTTTTATAAGCGCTCCCCTTTTAATTTTCAGTTCCTTTCCGTCATCAACGAGCGAGAAGGCTCTGAGTCGCGTGGCAGAAAAGCCTATTATCAAAGCGAGTGCCGCCGCCTCGCTCCAAAGCAGTTCCGTTCGCCTTTTATAGAGCAAGAACTGCACAAGGCCGTGCGCAAGCGGCAAAATCAGCACGAATAATAGTGGCCTTAAGAGGCGTATCAGCATGGCGGGGTGCGCTTTATAGCTCTTAATCTCCATATTTTGCTTTGTTTAGCGCGGCTATGGCGGTTTTTGCCGCGATTTCTCTAAGCTCCGGCACAAAAATCCTTTTTCGCGCGGCTCCGATTATAAGCCCTTTTAGACCAAGTCGTTCTGAAAGCGGCGTTTTATAGCTCATTATAAAAACAAGCCGCCCATACGGCAGCAAATCAACCCTTCGCCACAAAATCCCGCGTGTGACCAATATGGCATCGGGCTTTAAGCAAAGGCTATAGCTTTTTAAATAGGCATCTGTAAGCGGGCACAGCAATATGGCGAGCAGTATGGCGGCCACGGAAATCGGAAGCATAGCCTTGGGCGCAACAAAAGCCGCACATACCGATAAAATCAGCATTAGTGCGGCTAAAAATCTTATTTTCCATAATCTTAAGGTCGCCTTAGGCAAAGAAAAGCTCAAAAAATCACCTTTTATTTTTTGATTTTATCCCAATACTCTTTGTATTTTTGCTCATTCTTATTATCCCCAAAATTATAATATTTTTTATTTTTTATTTCATTTGGTAAATATTGTTGGTTTACATAATGCATAGGATAGTTATGCGGATAGAGATAGTTTTGCCCTATAACCTCGTTGCCCTCGCCATCAAAATGACGGTTTTGAAGCTGACGCGGAATTTCGCCGCCAATGCCCTTTTCAATATCACTCATGGCGGCGTTTATCGCATCGTGCGCGCTTACGGATTTCGGACTTATAGCGACCATTATTACCGCGTTGGCAAGCGGCAGGCGCGCCTCGGGCAAGCCGACCATAAGTGCCGTATCCACAGCCGCCTTAACTATCGGTATTATCTGAGGATTTGCAAGTCCTACATCCTCATTTGCGCAAACGAGAAGTCTGCGGCAAGCGCTCTGCAAATCACCGGCCGAGAGCAGTCTCCCGAGGTAGTAAACCGCGGCATCAGGGTCGGAGCCGCGCATAGATTTTTGATAGGCGGATATTATATCGTAATGCTCATCGCCCTCGCGGTCATATCTCACCGAATTGCCCGCTAAAATCTGCTCAACAACCGAATCTGCGATTTCCTTTTCTCCACGGCTTTTGGTTAACATAAAACATAGTTCGAGCATATTGAGCGAGCGCCGCACATCGCCTGCAGCGGCAAGCGCAATTTTGCGGGTGTTAGGAAGAGAAAGTGCAAGCTCTCCCCCATTTTCCTCTGCCAAAATTGAAACTGCCCGATTTATTACCTCAATTATTTCATCTGTTTTAAGCGGCTTAAACTCAAAGACGGTTGAACGGCTTAAAATCGCATTGTATACATAAAAATAAGGGTTCTCGGTGGTCGAAGCAATAAGCGTTATATCCCCGTTTTCGATATACGAGAGCAATATCTGCTGTTGCTTTTTATTAAAATACTGAATCTCATCAAGGTAAAGGAGAATTCCCCCCGCCGCCTCTATCGAGCCGATTTCGGCAACAATTTCCTTTATATCGGCGCTTGAGGCGGTGGTTGCATTGAGATAACAGAGCTTTTTGCCCGTGTTTTCAGCAATAATTTTCGCAACCGTAGTTTTACCCACGCCCGAAGGGCCGTAAAAAATAAGATTAGGAAGCTCTCCCGATTCGATTATTCGGCGCAAAATCTTATCCTGCCCAAGCAGATGCTTTTGCCCAAACACCTCGTCTATGGTTTTTGGTCTGATTCTATCCGCAAGCGGAATCTGCATAGTTTTACCCTCCACCGTTTAATGAGTATATTTTACTCTCTTTTTCCGTATTTTTCAACCCAAAGACACATAAGAATTATATATATATTGTGATTTTGGGTGTAAATGATGAAAAAAACGGTTTTCCTAAAAAATGCCGCTGTTTTAACCGCGTCTTCCCTTCTGCTTCGTCTTTTGGGAATAGTATTTAAGGTTTGGCTCGCCTCGAGCATTGGCGCCGAGGGTATCGGCCTTTATCAGCTGGTGTTTTCGCTTTATGTGCTTGTATCCACCTTTGCAACAAGCGGAATTTCAACCGCAGTTACACGGCTTGTTTCAAACGAGCTTGCGCTTGGCAGTAAAAACGGAGTTTTAAAAATACTTGCGCGCGCGGTTTTACTGTCGCTTTCCATAGCTTTTTTGAGTCTTGCCGTTTTGCTGCCCGCCTCGAATTTCATCTCGCTACATATCTTAGGCGACCAACGAACGACGGCATCAATCAAAATTCTTTCGTTCTCTCTGCCCTTTATGGCGGTATCCTCCTGCATAAAGGGCTATTTTATCGCTCGAAGACAGGCGTCTCCCGGCGCCACCGCAGGAATCCTAGAGCAGCTTTGCAGAATTTTAATCATCCTGCTTCTTTTGAAGCGCTTCGCTTTTGCAGGCCTTGAGGCCGCTGTTGCGGCGGTGTTTATCGGAGATGCGCTTGCCGAGGGACTTTCCTGCCTTTATATTTGTCTGCACTTTGCAGTCGATAAAAAGCATTTGAGCTCGCTTCGCGGCCGCGCTCGCCCAAACTATAAAATATCGCGCGAGATTGCAAGAATATCCCTGCCTATCACCTCGGGGCGCTATTTCAATTCGGCGCTACGAACGGTCGAAAATATTTTGGTGCCGAGGGCACTCTCCCGTTTTGCACGCTCGGGCGACGGAATTTCTCTGTTTGGTATGATAAAGGGTATGGCGCTACCTCTCCTTTTCTTTCCCTCAACCCTTTTAAACGCCCTTTCAACCCTACTTATTCCCGAAATGTCAGAGGCGGCGGCAAGAGGGAACAATCGGCTTGTTAAAAGCGCCGTCACGGCGGTGCTAAAGGTCACGCTTCTCATTTCCTTCGTTTTTTCGGCGATATTTTTTGCGGCAGGGGATACTCTGGGCAGACTCATCTACAAAAACGAGGGCGTGGGGTTTTTGCTTTCCGCACTTGCCCCAATAGTCCCGCTTATGTATCTCGATAGCGTTTGCGACGGCATTTTAAAAGGCCTTGACCAACAGCTTTTTACCTTCCGCACCGCAATCAGCGACTCGCTTATTCGCCTTGTTGCAATTTTCCCCGTTTTATCACAGCTCGGTATAAACGGATTTATAGGAATAATGTATTTTTCTAACGCCTATACCTGCCTTTTAAATGTTGGCAGACTGCTTAAAATCAGCGGTGTGCGGCTTCGGGCCTCACAGATGATTTTCCTGCCCTTATGCTCGGCGTTTTCTCTTTCCCTGCTTTCAAGCTTTCTGCTTTCAAGGCTTTCGGGACTTTCGAGCTTGGTTTACATAATACTTCTTTGTTGCTTTACCATTCCGCTATATATTCTGCTTTTGTTTGCTTTCGGCTCGGTGAGAAAAGGGGATATAAGGCGCTTTATTCGATAACCGCTTTAAGCCTTTTAGAGAGCGCCCACGCGAGCGCGCACATTATAATATCCTTGAGCAAAAAGGGGAGAGAGGCCGCCGCGAAGGCGGGTAAGAGCCCGACATTTGAAACGGCCGCAAAGACCGCGGCTCCCGAAAGATGCAAAATTATGAGCGCCACGGTCAAAAGGAAGATTCTCAGCGCCTTATGGTTTACATAAACCGAAAGGCCACACAAGACAGAAAAGGGGATAAGTCCCCATAAAAATCCGCTTGAAAGCCCCATAAGCGCGCCTGCTCCTGCCGCGAAATTTGAAAAAACGGGAAGCCCCGCCGCGCCTAAAGCCAAGTAGCCCACAACCGAGGCCACGGCCTTCTTGTAGCCGAGCGAAAAGCCCGCGAGCGCCACCGCGAAGGTTTGCGCCGTGAAGGAAATTCCCGCAGGGGTGGGGACAGAGATGAGCGCCGAAAGGGTTATGAAGGCGGTAAACATAGCGCAAAGCGCCGTATTTTTAATTGCTTTTCTATTCATATTTGTGGTTTATTGTCACCTCGCCGCTTGTAAGGTGAAGCTCCTCGCCCTCGCTTTCTACAACGAGCGCCGCATTATCGTCAATTCCTAAGACCTTACCTTTTTTTGATAGCCCGTCCTTTATATATTCAACCGTTTTGCCCGTAAGCCAAGAGCGCTCGCGGTAGAGGCGGATAAACTCTCGCGCCTCTAGGTTTACATAAAGCTCCATAAAGCTCTTGCAAAAATCAACGATAAGCTCGGCGATTTGTTGCGAGGTTAGGCTTTTTTCGTCCAAAAGGCCATCGGCTATATCGCGTATTTCCTCGGGAAAATCGCATTTGAGCATATTTATTCCTACGCCCAAAACCACCGACTGCAGCTCTCCCGATTCGGCATCGAACGCCCCCTCGGTTAAAATTCCGCAGACCTTTTTATTATCCACATAAATATCGTTAACCCACTTAATTTGGGCCTTTCTTTTGCTAAAGCGCTCTATCGCCTCGGCGGCGGCCACTGCGGCGGCTGTCGTTATAAGTATGGTATCCTGTGGCTTGATTTTGGGGCGCAAAACGAGGGATAGATACAAGCCCCCGTTATATGAAAAAAACTTTCTGCCGAGTCGGCCTCTGCCGGCACTTTGAGTTCTCGCTACTACCAATTTGTATTCCTCGGCACCTTGAAGCGCCATTTCCTTCGCGATTTTATTGGTCGAGTCGACCGTTTCAAAGCAAACGGGGGAGAGGCGCGGCTCCATCGTCCTTATCTGCTCGGCACAAAGCCTCTTGTTTTCCTTTGAAACCTCATAGCCCTTGTTTGTAGAAGCGGTAATCGAAAAGCCCTCCTCGCGAAGCTCGCGCACCGCTTTCCAAACGGCATTTCGGCTAACGCCCGCACGATTTGCTATTTCCTCGCCCGAAACGCTGCTCTCGGACGAAAACAAAAGCTCTAAAATTTTTGATTTAAGCATACTATCACCTAAGGTAATTTTATAGCCTCAAGCGGTAATTGTCAACCTTTTTGAAATTTTGGTTGACAATCTTAACTTTTTAAGTTTTTTCGGTTGACAAAAGCCCCCGATTTATATATAATAATTAGGCTGTTTAGTGAAAGGCGACTGCAAGAGTGGCGGAGCCGCAGCGCGAATTGGTATTAGCTGTTCTCTCTTTTAAAAATTTAATATTTATATGTCGAGGCGTGGCTCAGTTTGGTAGAGCGCTGCGTTGGGGACGCAGAGGCCGCAGGTTCGAATCCTGTCGCCTCGACCAAAAATCCTCATTCTTCGGAATGAGGATTTTTTATCTATTGCTTTCGCAACGATGATATGCCCCCTTGCGCCGTAATTTAAAAAAGCTCATAACGGTTATTCCGTTATGAGCTTTCTTTTACTCTAATATTTTTTCAAGTCCGATTTTCTGCGGGGTAAGTCCCAATTTTTCATAGAAGCCGACTGCGCCCTCGTTTTGCGCCCAAACATTAAGCGTTATATTATAGCACCCGAGAGTGCGCGCGTGCTCGGTGACAAAGTCCATAAGTGCTCGGCCTATTCCCGCGCCTCTTGCGGCAGAATCAACGCATAAATCATCAACATAAAGCGTTTTCATATCCCTTAAAATGTTATCGTTCTCGATTTGCTTTATTATACAAAACGCGTAGCCTACAACCTCGCCCTCACGCTCGGCCACAAAAACAGGGCGGTTTTCGTCTGCTAAAATCGAGATAAGCTCTGCCTCGGTATACTTTTGAGCGTTCGGCTTAAATATATCGGGGCGCGCCTTATTATGAACGCCCAGCACCTCGCGAAGCAGGCGGCAAAGCGCAGATATATCATCGTTTTTTGCTTTTCTGATAATCATTTTCCTGCGCACCTCTTTTTTGCGATAATACCGCCTTTTGTTAGTCTTTTTAAGTGGATGTTTGAGCTTTACCTCTCGGGATATTTTATCTTAAGCCTCTTTACCTTTGCTTTTTCTTTTGAATTTCTTTTTTATAAATTTCATAATTTCCGCCTTGTATTTTATCGCAACCGCAAGCGCGGCAAGGGCAATTGCCGCGATAACTGCGTATCGCAGAAGCGTATTTTTATAAAGCAGATAGCTTGCCGCCATAGCGCCTGCCGCCAAAAGCAGCACCGCGCCCATAGCCTTTAGATTGATATATTTCCCATAGCCTGCCCGACGGACAAGGATATAGTTTATTATAAACAGAACGGCAAACGCCGCAATATTGATAAAGGGCAGGGAATATACGCCCAAGACAGGTAAGAGCAGGAACTTTGCCGCAACGGTTAGCACTGCGACCGCGCTCGTATACGCCGCCGTTTTAACAACGCTCTTATTATAGGTTAAGATTATGGTGAAAATGGTTGTTGCCGATTGAACAAGTGCCGACATTGCCATTCCCGGCATAAGCCAAACCGCCGCCTTATATTTAGCGCCGCCCAATACCCAGATGATTTCGGGAGCCAAGAGCATAACGCCCACCGCAACCGCGGCGATTCCCGCCGTATAAATAAGCGTTCCTTTTCTGACAACAGAAATTTTCTGCGCATCGAGATTATCCATAAGCCAGGTAGTAACGGCGCCCGAAACCGCCTGAAGCAGAAGCGTTAATATATGATTTGAGCTTGAGGCTATGCTTACCATCGCAACCGCCGCCGCACCCAACACATTTTTGGTGACGAAGGTGTTAGACGAGGTGAGCAGATGCGCCGTTAGATAATGCGCCAACAGCGGCAGAGAGAGGGCAAAGGCATATTTGCAGTATTTAAGCTTAAAGCTCTTGCCTCTTTTCAGCACCACAAGCGCGCAAACCAGGCCAACGAGCGCCGAGGGGACATAGAAGCCGTAAATCCTCGCGCCAAGGCGGGCACTTAAGGGGGAGAGCACAACGAGTGCCACCGCAACGAGCGTTGGAATAAGCAAATTGACAACCGAAATTGCCGCAACCGCTTTATAGCGGTATAAGGTTCTTTCGCGAGTCATAAAAATTTGCTTGCAGGCGTTAAACATAAGCACAAAGAACATTATATGCAGATACTCTCTAGGAATGGCAACCACTTTTGAAATCCAATCCCAGCCGCCGAGGAACACAAGGTATAAAACCACAGTTATTCCACAGCTTGCCACCGTAACGGTTGAAACATAGGAATCAAAGTCTTCCTTAAAATCATAATAGGCGCGGCTAACGGTATTATAAAGCTCGGCACCCGTTATAATCAGCAAAGTGACCTCCCAGCTTGCAAAGTTTGCAAACTCACCGTAATCGGCTTCGTTCATAAGCCGCGAGAAAATCGGCGTTGTTATAAAGGAGAGCGCCTTAACCAAAAAGGTGCTCAAAACATACCAAAAGCCCGCCTTTATCGCAAGCCCTGCGCTGCCTCTTTGTTGCTGCTCGTGCATATTTTCACCTCTTAATTGAGCCTTTGCTCAAAGACTAATTTTACATAATCCTAATTATAAACTCGACTCGCGGCTTTGTCAAGCAAGCAAGAAAACAAAAGCCCTCCGAGCGCAAGGTGATTCCTACTCGAAGGGTTTATTTTATATCATTTTAAGCTTAAGCGTTCCGCCCTTTTTGATGAGGCTTGCGGGGAAGGTGAGCTCTGAAAGAGGCTCGCCGTTAAGGGTTGCCGCACCGACCTGCTCGCCCTCGCCCTCGCGCTCAATTATGAAGCCGGTGCTTTGGTCGAGCCTTAGCGTAACTCGCTTATATCGGGGGAGGCCTACAATCATTTTATCAAAGCCTGACATTGGGAAAACGCCCATCACCGACCACAAATAGCAAGCCGTAAGGCCGCCCGAATCGGCATTGCCGGGGATTCCGCCTGAGCCTTGGGTAAACATACAATCCATTCCTGCTTTTAAAACGCGGCTCATCTCGCGGCGAAGGCCTATAAAGTGCAGAAAATAGGGGCTTTCCATATCGGTTTCGTTATTAAAGCCCTCAAAGCGAGAGGTTATATCCTCGCTATCGGTAAAGCCGAAAAATTTCTCGGCCTCGCGCCTTAGCACCTCAAGAGAAGCGGTTTCGATACGCGCTTTCATATCGTATAGCGGTCTAAAGGAGTAGTTATAGCGGTTGCCCTCATAATAAACGCTTTGGGCGCGCATCATACCGTCACTATCAAAAGCTTTTTGAACGCTTTTGCCGCGGCTAAGGCATTTTTCCGCCGTTTGCTCATCTCCGAGCGCTCTTGCAAGCTCGCCCAAAGCCGAAAACGCCTCGGAAACATCTAAAATATGCGAAGCATACTCCGCCTCGCCCTCTATTGCATCCAAAAAGCGCTCGCCATCGGCAACCGAATACTCAAGCAGCTTCTTATAATCCGCCTCGACACCTCTATAATAGGCATCACAAACAGAATATTCTGCGAGCATCCGCGCCTGCTTTGCCTCAACACTCAAATCGTTTGAAAGCAAAAGACAATGCGGAAGCTGATTATATTTTTCAAAATATCGCTCGAGCGTTTTTAAAAGCTTTCGCGAAATCTCGGGATAAAGCGTGAAAAGCAAGGGCAACTGGGTTTTATAAATATCCCACATCGTTACAACATCGCAAACCGCCTCGCCCTCGGGATTATCGAACAAGAATCCCTCGCCGCTGCAATCGGCAGGCTTAACGAGCGTATGATAAAGGTTAGAATAGAAAATCTCCTTTTCGCGCGGTGAATCGGTTTCAATATCAATTTTGCCGAGTGCTTCGTTCCAAATCTCATCGGCCGCCGATTTAATCTCCTCAAAGCCTCTTTTTTCACCCTCGAGCAAAGAAAAAGCGTGCTCACGGCTTTTAAAGGAGACCGCCATTCGCAAGGCGCACTCCTTTTCGGCCGAAAAATCTGCGCCGAAGCGGATTTTTTGAGGCTCGTCTAAAGCGACGTTTTCGCCCTCAAGCCTTTGCTCACCGCGATAAAAGCAGTTAAAGCGAGCTCCCTCAAGCCGCACTAAAAAGTAAACGGTCAGCCCCTCAAGGCTCATCGTTGCCAAAACGCTTTGATTATCAAGCTTCTCGATTTTGCCCGAGGCAAGACCGCGCATACGGTCGATTAAAAGACCGTTGTTAGCGAAATCTATAAAGAGTCTGCCCTCGGGCTCGTTAAAGCGATAGCGGTGACAAACAATACTTTCGCTCACGGTGCATTCCGAGAAAACCTCCTCGGTTTCGCACGAATAGTAGCCGGGGGCGGCGTTTTCCCGCGTTATGGGGCGGGGAGTAAAGTCGGGAGCGGCGGCGGTATAGGGCACCGAAAGAGCATAGCAATAATATTTGCCGATTGCCCCCGTTCCGCTATGATGGAAATGCGATAGCCCTATAAACTTCTTTTGGTCGTATAATTTGGGCACGCTGCCACCCGTATTTGCCGCATTGATGCCGTAGCCTGCAGGGTATGCACCGTCATAGCTTAGGCAGGAATATTTTCCAAACGGCAGGGTTGCCGCGGGGGTAGTGTTGCCCGAAAGTCCCTTTATCATATGCCAAGTGTTTGCAGGGAATTGGGGAGCTTCGGGCGTGATTTCACCGTTTCCCGTAAAAACATTAACATAATCGGTATAGCGTTTTTTCATAGCCTTTTCCTTAAAAATTAAAGTATTCCTTGGCGTTTTTATAGCAAACGCCCTCAACTATTGCCTTTAGCGCCTCTTTATCCTCGGGGTATTCGCCCGCGGTTACCCATTCGCCTACGAGGTTGCAGAAAATTCTGCGGAAATATTCGTGGCGCGGATAGGATACAAAGGAGCGCGAATCGGTTAACATTCCAACGAATTTTCCGAGCACGCCGAGGTTGCCGAGCGCTTGAAGCTGGGCTACCATTCCATCGCGGTTATCGTTAAACCACCAGCCCGAGCCGAACTGAATTTTGCTCGGAGTGGGGCCCTGCTGAAAGTTGCCGAGCATTGTTCCCAAAACATAGTTATCCTTTGGATTAAGGGTATAAAGAATGGTTTTGGGAAGACAGTCTTGCACCTCGAGGCTATCGAGGAAGCGAGAGAGGCTTTCGGCAACGCAAAGGTCGTTTATGCTATCAAAGCCCGTATCTGCTCCAAGGCGCTTAAACATTCTTGTGTTATTGTTTCTAAGCGCGCCTATATGAAGCTGCATAGTCCAGCCGAGGCGGGCATATTCCTTGGCGCACAGGCTAATTATATCGGTTTTATAAATATCAATTTCTTCTCTTGTGAGCGCCTTGCCCTTTTTCTTTTTGTTGAATACTTTTTTAGCGTCACCAAAGGCGCAGGGCATATAATCAAGGCCGTGGTCGGAAAGTCGGCAGCCGTTTTCGTTAAAGAAGGCTATTCTTTCCAAAAGCCACGCGCAAAGCGCCTCATAGCTTTCTATGCCGTTTGCGCTTAAATACTCTAAAAAGCCGTCTTTATCAATGTTCACCGATTTATCGGGACGGAAGGTAGGGAGAACGCGGGTGGAGAAGCCCTCCTCTGCGAGCGCCTTATGATACCTTAAATCGTCCTGCGGGTCATCGGTGGTGCAGATTATCTCAACATTTGATTTGCTTATAAGCTCGCGCGCGGAGAAATCCGAGAGCTTGAGCTTTTCGTTAACGGCGTTATAGATGCGCTCGGCACTTTCCTCGCAAAGCAGCTCATCTATATCAAAATAACGCTTCAGCTCAAGCGCGGTCCAATGGTAGATAGGGTTGCCTATAAGCATAGGCAGGGTGCGCGCAAAGCCGAGCCACTTTTGATAGCGGTCGGCGCTTCCTGTTATATATTCCTCGTCAATGCCCATGCTTCGCATCTGGCGCCATTTATAATGGTCGCCGCCCAAAAACAAATCATAGGCATCTTCAAATTTATAATCGTTTGCTATCATTTCGGGCGAGAGATGGCAGTGATAGTCAATTATCGGCAAAGCGCTTGCATATTCCTCGTAAAGCTTTTGGCCGATTTTATTGCTAAACATAAATTTCTCGTTTATAATTCCCATATTTTTCTCCTTTACAGCGTTACGCCGTCCTTAAAAATTGCGATTTCACGATACCCGTTTTCCTCGTTGCGAGTGCTCTTGCCCGAGGCAATCTCGGCAATTTCCGAAAGCAGTCGCTCTGCGGCAAGGGGAATGCTCTCGCCCGCCAAAACACAGCCCGCATCAAAATCTATCCAACCGCTTTTTTTGCCTGCAAGCTCGCTAGTTGTCGAAATTTTAACGGTGGGGACAGCCGCTCCGAGCGGTGTTCCTCTACCCGTTGTGAACAAAACGAGGTGTGCTCCTGCACAAACAAGGTTCGTTATTGCTACTATATCATTTCCCGGACCATTTATCAAGGATAAACCGCTTTTTTGGATTTTTTCGCCGTAATCGAGCACATCGCAAACCGGCACACTGCCGCCCTTTTGAACACAGCCTAAGGATTTTTCCTCCAAGGTGGTTATACCGCCCGCCTTATTACCGGGGGAGGGGTTTTCATAAACTACTTGATTATGGCGGATAAAATAATCCTTAAAATCATTTATAAGACGAACGGTTTTATTGAATATTTCCTCGCTTTCGCAGCGCTTCATAAGAAGCCTCTCGGCACCGAACATTTCGGGCACCTCGGTTAGCGCAACCGCACCGCCCATAGCGGCAAAGCGGTTTGAAAGCTCACCTAAAAGCGGATTTGCGGTAATACCGCTAAAGCCGTCCGAGCCGCCGCATTTAAGCCCTATTTTAAGGAGACTGAGCGGCATTTTTTCGCGTTTAAAGCCCGCGGCATACTGCTTAAGCTCCGCTATAAGTGCCTCGCCCTCACAAAGCTCATCGCTCGAATCCTGCGCGTTTAAGAATTTTACTCGGCGGGGGTTATATTCTCCCAAAACCTTCTTAAATTCCTCTATATTGTTGTTTTCACAGCCGAGTCCCAGCACCAAAACACCTGCGGCGTTGGGGTGGTTTACGAGCCCCCGCAATATAAGCTGGGTGGTTTTATGGTCGCCGCCGAGCTGTGAACAGCCATAGGGGTGGGGAAAGCTATATGCCCCCGTTTTTTTAGCAAGGCGTTCGGCTATGCCGTTAACACAGCCAACGGTATTTATAATCCAAATCTCGTTTCTGATGCCAACCTCGCCGTTTTCGCGGCGGTAGCCGTAAAAATATTTGTCACTGGGCTTTCTATCCCGCGTCTCAAATTCGGGCGCGTAGGTATATTCGTTCTTGCCCGAGAGGTTGGTTTTCATATTATGAGTATGTATATGCTCGCCTTTTTGTATATCGGCGGTAGCGTGGCCTATGGGAAAGCCGTATTTTATAATGCTTTCGCCCTTTTTTATAGCGTTTTTAGCATACTTATGACCGTTTTGAAGGTCTATCTCTACATTATCAAGCGGATTTATTATCATATTTTCACACTCTTTGAAACTTCGTTATATAAAAAGCTTATGTCCTCGCCCCAAAGCGAAACATTTGAAAGAATCTCTTTGACGCTTGCGCGCTTCATAAGCTCTACTATCTCCTCATTATCCTGAGGCTCGCCCTTCTTATAAAACTCAATAAGCTTAGCAAGCGCGAAGCAAAGGCGAGCAGGAAGCTCATTTTTTCGGCGGACAAATTCTAAAATAGAGGGCAGAACGCGCACTTTAAACTTGCTTACCGAATTAAGCGCAATTGAGGAGCAGTAATGCTTTATAAAGGGGTTTTTAAAGCGCTCAAAAACCTCGCTTGCATAAGCCTTTAGCTCTGCCTCGGGCAAATCGAGGGTGGGGATAATCTCATCGAAAACACAGCCGTTAAGATGAGCGAGCAGCTCCTCATTTTCCATACATTCGCCCACCGTTTGAACGCCCATTAAAAGCGCATAGGGAATCATTGAGGTATGCGCGCCGTTTAAAATTCTAACCTTTCTCGTGCGGTAGCGCTCGAGATTATCGGTCACTATTATATTAAGCCTTGTTTCCTTAAAGGGAATTTCGGCCTCTATGCTCTTTGGCCCCTCAAGCACCCAAAGGTGAAAAAGCTCGCTTGTATTAAGCATATTATCGTTATATTCCGCTACTATGCTCTCTCCCTTTGGAAAGCCGGTTACTATGCGGTCAACAAGGGTGTTATAAAAAATGTTTTCGCGCTCTATCCATTCACAAAACTCGCGCGGATAATCCCAAAGTGACGCGTATTTAAGAATACAGCGCTTAAGCTCGGCGCCGTTTTGCTCGATGAGCTCGCAGGGCAGGAAAATAAAGCCCTTTTTACCCAAATCAAAACGCCTTTTAAGCAAAAGCGTGAGCTTTGCGGGGAAGGAAATCTCGGGTGAAAGGTCGGCGCGGTCGCTCGCGCGAAACTCTATGCCTGCCTCGGTGGTATTTGAAACTATAAACCTAAAATCATCATTTTCGGCAAGGCTTAAATATTCCTCCCACTCGTCATAAGGCTTTACCGTGCGGGTGATAACATCAATATGCTTTTCCTCTACGGTGGGTTTAGAGTCCTTAAGTCCTCTTGCAATATGGGTATAGCGGTGGTTTTGGGCGCGAAGGACATCACAAAGCCCCTGCTTTATCGGCTGCACCACGCAAACGCCCGCATTAAAATCGGTTTTTTCGTTTATCTCTTTTATAATCCAATCCACAAAGCCGCGCAAAAAGCCGCCCTCGCCGAACTGAATAAATTTTTCCTTAAGCATTTCTTAACCCTCTTTTTTAATGCTCTATAAAGCCTATTTCCTTAAAGTCCTCGGGGTTATGGCGGATAATATAATCAATATAAGAATCTATCATTTTAGCCGTTAAAATATAACCCTGCGGATTCATATGACCTAAAAGATAAAAATTACGTTTAAATTCCTCGTCATAAACAGGCCCATACTGATATAGGTCTATAAAATAGCAGTTTTCAAATTTTTCGCTAATCGCCTTAAGCTTCCGATTGAATTCCTCTGTGAGCTCAGGCGCCCAATTGGGCTCAACATGCGGAAGCCCCACAAGGAAAAACTTGGCTTTGGGGCTTATCTGCTTATATTTACAAATAATCTTGCCGTAGTTGCCTATCACGGTATCGGGGTTTTCGTTGAAGCTCTCGCGTGCCGCATCGTCCACTTCGCCTATCGGGTGCTTACGGTTTATAACATCATTAACCCCAAGCGCAATAACATAGGCCTGCGCGTGCGCCGTCTTTTCATCGAAAAAGCCGTTTTCATCGGCGAAGGTGGCGAGATATTCCCTCGCGGTCATACCGCCGCGAGAAAAGTTTTTGGCCTCAATGCCGTTTTTCCTCGCGATAAACTGCCCCCAAGAATACTCAAACATATCGTGGTAGCGGGGGGTGCCATCCTCTGCCCTTGATTCAAACTCGCCCGAGGAAAGACTATCGCCTATAAACACCATTTTTCTGAAAATTGAAGTGTAGCTATAGCCCTCTACTAAATTTTCGAGCGGCTTTTCTGATAGCTTATATTCCTTTTGAATATCCATTCTTTTCTCCTTATAAGTCGTAGTCCTTTAAATATTCCTTAGTGTTTTGGCACATTTCATCAAATAGCTTTTTTGCGTCACTAAGCGAGCAGGTTACGAGCGGGTCGGATGAAAACGCCGAGAAAATAGCATCTAAATCGCGGTTTGCAATCGCTTCGGACACAGCCTCTTGCTCGGCGCAAATACGAGAGATAAGCGGATAAATCGGGGTTGGAATTTCTCCTGCAAAAACAGGGGTTACATCGTTTGAGCGGAATACCGCGTTGGTTTCAACAACGGCTCCGAGCGGTAAATTGGGGATTTGACCGCGGTTTACTATATTAACATTGGTTACAAGCTCGCAAAGGCCTAAAAGCGCACGGATTTGGGTAACGCCCTCCTCACCGCTCTTACGAAGGCTAACCTTTTCCTCTCCGCTTGCGAGTCGCTCACTTCTGCGAAGGCGGTTTTCAAGGTCCTTCTTTCTATGCTCAACGGTGGTTAAGCCAAAGTGCATTTCCTTTACTCTCTCGGGGCTTGCAAGATACCAGCCTCCCTCACAGAACTCGGCTAAGTGACGGTCGCCTGCGGCGGCGATATAGCCGAAACGATTGAATAAATCAAACTTAACGAGCTCATCGCTTGCAAAGGAATTGTTCATCCAATTGTATTCCTTTGAGCCGTCATAAAAGCCGTCGCTATGCTTCTTTATAAACTCGCGATACATCGGGAAAAGGTCAATATCCTTATATTTTGCGCTCGTAAGCCAAGTAAAGTGGTTAATGCCCACGGGATTAACCTTAATTTCTCTGCGGTTAAGCTCGCTTAAGCCTAAATTCTCGCGCACCATTGCGGCTAAAATATTTTGCGTTCCGAAAACCTCGTGGCAGCAGCCAAACGCCTTGATTTCGGGGAAAACGCGGTAAAGGGTTTTAATACAAAGTGTCATCGGATTAGTGTAGCTTATAACCCAAGCATTCGGGCAGTATTTTTTAATATTTTCGGCAATTTCCTCATACATCGGAATAGTTCTCATCGCGCGAACAATACCGCCGGGGCCGCTCGTATCGCCTACCGATTGATATATACCGTATTTTTCGGGGGCGTGAACATCCGATTCCATCTCGTCAAAGGTTCCGGGGAGAATTGAGATTATAACGAAATCGGCGCCTGTAAGTGCCTTTTTAGCGGTTTTCTCTGCCTTATATTTCCACTTGCTTTTTGCGCCCTCGGCATCGGCAAACTTATTGCCTATAATCTCGTTTTTCTGCGCGGCGGGATAATCAATATCATATAGCGAAACCTCGCCGCAAATATCCTCGGCGTTTGCAAGGTCGCTCATAAGAGTCCAAGCCCAGCCGCGTGAGCCGCCGCCTATGTATGCTATTTTAATTTCCTCTACTTTTTTATCTGTGAATTTCATTTTATCCACTCTCCTTTGTCTTCATTATAAGACAAAAAAATTTAGATTTTCCTCTATTTTTTTGCTTTCTTTACTAAAAATCTTTAATTTTTTGATATTTTTTTGTTCTGTTATTTTTTTGGCTGTTTTTTCCTTAAAAAATGGTTGAAATGGTGGATAACTTATGCTATAATTTATAGGTATAGTTATCTTTATTATAATATTATATATATATTTATATTGCGGAGGGCAAAAAATATGAGCGTTTTTTCAATTAAGGATATTTGGAGTGCGGTTTGTGAGGAATGTAAAAAGAAAATAACTCCGATTGCCTTTGATACCTTTTTTAAATTTTTAGAGCCTGAAAATATGACCTCATCTGAATTCTTTATTTCGGCTAATCACGAATACATTAAGGATACGGTTGAAACCCTTTATACCGAAATTATCAGAGAATCAATTAAAGAGGTGGTAGGTGTTGATTTAAGGCCTATTTTCTTGGTGGCCGACGATGAGGAAACAATTGAGCGCGCCGAGGAATTCAGCGAGGGCTTAACCTTTGAATCCTTCTTTACCTTTGATAATTTTATAGTGGGCTCAACCAACCGCTTTGCTCACGCGGCTTGCCTTGCCGTTGCGGGAAGCAATCAAATTATTTATAACCCCTTGATTGTTTACGGCCCCTCGGGTGTTGGCAAAACCCACCTTTTGCTTGCAATAAAAAATCACATAAAGAAAATTGCACCGCATAAATCTATCGAATATATTCGCGGCGAGGATTTCACAAATCAGCTTATCCAAGCGCTTCACGAGGGCAAGCTCGGAATGGGAAGCATTGATGATTTTAGAAATAAGTTTCGCCGAGTAGATGTTTTGCTTATTGATGATATTCATTTTATCGCCGGTAAGGAGCAAACGCAGGAGGAATTTTTCAATACCTTTAATACCCTTTATCAAAACAACAAGCAGATAGTTGTAACGCTTGATAGACCTCTTAAGGAAATTAAAACCCTTGACGATAGAATTCGCTCGCGTCTTTCTGCAGGTCTTTTTGCCGATATTTCTCTGCCTGATTTTGAAACCCGTGTTGGTATTATCCGTCAGAAAGCGGAGCAATGCGATATTGAAATTGAGGAAAATCTTATTTTCTACATAGCAGAAAATATTAAGAGCAATACCCGTCAGCTTGAGGGGGTTGTTAAAAAGCTTCAGGCTTATATTAAAATCCAAAATAAAATTCCGAATGTTTCAATTATTCAGCAGTTTATTAAGGATGTTATTGCAGATACGAGTCCCGAGCCTATAAAAATAGAAAAAATTATCGAGGAGGTTGCTCACTCCTACAATGTTACCGAAAGTGATATTTTATCAAACCGCAGAACTGCATCCTTAGCTCTTGCAAGGCAGGTTGCTATGTATATAGCCCGCGAAACCACCGATTTATCCTTTAAGGCAATCGGTGAAAGCTTCGGAAAGGACCATACCACCGTTTTATATAATGTCAATAAAATAGAAAAATTTTTGCAGGATAAGCCTTATGAAAAAGAGCTTGTCGATGATATTATAAAAAATCTCCGCGGTGATAATAATTAACACTTTCAACCTTAATTAACAGCATAGTTATTAAACTTATTAAAGTTTTCAAAAAGTTATTTAAGTTATCAAATTTTTATAAAATATTTTTTAAACCTTAAAAAGTGTTTTATTTAAAGTGTTAAAGATAGTTTTTAACCGTTTTAACACCCTTTATTATTAATGTTAATATTTAATTGTTTTTTTAAAGAAAAAAATTCTCGGAGGAAAAAATTATGAAATTTACCGTTGAAAGAGCGAGCCTTTTAGCTGCCGTTTTAAAGCTTCAAAAGGTAGTTGGCTCAAAAACCGCAATGCCTGTTTTAGAGGGAATTCTTATCTCTGCCGAAAAGGGCAAGGTTACGCTGATGGCTTATAATCTCGAAATAGGTCTTAAAAAGGTTATTTATGCTAACTGCGAAACCGAGGGAGATATAGTTATAAATGCCCGTATTTTATCGGATATTCTTCGCAAACTCGGCGGAGCGCAGGTAGAAATAAGCGTTGAGGACGAAAAAAAGCTGCTTTGCAAAATTAAAAGCGGTGACGCGATATTTGATATTATAGGTATGGCGGCTAAGGACTTTCCCGAAATGCCCTCTCTTTCTGACGGTCAAAAATTAGTTTTAAGCGGTGACCTTTTAACCGAGATGGTAAAGAGAACTATTTTTGCGGTTTCTCCGATAGAGGGAACAAGACCTATTTTAACGGGTATTAATGTTTCGCTTCATAACGGAGTATTTCAATTTGTAGCGCTTGATGGCTTCCGCTTGGCTGTTCGCCGTCAAAAGCTTCAAAGTGAGCTCGAATTTGAATTTATAATAGCAGGAAAGGCACTTAGCGAGCTTGTTAAGCTTATAGAAGAAAATGACGCTGAAATTAATATGATGATTGGTCAGCGGTTGGTTTCCTTTGAAATAAACGGCTTTGTGTTCATCTCTCGCTTACTTGAGGGTGAATTTGTAAACTTTGTTAAGATTATCCCCGAGGATTATATTCAAAGCTGTGTTTTCGGTAGTTCAGAGCTAATTGATATAGTTGAGCGTGTATCACTTCTTATTAACGATTCCTTCCAAACGCCTATTCGTTGCGTTTTCACCGAGGAGGATTTAACAATAAGCAGTGCTACGACTATGGGCAGAGCGACCGAAACTATGCTTTGCAAGATAGAAGGAATGCCGTTTGAGCTCGGTCTTAACAGCCGTTATCTGCTCGATGCGCTCCGCGCTTGCGACAGCGGCAATGTTTTGTTTAAGTTTAACGGTGCGAACGGCGGAATAACCATTACCTCTGCCGATAAAAACAACAAGGATTTCTTATATCTTATAATGCCGATGAGGATTAAAAAGTGATTATTGAATTAAGTATAAAAGAAGAATATATCCGTCTTGATTCCGCGCTTAAGCTTGCAGGCTTTGTTATGACCGGCGGGCAAGCAAAGATAGAAATTCAAGAGGGAAATGTGAGTGTTAACGGAGAAAGGTGTCTTATGCGAGGCAAAAAGCTCCGCAAGGGAGATAAAGCAAGCATAGGAGAGGACACTCTTGTTATAAAAAATGCAGGTTAATAAACTAAAGCTTCAAAATTTTTGCAATATAGAAAATTTAGAGCTTGAAGCCGATTCGCAGATGAATGTAATCTACGGCGAAAACGCGCAGGGTAAAACAAATTTGCTTGAAGCAATTTGGCTTTTTACCGGTGCTAAAAGCTTTAGGGGAAGCCGAGATAGTGATTTTATTAAATTTGGGCAAGCTTCGGCACGCGCCGAAATAGAGTTTTGCGCCGAGGGAGTTAAAAACGATGCCGCGCTCGAATTTAAGGAAAGCAAGAAAGCCTTTTTAAATCAAAAGCCGCTTTCCTCTCCCGCAAAGCTTGCGGGTAGCTTTAATGCCGTTATCTTTTCGCCTAACGATTTATCTATAATTAAGGACGGGCCCGATAAGCGCCGCCGCTTTTTAGATACTGCGATAGGTCAGCTTTATCCAAACTATATTGAAATACTTAAAAATTATACTCGTGCCGTAAAGCAGAGAAATCGAATTATAAGTGATTTGAAATACGATGGCTCGGTTTCGGTTATGCTCGATGTTTTCGAGCGTGAGATTGCTTCAAGCGGAGAAAAGATAATAAGCTACCGCAAAAATTATCTCGATACGCTCTTTAAATTTATGCCCGATATTTATTCGGGAATTTCGGGTGGGCGCGAAGAAATTATGTCGGTGTATGTCGCGAATAGTTGTGATAGTATCTTAACCGAGGAGTTAAGGAAGGCTCGAAAAAGGGATATGCTTTCGGGTGTAACCTCGGTTGGTCCGCACCGCGATGATATTGAATTTTTAATAAGCAAAATTCCCGCCCGCGCCTATGGCTCGCAGGGGCAAAAGCGAAGCGTTGCATTAGCGCTTAAATTTGCTCAAGCCGAGGTTGCGAGGGAAATATCGGGAGAATATCCCGTTTGTCTGCTCGATGATGTTATGAGTGAACTTGATAAAACGCGTCAGGAATACATTTTAAACCATATAAGAGCATGGCAAACCTTTATAAGCTGCTGCGATACTGAAAATACGAGAGGCCTCTCAGGCGGCAAGCTTATAAAGCTTCAAAACGGAAGGATTTTATAAATGTATATTCATTTAGGAAAAAACACAATGCTCAAAACCGATGAAATTATCGGAATATTTGACCTTGATAACGCCAGCGTTTCAAAGAGGACAAGGGCTTTTTTATCCGGAGCTCAAAAGCGCGGCGCGGTTATCGAAACAAGCTATGAGCTGCCGAAATCCTTTGTTGTGGCGAGTAAAAATAAAAGCGATACGCGGGTGTATCTATCCCAATTATCTTCCGAAACTCTGCGTAAGCGCTCCGGATATATAGATTCATTGTAGTTTTAAAAGGAGAAGAAAAAATGAGCGAAGAAATGAATGTGCCTGTAAGTGAGGTTTATGACGAAAGCTCCATTCAGGTGCTCGAAGGACTTGAAGCGGTTAGAAAACGCCCCGGTATGTATATCGGCTCAACGGGCGAGCGAGGTCTGCACCACTTGGTTTATGAGATTGTTGATAACTCTATAGACGAGGCACTTGCGGGCTATTGCGATAAGATAACCGTTGATATTTTAGATGATGGGATTATCCGCGTTTGCGATAACGGCCGCGGAATACCGGTTGGTATAAACGCGCAGAAGGGAATCCCCACCGTTACGGTTGTTTTCACCATTCTTCATGCGGGCGGTAAGTTCGGCGGAAGCGGTTATAAGGTATCAGGCGGTCTTCACGGCGTTGGTGCCTCGGTTGTTAACGCGCTTTCAAGCTGGCTTGAGGTAGAGGTTTGCGATGGCGAGCATATTTATCATCAGCGCTATGAAAAGGGTAATATTGTAAGCGATTTAAAGATAATAGGCGATACCGATAAAACAGGCACCACCGTTACCTTTAAGCCCGACCCCACAATCTTTACCGATACCACCGTATATAGCTACGAAACGCTTTTAAGCCGTCTTCGCGAGCAGGCATTTTTGAATGCGGGTATTCGTATAGTTTTAACCGATAAGCGAAGCGATTCTTACACCAAGGACCGCTCGGATGACCTATGCTTTGAGGGCGGAATTAAATCCTATGTTGAATATATACTCGCAGGAACAAAAAAGGAAAGCCTCATAAGCGAGGTTATTTATCTTGACGGTAAGCGCGGCGATAGCACTGCCGAGATTGCTCTGCTTTGGTCGACCGCTTATGACAGTAAGATTTTGTCCTTTGCCAACACCCTTCACACTATCGACGGCGGCACGCACGAGCAGGCCTTCCGTCAAACCGTTACGAGAATAGTTAACAAATACGCCCACGACTTTAAAAAGATTAAGGATTCAAGCGACAATCTTAAGGGCGACGATATTTTAGAGGGACTTATAGCGGTTGTATCGGTTAAGCTTGCCGACGCACAGTTCGAGAGCCAAACCAAAGCCAAGCTCGGCAACACCGCAATAGGTCAATTAGTTCGTGATGTTGTATCCGATAAGCTTTATAAATTCCTTGAGGAGCACCCGCAGGATGCAAAGACGGTGCTTGAAAAGGCAATCGCCGCTTCAAACGCACGCGAGGCTGCTCAAAAGGCGCGCGAGGCCTCTCGTAAGGAATCGGGCATAGGCAAGAAAAACAGAATGCCCGAAAAGCTATCCGACTGTATATCGAGCGACCCTCAAAAGACCGAAATCTTCATAGTAGAGGGTGATTCGGCAGGCGGCAGTGCGGTTGAGGGCAGAAACTCAACCTATCAGGCAATACTTCCTCTTTGGGGTAAGATGCTCAATGTTGAAAAGGCTCGTGACGATAAGGTTTACGGCAACGATAAGCTAACGCCTGTTATAGTGGCACTCGGCACGGGAATCGGCGAAAACTTTAATATAGAGGGGCTTCGCTATGATAAAATCGTTATTATGGCCGATGCCGATGTTGACGGTAGCCACATAAGAACGCTTTTGCTCACATTCTTCTTCCGTTATATGCCTGAGCTTATCGAAACGGGGCATATTTACCTAGCTCAGCCTCCGCTTTTCCGCGTTTCAAAGGGCAAGCAGCATTTCGATGCCTTTACCGATGAAGAAAAGGCGGCTTATATTGAGCAGCTTGGCGGCAGCGCCGATGTTCAGCGCTATAAAGGTCTTGGTGAAATGGACCCCGATCAGCTTTGGGAAACCACCTTGGACCCCGAGCGCAGAACGCTCTTGCGCGTTACTATGGAGGATGCCGCTTTGGCAGACGAAACCTTCACTATGCTGATGGGCGAAGAGGTAGAGCCGAGAAAGCAGTTTATTGAAGAAAACGCAGTATTTGCGACCGACCTTGATATTTAAGAAAGGGGGAGAGATTTAAAATGGCTAAAAAACAAGAAAATATCCGTTGGCCCGAAACCGAGGAAACCAACGTTCAACCGGTTGAAATAGTCGATGAAGTGCGAAGCAGTATGCTTCAATATGGTATGTCGGTATTGGTAGGCCGCGCTCTTCCCGATGTGCGCGATGGCTTAAAGCCTGTTCACAGAAGAATTCTTTATACAATGTATGAAAACGGACTCACGCCCGATAAGGCATACCGCAAGTGCGCCGATACAGTAGGCTCGGTGCTCGGTAGATACCATCCCCACGGTGACGCCAGCGTTTACGATGCGATGGTGCGTATGGCGCAGGATTTCTCGCTTCGCTACCCGCTTATTGACGGTCACGGAAACTTCGGTAATATAGACGGTTATCCCGCGGCGGCATACCGTTATACCGAGTCTAAAATGAACCGCCTTTCGCTTCAAATGCTCGATGATATTGAGAAAAACACGGTTGATTTCGTTCCCAATTATGACGACAGATTAAAAGAACCCACCGTTTTGCCCGTTCGTTTTCCGCAGCTGCTTGTTAACGGCTCAAGCGGTATAGCCTTTGGTATGGCAACCGAAATTCCGCCTCATAATTTAGGCGAGGTTATTGACGGTATGTGCTGTCTTATAGACAACCCTGAGGCAGATATTGCCGAGCTTTGCCAATATATAAAGGGCCCCGATTTCCCAACAGGCGGAATTATTATGGGCAGAAGCGGTATTCGCGCCGCCTATGCTACGGGAAAAGGCAAGATTATCGTTCGCGGCAAGGCAGAGATTGAGGAAACCCGCAACGGCAAATACCGCATTGTTATAACCGAGCTTCCCTATAAGGTTAGGAAAAAGGACCTCGTTAAGAAAATCTATGATTTGGCGGCAGATAAGCGCATAGAGGGCATTGAGGATGTTGTTGACTATTCCTCAAAGCGTGACGGCGGTATCCGCATAGTAGTTGATATTAAAAAGGACGCCAACGCGCAGGTGGTGCTCAATAAGATTTATTCCTATACCGAGCTTCAAACCACCTTCGGTGCAAATCTTATCGCCATAGTTAACGGCAAGCCGCAGATTTTAACGCTTAAAGAGATGCTTCAAAACAGCATTGATTTCCAATGTGAGATTATCCGCCGCAGAACCGAGTTTGATAGGAAAAAGGCGGCCGAGCGCGCCCATATTTTAGAGGGACTTAAGATTGCGCTTGATTTCATTGATGAGGTAATCTCGATAATCAGAAGCAGTAAAACCATTCCCGAAAGTAAGCAGGCGTTAACCGACCGCTTCGGTCTTGATGATGTTCAAACCACGGCTATCGTTCAAATGCAGCTCGGTAAGCTTGCAGGCATGGAAAAGCAAAAGATTTTAGATGAGCTTAAGGAGAAGCACGAATTTATCAAGGAATGTGATGAGATTTTAGCTTCTCACGCGAGAATTCTTGATATAGTTAAAACCGAGTCGCTCAATCTCCGCGATAAGTTCTCCGATGACCGCCGCACCGAGATTTCCGATGTTGCGGGCGAGGTTGATATTGAAGACCTTATTCCCGAGGAAGAGTGCGTTATCACCAAAACTCAAAACGGCTATATTAAGCGCTTGCCCGCTGATACCTATAATGTTCAAAACCGCGGAGGCAGAGGCATTACGGGTATGACCACTCGCGAGGAGGATGCGGTTGAGAGTATGTTTGTGTGCTCATCGCACGATAGAATAATGCTCTTTAGCAACCTTGGCCGAGTTTACAGAATAAAGGCATATGAAATTCCCGAGGGCTCGCGCACGGCAAAGGGTATTAACATTATAAATGTGTTACCGCTTATGCCTGACGAAAAGATAACGGTTATTCTCCCCGTAACGCCCACCGATGAGGAGGAGCGATATATCTGTATGATAACCCGCCGAGGAATCGTTAAGCGCACCCGCCTTACCGACTTTAAGAACACCCGCAAGAGCGGGATTATCGCGATTTCTATTGATGAGGGCGATGAGCTCGCGCATGTTAGAATGACCGATGGCGGTGACAATCTCTTGGTGGCAACCCGCAAGGGTAAAGCAATTAAGTTTAACGAGCAGCAGGTTCGCTCAATGGGCAGAACGGCGCGCGGCGTTAAGGCTATAAATATGAGCGATGAGGATATTGTTGTTGATATGGCTCTTTGCAAGGACGACACTCGAATTCTCACCGTTACCGAAACGGGCTACGGCAGAATAAGCCCGATTTCCTGCTACCGCTTGCAATCGCGTGGCGGCAAGGGACTTACTAACTACCGCGTTGACCGCTACGGCGATGTTGCGGCGGTGCTTCCTGTTGAGGACAACGAGGATATCATAATGATTGCCTCAAACGGCATTATAATCCGTATTTTTGCAGGCGATATTTCAGAGTTTGCGCGCCCCGCTAAGGGTGTTCGAGTAATGCGCGTGGCCGAGGGCGAAAAGGTTCTCTCGGTTGCGAAGGCAGAGCACGATGAAAATGAGGTGACCGATGCTCCCGAGGCGGCAGATGCCGATGCAGGCGATGTTGGAGCAGAGGATGCAGAGGGCTGAAAGATTTAAAAACTTAGGTTTGGGGAAATTTTTTAAAGGAGCAATTTATGGAAGAAAACAAAAATTTTGAGAGTGACTACGAGCCGCAGCAAAGCGGCGGAAATAGTCCCTATCCACCATATAACCCCTATATCGTTCCCCCAAAAATTCTTGAAGAACGCAGGGCGGTTCGCAAAGCCGCCCTCGCGGTAGGGCTACCCATTTTGGCAATCTATTTAGTGACTGCCTATTGGTTTACAGCGCTTACGTTTATTACCTCTTTTTTCGGGGTTAGTGCCGAGAAGCTAGTATCGCTTGTATCCGAGCCTGCCGTTCTTCAGCTTTTACAGATAGTAATTTCAATTCTCTCGTTCTTAATCCCCTTTGTAGCGGCGGTTAAGCTTACGGGAAACCGAGTAGACACCCTTGTCCCCTTTAATGCACCAAAAAAGGAGCACGCGCTCGATTATCTGCTTTTCGGCGTTGGCTTTTGCGCATTCGCTAATATGGCAACCTCCTTTGCGGGAAGCTTTTTTGAGGGGATAGGAATAAGCGATAATTCACCCGACCCCGAGCTGCCGACAGGCATTTTCGGCTTTTTGCTTACCTTTTTATCAACGGCGGTTGTGCCGGCGATTGTAGAGGAATTTGCCTGCCGCGGCGTGATAATCGGCTTTTTGCGCCGATTCGGTGATTTATTTGCGGTTGTTACTTCGGCAATAATTTTCGGAATAATGCACGGCAATTTCGGGCAGATACCCTTTGCCATACTCGTTGGCTTGGTGCTCGGCTTTATAAGAATTAAAAGCGGCTCAATTTGGCTTGCGGTTGCGGTGCATTTTGTAAATAATTTGGTGGCGGTTGTATGCAGTTATATACCCAATATCAACACCGCCGCAGGAAATGCAGGTTATACCGTTTATTTGGCGCTTGCGCTTATAGCGGGCGTTGTGGGGCTTATTCGTCTTTCCGAAAACGGTAGGATAGAGCTTTCCGACGACTGCGAGATAGCGCAAGGAAGCCGGCATAAATGGTTTTGGCTTCACCCTGCAATTATAATTTTTGCGCTGCTTAATTTAATAGGTGCAGTAGCATATTTATTTTAGGAGAAATGATGGAAAAAACAACGATTTTAGGATTAACGGCAACGGCGATAACGGTAATGTTTATTGCGGGCGTTGTGGCAATTATTTTGCTTTTTGTTATAAAGCTTGCGCTTTATATTATCGAGGGCGTGGGGCTTTATAATATGTCCCGCAAGACAGGGCTTAAAAAGGCTTGGTATGGCTTTGTGCCCTATCTAAAGCTTTCGATAATCGGCGCGATGGCGCAAAGCTGTAAGCTCAAGCGAGCAAGCGCAATAAAATGCTACGATAAGCTTCTTCCCGCGGCGGCGCTTGCTTCAAGTGCTGTAAACATAGTGGCGTTGGGCTTTATGACAGCCGCCTTTGTGAATGTCGTTTTTGCGGCGTTTGCTTCGGGTGACGAGGCGCTTAAGATAATAAATGTTATCCTTTTCCCGATTGTTTATTCGCGCGCGGTGCTTTTGGTGGCCTTGGCGGTTAAGGTGATATATAAGGTGATTTATTATATCGCGCTTTATCGCACCTTTGCGCTTTATAACACCAAAAACGGCGGGCTTTACACCCTTATTTGTGTTCTCTTGCCCGTTCTCACACCTGTGTTTATAAACATATCAAGCGGGAAAAACCCGTTTTTGAACAAGCGCTTTTGCAAAGTATAAAAAAGAGAGGCGGCTTCGCCTCTTTTTATTATCGGGGTGAAAAAATGGAAAGTAAATTTATGGCTCGCGCAATCGAGCTTGCGCGCGAGGCGGCGGTCGAGGGTGAAATACCCGTTGGCGCGGTAATAGTTAAAAACGGCGAGATTATAGCCGAGGGGCGCAACCGCCGCGAGCAAAAGCAGAGCGCCGTTTCCCACGCCGAAATAGAGGCGATAAGGAATGCAAACCGAACGCTCGGCTCGTGGAGGCTTGACGGCTGCAGCATATATGTGACACTTGAGCCCTGCCCGATGTGCGCAGGTGCGATTATCTCATCTCGCTTAGACGAGCTTGTATTCGGCGCCTTTGATTTGAATATGGGCTGTGCCGATAGCGTTACTAACCTTTTTTCTCTGCCGCTCGGCGTTAAAAAAATCGGCGTCTACGGCGGAATAAAAGAGGACGAGTGCCGCGAATTACTAACCGAATTTTTTAAAGAGGTGCGCGAGCGTTGAAAACGAGAATTTTTGAGATATTAAATTCTGTTGGAATAGGGCTTTCGGGCGTTTGCGAGTTTTCGGCGGTTAAAGAGGGGCTTTTAGAGTGCCGCGCCAAAAAAAGAATACCCGCGGGCGCAAAAAGCATAATAATTTGCGCATTTCCTTATATTGTCGAAAAGGAAGCGCCAAAAAACATAAGCCGCTACGCCGCGGTTAGAGATTATCACGAGGTTGTAATTGAGTATTTAAACGCGGCTATTAAGCATTTACAGCGCGAATTTCCTCAAAACGAATTTGAGGCGTTTTGCGATAATTCACCCATTCCCGAGGTTTTTGCCGCCGCAACGGCGGGACTTGGAATAAAGGGAGATAACGGGCTTTTAATTACCGAAAAGCACGGCAGCTTTGTCTTTTTAGGCGAGATTGTCACCGATTTGGAAATTGAGAGTGAAAGCCGCTACCGCGAGTGTGAGCATTGCGGCGAATGCTTAAAAAAATGCCCCGTGGGGCTTAATAAGGCCGAGTGCTTATCGGCGGTAAGCCAGAAAAAAGGCGAGCTTTCAAAGGAGGAACGGCAGAGGCTCTTGGCGGCGGGAACGCTTTGGGGCTGTGATATTTGCGCGAACGCATGCGAGCACAACAAGAATGCCGAGCCCACCGCGATAAAAGAATTTTTGGATAGCTACCGCGACCGATACCGCGAAAATGAGGACATAACCTCTCGCGCTTATGCTTGGCGCGGCGAAGTGGTTATAAAGCGAAATTTTGAAAATTTTAAAGTGCAAGCAAACGGAGAGACCGAAAATTAAAGCGGATCTCCGCTTTTTTATGCCTAAAAACTCCCCCTGCGGCATAAATTTAATTATGAGGGGGATGGCTATGAAAATTTTAAGAGGCTTTTTAGCCGCGGCAGTCGCGGTAATTATAGGAACGATAACACTCTCCGTTTCGGCCGAAACGGGCGCCGACACGCTGGATATTGACGCGCGCTCTGCGATACTTTTGTGCGCGCAAACAGGTGAAATATTATATAAGAACAATGCCGATGAGGTTTTGCCGCCTGCGTCTATTACCAAGATAATGTCGCTGCTGCTGGTGATGGAAGCGCTTGAGCGCGGCGATATTGAGATAGATACTGTTGTTACGGCAAGCGCCCACGCCGCGAGTATGGGCGGCTCGCAAATTTGGCTTCGCGAGGGCGAGAGCATGACGGTTGACGAGCTGCTTCGTGCGACGGTAATCGCCTCCGCAAACGATGCTACCGTGGCTCTTGCCGAGGCGGTTTCGGGAAGCGAGGAGACCTTTGTTGCCGAAATGAACGAGCGCGCGGCGCGGCTTCATATGAACAACACCGTCTTTGAAAACGCTACGGGACTCGACAGCGAGGGGCACCACAGCACCGCGCACGATGTTGCGCTTATGTCGGCAGAGCTTATCCGTCACGAAAAAATCAAGGATTATTCAACCGTTTGGATGGATAGTCTGCGCGACGGCAAGAGCGAGCTTGTTAACACCAACCGACTCGTTAGATTTTACAAGGGCACAACAGGACTTAAAACGGGGACCACCTCGGGCGCTAAATACTGCCTTTCGGCGACCGCCGAGCGCGACGGGCTTTCGCTCGTTGCGGTTATAATGGGCGGAAATAGCTCATCGGCACGCTTTGAGGGCGCGAAAAAGCTGCTTGACTTCGGCTTTTCAAACTATAAATTCGAGCAAATCAAGCCGCAAATCGAAAAAGGGCTTGCCGCCGAGGTTTTAAAGGGCGAGAGCAGTCGAGTGCCGCTTTATGCCGAGGGCAGTTTTTCTCTTTTGCTTAAAAAGAAAAGCAACGGCGAGATAAAGCAGGAGACAAAAATTTTTGAAAATATTAAGGCGCCTGTTAAAAAGGGGCAAACGCTCGGCGAGATAAGCTTTATCCGCGGTGATGAAACGCTCGGCACGGTTGAGCTGAAAGCCGAGAGCGAGGTTAAAAAAACGAGCTTTCTTTCGGCGCTTCGATGGCTTGTTTTTGGGCTTTTTACCCTTTAGTGCGGGTATAATCTTTAATTTTTCGTGAATATCAATATTAGTTCTTGAAAAAGAGCAGAAAATAATGTAAAATGAAAATAAAGAAACTACGCGGAGGCGTCTTTAAAGATGGGATTAAGATTTAGTTCAGGCTTTGCAAAGGATTTTATAAGAGAGAACGATGTTTTGGGCCTCGCTTCGCAGCTTGAAGCGGCGCACAAAACGGTTAACGATAAAAGTGGACTCGGCAACGACTTTTTGGGTTGGGTAAGCCTTCCTTTTGATTATGATAAGGAGGAGTTCGCTCGTATTAAAGCGGCGGCGAAGAAAATCCAAGAGGATACCGATATTTTGATAGTTATAGGCATAGGCGGCTCATATTTGGGCGCCCGCGCGGCGATAGAGTTTTTGCGCGGCCAATACTATAATAATATCCGCGAAAATGTGCCCGAGATTTATTTTGCGGGCAACAGCATAAGCGGCTCAAATCTTGCAGATTTGCTCAAAATGTGCGAGGGCAAGCGCGTTTCGGTTAATATTATCTCCAAGTCGGGAACAACAACCGAGCCGGCAGTTGCCTTCCGCGTTTTCAGAAAGCTTTTAGAGGAGCGCTACGGCAAGGCCGAGGCGGCAAGCAGAATTTACTGCACCACCGATAAGGCGCGCGGCACCTTAAAGCAGCTTGCCGACCAAGAGGGCTATGAGTGCTTCGTAGTGCCCGATGATGTTGGCGGCAGATTTTCGGTGCTCACGGCGGTCGGGTTATTACCGATTGCGGCGGCGGGCTCGGATATAGATGCCATTATGAAGGGTGCGGCGGCGGCCGCCAAGGATTACAACAATCCTAATATAAGCGAAAACCCCTGCTATCAATATGCGACGCTTCGCAACGCCTTTTACCGCAAGGGCAAGGCGGTTGAGCTGCTCGTTTCCTATGAGCCGCGCTTTACTATGATGGCTGAATGGTTTAAGCAGCTTTTCGGCGAGAGCGAGGGCAAGGATAACAAGGGACTTTTCCCTGCTTCCGTTACCTTCTCGACCGACCTTCACTCAATGGGCCAGTTTGTTCAAGACGGCACGCGCATTATGTTTGAAACGGTTGTTACAATTGACGACTGCGGCAGCGATGTTATTATAGAGCGCGAGGAAAACGACGGCGACGGCCTTAATTTCCTTGCAGGCAAGCCGATGAGCTTTGTTAACGAGAAGGCGTTTGAGGGCACCGTGCTCGCTCATACCGACGGCGGCGTTCCCAATCTTCACATAGCGCTCGATAAGGCAGATGAGGAAAACCTCGGCAGACTGATATACTTCTTTGAAAAGGCTTGCGCCGTTTCGGGCTATATGCTCGGCGTTAATCCTTTCGACCAACCGGGCGTTGAGAGCTACAAGAAAAATATGTTTGCGCTACTCGGCAAGCCGGGCTACGAGGCGGAAAAAGAGAAGCTTGAAAAGCGTTTAGGCATAAGGTGACAAGAGTAATCCGAACAAGCCTCAAGGGCGCATATTTCGTGTCTTTTCACCCAATTTATTCTTGCAAGGCGTCAGCCTTGCTTCACCTAAATTGAGCAAAAATCCATTAAAATCTATCGCCCTTGAGGTCGAAGATTTTAAAAAGTGCGGATTTTTGGTCAATCAAGGCATAAAACGCAGTTCATCCTTTCGGATGAACGAGTATTTTAACAAAGAGAGGCCGAATAATCCGCCTTTTTAAAACAGGTTCGGATTATTCTTGTTACCTTAAGGTTAAACGGCGACAATTTCCTTTCGTGTGTTGCCGTTCCTTTGCTCTTATAGTATTAGAGCAAAGGCGTTTTTGATATGCTTTAATCTCTGGATGGGTTGCGGTGGTTCGTGTGGTTTTTGGTAGGTCAGCAACATTTACCGTAAAGCGAATATGCTAGTTGACTTTTTGCCGACTTAAAAGAGCAACCGTTTCGACGTGCGCTGTGCGGGGGAAAAGGTCCACAGGAGTATATTCCTGAAGCTCGAAACCAAGCTCCGATAAGATTTTTGTGTCCCTTGCGAGCGTTGCAACATCGCAGGAAATATAAACCACGCGCTCGGGAGAGAATTCGTTTGCCACAATTTTTAAAAGCTCGGGTGCACAGCCCTTTCGGGGAGGGTCTAAAATAACCACATCGACGCTTTCTCCCTCATCTCTTAACTGCCTCGCGGCGAGGGCGGCATCGGCGCAAATAAAGCGGGCATTTTTTATGCCGTTTGCCTCGGCGTTAAAGCGGGCATCGCGAACTGCCTCAGGCACAATTTCAACCCCTATAACGCTCTCGGCGTTTTTTGCCATACTCAAGCCTATAGTGCCTGCTCCGCAATATAAATCGAGGATTTTTTTACCGAGAGGTCTCGCATATTCCTCCGCCTTTTTATAAAGGCACTCGGCCATATCGCGATTTACCTGATAAAAGGAATGGGGCGAAAGTCTTACTTTTATGCCGCAAAGAATATCGGTTATGTATTCCTGCCCATAGATGCAAATGTTTTTATCGCCTAAAATAACATTTGTCTGGCATCTGTTTATGTTGATAACCACGCTTTTAAGCCGCTCGGACAGTTCTTTTTTAAGCCGTTTCACTAATTCCTCGCGATAAGGCAGAGCATCCCCGTTTATTACAACGCAAACCATTATTTCATCCGTTTTAAATCCCTTGCGGATATATAAATGGCGCACAAGGCCGCTATGCGCCTCCTCGTTATAAACGGATATTTTATGGTCTGAAAGGAATTTTTCAAAAACTGCTGCTATGCGCGAAAACTCTGCGGGCGCTATAAGACAGTCCTCAATTTCAACAACCCTATGCGAGCGAGGGGCGAAAAAGCCCACTCTGCCGCCGCTTGAGATGGGATATTGCGCTTTGTTGCGGTAGCGCTTTTCTTGCCCCGATAAAATCGGCTGCCCCGAAAATTCGGAGCCGCCTATTCTCATCATAGTTTCGCTCACTCGGTTACTTTTTATTCGTGTTTCGGCTTCGTAGCTTATATGTCTATATACACAACCGCCGCACCCTTTTGAGTGCGGACAATCATTTTCTATTCTGTCACAGGAGGGCTCCAAAAGATTTATGAGTTTACCGTAGGCGTAGCTTTTTTTAAGCTTTACTATCTTGACCTCGGCTATATCCCCAACCGCCGTTTGAGGAACGAAAACCGCCATACCCTCATATTTGCCGATTCCGCTTCCATCGGTTGCTGAATCGGTTATTTTTATGCTTATAATATCGTTTTTATTCATATCCCGTCGCTCACCTCAAAGCTGGGCGCCGATTTTGTCTTAGCCTTATCAAGCTCCTTATTATATTCGGCAACCGAAAAACGACAAAATACAATATATATGCCGAAAATATAAGGCAGAGTGAAAATTGCGGGAATAACCAACAAATTTAAGAGCAAATAGTGAAGCACGCTCACAACCAGCCATAAAAAATCTCCTAAGGTGCGGCGCGAAATCATAACCGAAAAATGCAACGCCTCTGCCGCATCCATCTGCTCATCTGCCGCGAGCAAAAACGCCGAAAGATGATATTTGCACATAACAACCAAAAGCGCTATCACACCAAGCGCCTTTAAAAAGGTCGAGAAAATCCAAAGGCCCGATGTCCACGAGGGCATTGGGATATTAAAAAATCCGTAAAAGGAATTTGAAGCAAAAAGCTCGACTATGAGGCTCGGCAGTAAAAATACCACACCGAGCGCCGCCGCGCGAAGCGCCAGCAAAAGCGAAAGATGCGCCGCGCGAATATACTCGGCTCGGCAGGAGAAATAATGAAAAATCGTCATAAGGCTATCGTTTTCGCCCCAAACTGCTCTGCGAAAAAAGTATACAACTCCCAAAAGGAAAGGGAATATTAGGAAAGCGAGCAATGCGGCAGAAAATATATAGCCCAAAAGGCTTCCGCCCACCATTCCCACAAGGCTTGACGCTATATACCCTATTAAGCAAACGAAAAGCATCGCTATCGCGGCGAAAATTCCGTTTATATATTTGCCTTTAAGCGCGGTCTTGGCAGTCTGCTTAACAACGCCGTTTGAAACAGCCATACAAACACTCCTAAATCAAGATTATCATTAAATAAATACCATAATTATATTATCAAATTATGAAAGAATTTTTAACTTTGCATATCCCGCCATAAGCTTTTTGGTGCCAACACCCTCAAACGCGATTTCGAGCAGGTTATCGTTACCCATAGAGGAAACGCTCAAAATAAGTCCCTTGCCAAAGGTTTTATGCTCAACGGTTTGACCTGCACAGTATATGCCCGTTTGCGCCTTATTCTCCGGCTTTTTCGCCGAATACGAGCCTATAACGCCGCCCGTAAAGGCCTTGCGGCCGTAAACATATCCGCCCTCGTTAGTGTCAAGGCGACTGCCGCTATCCTCTCTATATCCGTAGCTGTATGAGCCATAGCCGCTCGAATAAAGCTCTGCCGACGAAACACTGCAAAGCTCGGTTGGAATTTCCTTTAAAAATCTTGAGGGTAGATTTCTGCCCGTGCTGCCGTAGAGCATTCGCGTCGCCGCCAAGGTTATATGAAGGCTGTGCTTCGCTCGGGTTATGGCAACATAGGCAAGTCTGCGCTCCTCCTCAATTTCAGTGTTGCCACCGTAAATCGATTGATTTCCGGGGAAAATCCCCTCCTCAAGACCTATTAAAAACACATTCGGAAATTCAAGGCCCTTTGCCGAATGAATGGTCATAAGGGTGACCTTATCATCGCTTTCGTTCATAGAATCTATATCGCTCACAAGCGCAATTTCCTCTAAAAATGAGGAGAGTGAGGGCGTATCATTTTCAAGCTCGTATTGCCGCATTGTGTTTAAAAGCTCATCTATATTAAGCAATCGGTCGGCCGATTCGGGTGTGCCCTCAAGCGAGAGCGCCGTGCGGTAGCCCGATTTAATAAGCACCGCTTCGGCAAGCTCGGATATGCTCATAGTCTCGGCGTCGCGAGAAAGCTCCTTAATCATATTGGAAAATTCACAAAGCCTCGGCAAAGCGCGCGAGAGTATCGGATAATCCTGTGCGCTCGAAATAACCTCAAAAAGCGAAATTCCGTTCGCCTCGGCAATTTCCGCCGCCTTGTTAACCGTGGCATCGCCTATACTGCGCTTCGGCTCGTTTATAATCCTTCTAAGACGGATATTATCATTATGATTATTTATGAGGTTAAGGTATGCCAAAACATCGCGTATTTCCTTGCGCTCATAAAATCGCATGCCGCCTATAACCCTATATGAAACACCGCTTCGCGCAAAAACATTTTCAACCGCCGCAGACTGAGCGTTCACTCTATATAGCACCGCGTGGTCGCTGAATTTCGCGCCCGCTCGCACGCTATCTAAAATTTTATCGCAAACATACTTTGCCTCGCCGCGCTCGCTTTCGGCGGTATAAACATCTATAAGCTCGCCCTCGTCCTCGGCGGTCCAGAGCGTTTTACCCTTTCGGCCAAGGTTGTTAGCTATAACCGCATTCGCCGCCGATAAAATATTGCCGGTCGAACGATAATTTTGCTCAAGCCTTATCACCCGAGCGCCCTCATAATCATCCTCAAAATTTAAAATGTTTTCAATCGTGGCGCCGCGGAAGCGATATATACTCTGGTCGTCATCGCCCACAACGCATATATTTCCGTGAACACTCGAAAGCAGATGCACAAGCTCATACTGCGCGTGGTTTGTATCCTGATACTCATCGACCATTATGTATTTAAACCTTGAACCGTAACGCTCTAACACATCGGGGTTTTCCGAAAGCAGCTTGACGGCGTTTAAAATCATATCGTCAAAGTCCATCGCATCGGCCGCTTTGAGCCTTGAATTATACTCCTTATATAGCTTTGAAATAGTTTTTCTTCTAAGGTCAGCGCCCGAGGCTTGCTCATATTCATCGGGGGTTATCATCGAATCCTTTGCGCTTGAGATTGCCGAAAGCACGCTCTTTGGAGAAAACATTTTTTCATCCGCCGAAAACGCCTTGATTATCTCCTTCATAAGCCTTTTTTGGTCGTCGGCATCATAGATGGTAAAGTGCGAGGAATAGCCTATGCGCTCGGCGTTCATTCGCAGTATTTTTCCGCAAATGCTATGGAATGTGCCTGCCCAAATGCCCTCGGCGGCAGCCCCGAGCTTTCGCTCAATTCTTTCCTTAAGCTCACCCGCCGCCTTGTTCGTAAAGGTGATGGCAAGTATCTCGGCGGCACGAGGAGCGCGATAGGAAAAAACGCCCTCCTTAAACGGCGCCTTGCCGCTCATATACTCCTCGGCGGCGGTCACATCGCTATCGCAAAGCTCTATTTTATCGGCGTGAGTATAAGCATCGCCGTATCTTACAAGGTTGGCAATTCGGTTTACAAGCACGGTGGTTTTTCCGCTTCCCGCACCTGCAAGCACCAACAGAGCTCCCTTCACCTGCGTCACCGCTTCGAATTGGCGCTCATTCATTCCCTTAAAATCAAATTTTATCAGTTCTCTTATTATCTCAGGTTTTTTCATCTTTTCCTCGAAATTTAAATGGTTAAAAGTTTTATATCCACTAAATATCGGCTAAGGTCTACAATGCCCTCATCCGAAACCTCAACGCCCTCGGCACGAAGCCTATATATTTGCTCATTTGCACCGCCGAAAACAAAGGCTCTTGAAACCTCGCCTTTTCGATTTACAACTCGGTGGCATTTTATCTCATTTGGATTTGGGTTTGCGTGAAGCGCATAGCCCACAATCTGCGAAAGATGCGGATTGCCTGCCGCCGCGGCAATCTGACCATAGGTTGCAACATAGCCCTTTGGAATCTTTTTCACAACCTCATAAATTTTCTCAAATGTTTTTCCGCCCATAATTAAAAGGAGTAAAGCCCTGTTTCGAGCAGAACAAATTCAAATTTATTTACATTCATATAAGCGCGAACGCCCTCGTCAAAGTCATAGTATTCCTCAACCGCAAAGCTTTCAAGGTTGACCTTTGTTATGGTTTTGGAATTAAAATTGCTCACAAATGCCGTGTTGCCATCGGCAAATATATCCCTCGGCGAATCAAATGGAGACCTTTTTCCGCCTATCCGAAGCTCCTCGCGCATAGTCTGATGGTTAAATCTTATAAGAACGTTACCCTCGCTAAAGCAGGCCCAAAGCGCATTTTTTGCATAAACCACACTGCTTGGCGCTACGCCTCTGTATTTAAGCTCCCCTGTCCAAACCGCCTCGCCCGAGGCATCAATCAAATACGCCTCTCCGCTTTGGGTGCACAAAAACAAGCTGCCGCCCGGAAGATTAACAGCATTGACCGTTATATAATTATCGCAAAGGGCTACCGCTGTTTTATAATTCACTCCGAACTTTGCAAGCAAATAAATATTTTTTGCAACATCGGTAATCGTTTTGTTTTCAACCGAAATCATCTTAAAGCCGACTATAAGATTATCCTCGTCAGTTCCCTTTAGATATGAAAAGACAAGGCCATCGGGTTTTTCGACAATCTCGTAAATTTCGCCCTCAAAAATCTTTTCCAAGCTAAAACACTTCCTTAATTATTCCTGCATCTAGCATACTTTTCGCCGCGAGTAAAACGCCTGTTTTTGCGCTGTGATAGTTTATTCCGCCCTGCATATATGCGGCATAGGGCTCACGAAGCGGTGCATCGGCAGAAAGCTCGATTGAAGCACCAAAGGTAAATGCACCCGCCGCCATAATAACCTCGTCATCATAGCCCGGCATAGGCGCAGGCTCGGGAACAAGAAAAGAATCCACGGGTGCTCCCGATTGCATTCCGCGGCAAAAGGCGATAAGCGCCTCGCGCGAGCCGAGAACAACGCTTTCTATAATATCGCCGCGCGGCTCGTCGTATTTAGGGGTGACCTCGTAGCCTAAAAGCTCAAAGAGCGATGCGGTATACACGGCGGTTTTAAGCGCCTCTCCAACAACATGCGGCGCCGAAAAGAGCCCCATATAAAGCTCTCGATTATGCCCAAGCGTCGCTCCGACCTCGCGGCCTACGCCCGCGCAGGTCATTCTATGGGCGCACATCTCAACATATTTTGCTTTTCCTGCAATATATCCGCCCGAAGGAGCGATTGCGCCGCCCGCATTCTTAATAAGCGAGCCCGCCATTATATCGGCGCCAACCTCGGTGGGTTCCTTGGCTTCAACAAACTCGCCGTAGCAGTTATCCACCATAATAACCGTATCGGGAGAAACCTCTTTAACTGCCTCGCAAAGCGCCTTTATATCGGCAATTTTTAAGCTCGGACGCAGGCTGTAGCCGCGCGAGCGCTGAATATACGCCATCTTATATTTTTTACTCGAAAGCTCGCTTTTAATCGCCTCTATATCGGGTGTTCCGTCTGCTTTTAAAGCGACCTCATTATATTCTACCCCAAAATCGCGAAGTGAGCCGTCGCTCTCGCCGTTTATGCCGAAAACTCCTTGAATTGTATCGTAAGGCCTGCCTGTTAGCACAAGCACGCGGTCTTTGGGCCTTAAAATTCCGAAAAGCGCCACCGAGAGCGTATGCGTTCCCGAAGCAAAGCTGTGGCGAATGAGGGAGTCCTCCGCACCCATACAATCGGCGAGCACACGGTCGAGCGTATCACGGCCTATATCGCCGTAGCCATAGCCCGTTGTAAGCCCCAAATGTGCCTCGCTCACTCCGTTTTTAATAAACGCCGAAAGCACCTTGGTTTGATTATACTCGGTCATTTCGTCAATCTCTGCAAAGCGCGGCTTTATGCGCTCGCTCGCCTTATTATCCAAGCTTAAAAGCTTGTCGTCAAATTTAAAAAAGTTCAAATTATTTCCTCCAATATGCCGTGTGGTATTTAAAGCTAAAGCCGTTTTTTATGTAAAATTGCTTTAAAGGCTCTCGGCAAAGCGCAAACACCCTCTTGCCCTCAAGCCCTGCTATAAGCGAACGAAGCGCTCGGCTGCCCTCGCCTTTTTTATGACTCGCAATTCCGTTTATAAGTGCCGTATTTCCGCTTATGAGCGCGATTGCCGCCGATAAATCTCTTTTTGCAAAGTATTTAAGCGCACCCGTGCGAAGCCGATGGCAAAAATCCACGGCAAAACACTCGTAATTCGGAAGCTCAAACCCTTCAATATCAAGCAGCTTATATATCTCGTCACTTCGAAGCTCGTCCGAAAAAGAGTCACACAAGGGCTCGCCCGAATACTCCATAACACAAGCTGCTTCTATATTTTCCCAAAAAAGCGCGCTTATGGTATGAAGGCTTGAAAAAACGCTCGCGGGAGAAACAAATTTTATAAAATCCCTTAGTTCCTCGTTACATTCGGCGTTATAAATCACCATATTTCCGTCAAGCAGGCTTATAAGCCCGCCCTCTGTTTGCCGCCAAATAAGCGTTTCTTTCGGATAGCTTTCATAAGAGCTTTTTATCTTAAAAAACTCAATCGCCGCCGTATTTATATCAGGCAGAGTGGCTATAAGCTCAATCATAGCCCCTCGCCCGCAATTTTTAAAATCATAAATTCCGCCAGCGCCGACAAGGCCTTAATATCGCGCACATCGGCAACGCTTGAAGCCGAATGAATATATCTGCAGGGCACCGAAAGCGCAACGGTTTTAACGCCCTCTCGGCTTAAATGCACCGCTCCTGCGTTGTTTCCGCCTGAAACCGCCGCTTTTGGCTGATTTTTAATTCCGCTTTCACGAGCAAGCTTAAAGTATTCGCGGTCGTAAACGGTGGAGCCGTCCATAAAGGAGACTGCCGCTCCCTCGCCCAAAATGCAAACCCTCTTATCATCACTTACCCCCGCAATATCTGCGGCGGTTGTCCCCTCTAAAATCACGGCCGAATCGGGAGCAATTGCGAACGCCGAGGCGTGTGCACCGCGGAGTCCTACCTCCTCGCCTACTGAGAAGCTTGCAAAGAAGTCGTATTCGCTTTCGCGCCTTATAAGGTCGATAAGCACGGCACAGCCTACGCGGTCATCAAGCGCCTTCGATAAAATCTTATCGCCCACAAGCTCAAAATCACTGCACATAACGCCCGAGTCGCCTACTGCCACCAGGCCTTCGGCCTCGGCCTTGGTTTTTGCACCTATATCTATATAAAGCGCTTCCTTTTTAGGAAGCTTCTTGCCTTCCTCTTTGCCAAGCAGATGAATCGGCTTTCCGCTTATAACGCCCAAGGTTTTGCCGTTTATAAGCACTCGGCGCAAAAGCATTACAGCCGTGTCAATTCCGCCTACATTTGTAAACTTTAAAAAACCATCCTCTGTGATGGCGGTTATTATTATTCCGACCTCGTCCATATGAGCATCGAGCATAAGCTTCTTTTTCGAGCGGTTTTTACCCTTTTTAAAGGCGATGATATTGCCGAGATTATCCACGCGGTATTCGCAAAAGCCCTCGATTTGTGAAATTATAAAATCACGAACCGTGCGCTCGTCGCCGCTGGTCCCATCAAGACAGCAAAGCTTTTCAAGTGTTTTAAGCATTTCTATCCCCGCCTTTTAAAATATATTGCTCTAAAATATCGCAAACGCTTACCAAATCATCTATATCCAAGACCTCAACACAGGAGTGCATATTGCGAAGCGGAATGGATAAAAGCCCCGTCCGAACGCCCTCGCGGGTGAGCGAAATTATATCGCCGTTCGTTCCTGTTTTTCCGCCCATAACCTCGGTTTGATAAGGAATTTCCTTCTGCACCGCAATTTCAGTAAGGCTCTTTGATATGCGCTTATCTAAAACGGGCGAAAAGCCTATCATCGCGCCCTTGCCGAGCCTTCCGCATTCCTCGCTCGATATTCCTATACCGTCGCCGAAGCTAACATCAATTGCTATAGCCTCATCGGGATTTACCTTGAAGCTTGCCGTTTTAGCGCCGCGAAGCCCCAGCTCCTCCATATCACTTAATAAAAAGCAAACATTAATCGGAAGGTCCTTGCCCTTAAGTCGCCTTGCAAGCTCAATTAAGCAGGCAACGCCCGCCCTGTCATCAAACGCCTTGCCCGTAACGCGAGAGCCCAAAAGCTCGCGAGGGGACTCATTAAAGCTCACAAAGTCACCTACCGAAACTATCTCCTTTGCGCGCGCGCCCAAAAGACTATCAAGCTTTATTTCGGTTATATCGGTATATTCCTTTTCGCCCGAGCTTAAATGGGGCGGAGTGCTTGCAAAAACTGCGCGCAGCTTTTCCTTTGCGTGAACGGTAACCGTCTTTGCGGGCAGGCTTCTAAGATCGAAGCCGCCGCATTTTTGAAGGGTTAAAAATCCCTTATCGTCAATGTCAGTCACAACAAAGCCTATCTCATCAATATGAGCATCAAGCATCAAGGTATAGTCGCTTTTTCCCTTTATTCGACCGATAACGCTAAGATTATCGCACTTTTCGCACTCGGCAAATTCCGATAAAAGCGAAAAGGCCTTATCGCGAGCCTCGGTAACCGAGCCGAGCGAATCCGCGCTTGATAATTCAAATAAAATATCCTTAATATTCATCAAAGCTTATTCACCAATTCCTTAAAATGATTTCCTCTTGCGGCAAAGTTGGGATAACAGTCAAAGCTTGCGCAAGCAGGGCTGAGCGTTACTATGTCGCCCTCTTTGGCAGTTTTATGCGCCAAGGAAACCGCCTCGGCAATATCCTTTACCTTAATAATTTTAGGCTCGCCCTTGTAGCCCTCGTATTCGCGAACGGCTTTTTCTATCTTTTCGGACGTATCGCCGCAAAGGTAAAGCACCTTAACCTTTTCGGTAACCACGGGAGCTAAAGGCTCAAAGGGAATATGCTTATCATATCCGCCTGCGATTAAATGCACCTTTTTATCAAAGGCCTTTAGTCCTGCAATAGTGCGGGTAGGACTCGAAGCAATCGAATCATTATAATATTTAACGCCGTCTATTTCGCGCACAAGCTCTATTCGGTGTTCAACGCCGCCGAACTCACGCGCAACCTTGCAAATGTTATCCACGCCTACATAGCCCCAAACAGCCGTTATCGCGGCGAGGTAGTTTTCAACATTATGGTCGCCTATAACCGCAATCTCCTTGCGGTCAATTACAGGAACATCAATGCCCCTATATGCCATATGCAAAACGCCGTCACTATCAAGCCAAGCGCCGTTATTAAGGCGTCTACACATACTAAAGCCGAGGCTCTGACCTCGAACGAAGCCTCTAAAGCCCTCGGTTATATCGTTATCGCGGTTGAGCACGGTGCGGGAAAATGCGTTTTGATGCAAAAGCACATTCTTCTTTGCCTCAACATATTCGTCCATATCCTTATGCACATCAAGATGATTGGGCGCCACATTGGTTACCACCGCAACATCGGGACTTTTACGCATAGAGATTAGCTGGAAGGAGGAAAGCTCAACAACAACATAATCTCCCGCCTCGATGTTCTCAATCTCGGGCAAAAGCGGCTTTCCTATGTTTCCGCCTATATGAACACGCTTACCCTCTGCCTCAAGCATTTTGGCTATAAGCGTTGTGGTGGTGGTCTTTCCGTCCGAGCCGGTTATCGCAAAAATGGTTGCGGGGCACAAATCGAAAAATACCTCCATTTCGCTCGTAACCGCAATGCCTCTTTTTCGGGCGGTCTCAAGCTCGGGCAGGTGAAAATTCATTCCGGGGGTGCGGAAAATCATATCGACCTCAAGATTATCAAGATAACCCTCTCCAAGCTTAAGCTCGGCTCCTGCCGCCTCAAGCTTATCGGCAAGCTCACCTATCTGCGCGCGCTCGCGGCGGTCGCAGGCGATAACCCGCGCACCCTTGCTTAAAAAATTTAAAATGAGCGGCGTGTTGCTCACACCTATTCCGCACATTGCGATTTTTCTTCCTGCCATTTGCTCAAAAAACTGCTTATAATCCATCAAAGCGCCTCCTTGAAAAGCTCTACGATATTATTATATTTAATTTCCACGATTTAATTATTTTTTAGTTCAACATATTCTTCCAAGGTGAGTCCGAGCTCGTTCATTTCCCGTGCGGTATAAATACCCACAAAGCGCCAATGCCACGACTCATATATAACACCCGTTATATCGGTTTTATCCTTTGGATAACGCAGAATAAAGCCGTAATCCTCGGCGTTTTCCTGCATCCAGGTAAACATTGGAGTAGTTTCAAAGGTATCCGATGCCATATTGAAATCAGCACAAAGTCCCGTGTTGTGTTCGCTCGTTCCGGGGCGCGCCACAACCGTTGCCGCCAAGTCCTCGTCACCGCCTGCTCGCTCAACCTGCTTTCTAAACAGGTCGTTTTGAATGGCATAGGAGCGGAAGGGCGACCAAACGCGCAGGTCAACGCCGTCCTTTTGCGCCGCAGAAACCATCGCTTCAACATAAGGGTATACATCCTTATGAATATCGGTAACATAATTATTGTTACGGTATTCGCTCGCAATAGTAACCAAATCGGCTCGAACATTGGCGTCATAATCCTCGGGCAGAGGATTTTCGGCATTTATAAGCATTGTGTTTGAAAAAGAAGCGTCGAGCGTATGTTCACCAATAGTTACATATTGAGGTTTTTCTTCCTCGCTTGATACTATTTCGCTTTGCTCGTTTTCCGAAGAAACCACACTTACACGTGAGCTGTTGTTTTCCTCGTTGCCGCCTATGGCGTTGCCGATAAGCACAATCACAAGCGATACCAAAGCAATCGCCAAAACAAGCGCCGCGCTAACAACCGCTATAAAAATCCTTCTGCGAATTATCGCCTTTTTTCTTGCCTCATTCATTTTAAGCACCCTCTATTCATCAAGCTTTAGCACTGCCATAAAGGCATCCTTCGGCACCTCAACGGAGCCGAGTCTTCTCATTTTCTTTTTACCCTCTTTTTGCTTTTCGAGCAGCTTCTTTTTGCGGGTTATATCGCCGCCGTAGCATTTTGCGAGAACATCCTTTCTCATAGCCTTAACCGTTTCGCGAGCGATAATCTTGCCGCCTACTGCCACCTGCACGGGCACCTCAAAAAGCTGCCTCGGAATATATTCCTTAAGCTTTTCGGCTATGCGGCGTGCGCGCGCATAGGAGTTCGAGCTGTGCACTATAAAGGAAAGCGCGTCTACCGTTTCGCCCGCAAGCATAACATCAAGCTTAACAAGACTTGATTTTTTATAGCCGCTAGGCTCATAATCATAGCTTGCGTAGCCCTTGGTGCGCGATTTGAGCGCGTCAAAGAAATCGTAAACTATCTCACCCATAGGAAGCACATAGTGAATATCAACGCGGTCGCCCATATATTTCATATCAATATATTCGCCGCGCCTATCCTCGCAAAGCTGCATTATTGCACCTACATAATCACTCGGCGCATAAATATGCACATTCGCAACCGGCTCAAGCGACTCCGAAATCACCGCAGGGTCGGGGTAGTTCGTAGGGTTGTCCACCATAACGGTTGAGCCGTCGGTGAGGCGAAATTCATATTCAACGCTCGGTGCCGTTGTTATAATATCGAGGTTATATTCCCTCTCGAGCCTCTCCTCGATAATCTCCATATGCAAAAGTCCTAAAAATCCGCAGCGGAATCCAAAGCCCAAGGCCTGCGAGGTTTCGGGCTCGAAAAGCAAGGAAGCATCGTTAAGCTCGAGCTTTTCAAGTGCTTCTCGCAAGTCGGGGTATTTAGCACCGTCAGCAGGATAAATTCCGCAGAAAACAACCGGCTTTACCGCGCGGTAACCGGGAAGCGCTTTTTGGGCGGGATTATCGGCAAGGGTAATCGTATCGCCCACGCGCGCTTGCGAAACGGTTTTAATCGAGGCAGCAAGATAGCCAACCTCTCCCGCCTCAAGATAATCGCACGGCTCAAACGAGGTCGCCGAACGGCGGCCGACCTCTACTACATCAAATTGAGCGCCTGTTGCCATCATCTTAATGGTATCCCCTGCGCGAAGGCGACCGTTTACAACGCGGAAATAAACTATAACACCCTTATATGCATCATAATATGAATCGAAAACAAGCGCTTCAAGCGGCGCCTCGCGCTCACCCGATGGGGCGGGCACGCTGTTTACTATAAGCTCAAGCACCTGCTCGATGTTTACGCCCGTTTTTGCCGAAATAAGCGGAGCCTCATCGGCGGGTATGCCTATAATATCCTCTATCTCCTGCTTTACGCGATCGGGCTCGGCAGAGGGTAGGTCGATTTTATTGATAACGGGCAAAATTTCAAGCCCGTGGTCAACCGCGAGATAGGTGTTTGCAAGCGTTTGCGCCTCTATTCCCTGCGAGGCGTCAACTATGAGTATCGCACCCTCACAGGCGGCAAGACTGCGCGAAACCTCGTAGTTAAAGTCCACATGTCCCGGAGTGTCTATCAAATTAAGCTCGTAGCGCTCGCCGTCCTCGGCGTCATAATAAAGCGTTACGGCGTGAGCCTTTATGGTAATTCCGCGCTCGCGCTCAAGCTCCATACTGTCAAGTATCTGCTCCTCCATATCCCTGCTCGCCACCGAGCTCGTCAGCTCAAGCAGCCTATCGGCCAAGGTAGACTTACCGTGGTCGATATGAGCAACTATACAAAAGTTCCTTATATTTTTCATTGGAAACGACAAGGCACATTTCTCCTTATATCATATTTAATACATTTTACCATATATTTGCCGTTATTACAAGATAAAGTGTGTTATTTTTACATATAATTTTTAAGCCCTTTTAATTGACAAATCTCGTCAAATATGGTATAATACATCCATAAATTTAGTTTAATTGTATATCCTTTGCGACTGACGGAAAATGTGGAGCACCACAATGAAACAAAGGGTATGAAAAGGCCGACCGTCTGGGCGCATTTAATCGTGCAGATTAAGTGCGCCTTTTTAGTTTTTAGGAGGTAGAAAATGAAAAAGGTTGCCATTATTTTGGGTAGCGACAGTGACCTTCCCATTGCAGAAAAATCCATAGCCGTTTTAAAGGAATTCGAGATTCCCTATGAGCTTCATATCTATTCGGCTCACCGCACTCCTGCCGAGGCGGCCGAGTTTGCGAAATCGGCAGAGGATAATGGCTTCGGCGCCATTATTGCGGGCGCAGGAATGGCGGCTCACCTTGCGGGTGCCGTTGCCGCCAATACAACGCTCCCCGTTGTTGCCATCCCGATTGCCGCAACGCTCGGCGGTATGGATGCGTTGCTTTCAAGCGTTCAAATGCCCTCGGGAATTCCGGTTGCAACCGTTGCGATAAACGGCGGCGCCAACGCGGCCTTGCTTTGCGCCGAAATATTAGCGCTTTCCGATGCCGCTCTTTCGTCAAAGCTTAAGGAAAAGCGTAAGCGCGATAGCCTTGCGGTTTTAGAAAAAAACCGTGCGGCCGAAGCAAAATACAACAGCTAATTTAATCCAAAAAGGAGTCTTTATAATGAAAACAGTTTATGTAGGCAAAACAAAGGATGTTTTTGAGCTCGATAACGGAAATTATCTTCTCAAATTCAAGGATGATTGCACAGGTAAGGACGGCGTTTTTGACCCGGGCGAAAACTCGGTAGGTCTTACCATTGACGGTGTGGGCGATGTTAATCTTCGTATGTCGGTTTACTTTTTTGAAAAGCTTAAGCAGGCAGGCATTAAAACACACTATGTAAGCGCTGACCTTCAGAATACAACTATGGAGGTTCTCCCCGCCCGCGTTTTCGGCAAGGGCCTTGAGGTTATCTGCCGTCATAAAGCGGTTGGCAGCTTTATCCGTCGCTACGGCGATTATATTGAGGAGGGTGCAGACCTCGACTCTTATGTTGAGATGACCTTCAAAAACGATGAAAAGGGCGACCCGCTCGTTACAAAGGAAGGCCTTATCGCTTTGGGCGTTATGAATGATAAGCAGTATGAGGATGTTAAGCTTATGACTCAGAAAATCACCCAAATCGTTGCTGATGACCTTAAGGAAAAAGGCCTCGTTCTTTACGACATCAAGTTTGAGTTTGGCTACAGCGGCGATGAGGTAATCCTTATCGACGAAATCGCTTCGGGCAATATGCGCGTTTATAAGGACGGCGAATATATCGACCCGATGACACTGTCTGAACTGTTTTTTGCTAATTAATATCTCTTTTTAATCTTTCGGAGGTCTTTATGGGTGGCTTTTTTGGCATAACAAGTAACCGCGATTGCGTTTCTGATGTTTTTTTCGGGGTGGATTACCATACCCACCTCGGCAAATACAGAGCAGGTATGGCTGCGGTAAATGCTGACGGCGATTTTGAGCGCGAAATTCACAACATTGAAAATTCGCCCTTTCAAACCAAGTTTGATAATATCGCCTCGCGAATGAACGGAAACGCCTGTATCGGCTGCATAAGCGATGCCGATACTCAGCCGTTGCTTATTCGTTCAAAATTCGGCGTTTATGCAATCTCTATGGTCGGGGTTATCAACAACGATAAACAGATAGTTGCCGATTATCTTTCAAGCGGCGGCGGAATTTTTCAATGTATGAGCCGCAACCGCATTAATTACACCGAGATTATCGCGGCGCTTATTGATAAGAAGGATGGCTTTACCGAGGGAATTGAGTTTGCAATGAGCCTTATTGATGGCTCGGCAAGTATTTTAATTCTCAAGGAAAACGGCAATATCATTGCCTCGCGCGACCGCTTCGGCCGTCTGCCCGTTTCAATCGGCAAGCGTGAGGACGGCTACGCCGTTTCCTTTGAGTCCTTTGCCTTTGAAAAGCTGGGCTTTGAGCCGCTTTGCGAGCTTAAATCGGGCGAGATTGTCGAGCTTTCACCAAGCGGTATGACCACCCTCAAAAACGGCTCAGAAAAAACCAAAATCTGTGCTTTTCTTTGGACCTATTACGGCTACCCCAACGCCTGCTATGAAGGCAAAAACGTTGAAATGATGCGTATGAAAAACGGCGCGGTTTTGGCCGAAAGCGAGAGAAAAAACGGCACTCTGCCGAAGGTTGATTATGTTTCGGGCGTTCCCGATTCGGGCACCCCTCACGCAATAGGCTATGCCAATGCAAGCGGTAACCCGTTTGCCCGCCCGTTCATTAAATATACTCCCGCTTGGGCGAGAAGCTTTATCCCCTCTAATCAAGAGGAAAGAAACCGCGTTGCCAAGATGAAGCAGGTCCCCGTTGACGAGCTTATCAAGGATAAATCCTTGCTTTTTGTCGATGATAGCATTGTCCGCGGAACTCAGCTTCGCGAAACGGTTGAATTCCTATATAATTGCGGTGCCAAGAGCGTGCATATGCGTTCGGCGTGTCCACCGATTATGTATGGCTGTAAATACCTTAACTTCTCGCGCAACACCTCGGATATGGATTTGCTCGCAAGACGGACCATTATGGAGCTCGAGGGCGAGGAGGGCTTTAAATATATTGATGAGTATGCCGATGGCACCACTGCTCGCGGCAAACGCTTTAGAAAAGCGATTTGCGAGAGTATGCACTTTGATTCGCTCGAGTATCAAACCCTTGAGGGTATGATAAAGGCAATCGGTATTGATGAAGATAGAATTTGCACTTATTGCTGGAACGGAAAGGAATAAAAAATGAAGGATTCTATGTCTAAAAGCTACGCCGAGGCAGGCGTTGATATAACCGCAGGCTATAAGGCGGTTGAGCTTATGAAGGCTCATATCAAGAGAACCCGCAACGATGGCTCGCTCGATGAAGTTGGCGGCTTTGGCGGAGGCTTTTTGTTGCCCTCGGGTTATAAAGAGCCCGTGCTCGTAAGCGGCACCGACGGCTGCGGAACAAAGGTTAAGATAGCTATGCTTCTTGACCGCCACGATACTATCGGTATCGATGCGGTGGCTATGTGTGTTAACGATATTATATGTGTAGGTGCAAAGCCGCTTTTCTTCCTTGATTATATTGCCTGCGGCAAAAATATACCCGAAAAGATTGCCGATATAGTTAAGGGCGTTGCAGAGGGCTGCGTTCAATCGGGCGCGGCACTGATAGGCGGCGAAACCGCCGAGCACCCCGGCCTTATGCCGCCCGATGATTATGATGTTGCAGGCTTTTCGGTAGGTATCGTTGATAAATCAAAAATGCTTGATAACAAAACTATGCGTGAGGGCGATGTTGTTATAGCCCTCGCTTCGAGCGGTATCCATTCAAACGGCTTTTCGCTCGTTCGCAAGGTTTTCGATGTTGAAAACTGTGACCTTAATCAAAAATTTGAGGCTCTTGGCAATAAAACTCTCGGTGAAACCTTACTTACACCTACCAAGATTTATGTTCGCCCCGTGCTTGCCTTACTAGAAAAGGTTGCCGTTCGCGCAATTTCTCACATAACGGGCGGCGGCTTCTATGAGAATATTCCGAGAAGCATTCCCGATGGCTTCGGCGCCGAAATTATCCGCGATAGCGTTCGCGTGCTTCCGATTTTCAAGCTTTTGCAGGAGACAGGCAATATCCCCGAGCGCGATATGTTCAACACCTTTAATATGGGCGTTGGTATGAGCATTGTCGTTGCAAAAGAGGACACAGAGCGCGCCTTGGAAATTTTAAAAGACGAGGGCGAGGACGCCTACATAATCGGAAAGATTGTTAAATCAGAAGATAAAATAACCATAAGGTGACAAGAGGTTTTTATGAAAAAAATTGCTGTTTTGGTTTCGGGCGGCGGCACCAATTTGCAGGCGCTTATAGACGCCCAAAAAAGCGGTATCATAACCGCAGGCGAAATTTCGCTTGTTGTGTCGAGTAACCCCGAGGCTTTTGCTTTAGAGCGGGCAAGCGCGGCTAATATAAAAACCGCCGTTTGCGATAAAAAAACATTGGGACCGAAGTTTGAGGATAAAATCATTTCGCTGCTTTTAGAAAATGAGATTGATTTTATAGTGCTTGCAGGCTTTATGTGCATTTTAAGCAAGCGCTTTACCGATATGTTCCCGAAAAAAATCATAAATGTTCACCCCTCCCTTATCCCCAGCTTTTGCGGCGAAGGCTTTTATGGGCTTCGCGTTCACGAGGCCGCTCTCCAATATGGCGTTAAGGTTACGGGTGCTACGGTGCATTTCGTTAACGAGATTGCCGATGGCGGCGAGATTATAATGCAAAGGGCTGTGGATATTTTAGAGGGCGACACCCCCGAAATTCTGCAAAAACGCGTTATGCAAGAGGCAGAGTGGAAAATTCTTCCGCTCGCGCTTCAAAAAATATGCAAAGAAAATTAAAGGAGAATGAAAATGGCTTTATACGATTTAAAAACCCTGCTTTCGAGCAACACCTACCCCGGCAGAGGTATTGTTATCGGCAAATCTGCCGATGGTAAACGCGCTATGTTCGCCTATTTTATAATGGGCAGAAGTGAGAACAGTCGCAACCGCGTTTTTGAACGCTTTGAGGGCGGTATGAGAACACGCGCCTTTGATGAATCAAAGCTTTCCGACCCCTCGCTCATTATTTATAACCCCTATCTCGAGGCTAAAAACGGAAATATTGATATCATCACAAACGGCGACCAAACCAACACTATTTTTGATAAAATAAACGAGTGTGACCACCCTTATGGCTTTGAAGCCGCCTGCGAAACGCGCGAATTTGAGCCCGATGCTCCAAACTTCACCCCTCGCATTTCGGGAATTTTATATTATGATTTCAAAGCAAATGATTTTTCGTATAAGCTATCTATTCTAAAAAGCGCCAACGGCAGAGAAAATAGCTGCCAGCGCTTCTTCTATAACTATAAAACTGCCGAGAGCGGTATAGGCCACTTTATTCACACCTATAAGTGTGACGGTAACCCCATCCCCTCCTTCTGCACCGAGCCCGAAGAGGTAGAGCTACCTAATAGCGCAAAGGCTCTTGCAGATATTTGCTGGGAAAACCTAAACGAAGATAATAAGGTTTCGCTCTTTGTTCGTGCCGTTAACCTTGAAAACGGCGAAGCAGAGGAAATCATTTATAATAAAAACAAATAAGGAGAATAAAAATGAAAGAGTTTGAACTTAAATACGGCTGTAACCCCAATCAAAAGCCCTCTAAAATTTATATGGCAGACGGTAAGGATTTACCTATAAAAATCCTTTCGGGAAGACCCGGTTATATCAATTTCCTCGATGCCTTTAACTCTTGGCAGTTAGTTCGCGAGCTTAAAGAGGCTCTCGGTATGCCTGCGGCAACCTCCTTTAAGCATGTAAGCCCGACCTCTGCAGCAGTTGGCGTTCCTATGAGCGATAAACTCAAGCGTGCCTGCTTCGTTGATGATATTGAAGGTCTTGATGAGTCCCCCTTGGCACTCGCCTTTGCTCGTGCCCGCGGAACCGACCGTATGTGCTCCTTTGGTGACTTTATCGCCCTTTCGGATGTTTGCGATGTTACCACCGCAAAGCTCATCAAGCGCGAGGTTTCGGATGGTGTTATCGCTCCTGGCTATGAGCCCGAGGCTCTTGAGATTTTGAAATCCAAGAGAAACGGCAACTACAATGTTGTTGAAATCGACCCCGACTATGTTCCCGAGGTTACCGAAACCAAGCAGGTTTTCGGCATCACCTTTGAGCAGGGCAGAAATAATTTTGAAATTAATGAAGCATTACTTAATAATGTTGTTACCGCAAATAAAACCCTTCCCGATAGCGCTAAGCGTGACCTTATAATCTCGCTTATAACCTTAAAATACACCCAATCAAACTCGGTTTGCTTTGCGGTTGACGGTCAGGCTATCGGCGTTGGTGCAGGTCAGCAATCTCGTATTCACTGCACTCGTCTTGCAGGAAGCAAGGCTGATACTTGGTTCTTGCGTCAGCACGATAAGGTGCTAAATCTCCCCTTCCTTGATACCTTAGGCAGACCTGAAAGAGATAATGTTATCGATGGTTATATAAACAAGAACGAGGAGGATGTTTGCGCCGAGGGCAATTGGCAGAAATACTTTAAAACGAGACCCGAGCCGCTAACCGATAGCGAGGCACGCGAATATCTCGATACAATCAGCGGCGTATCGCTCGGCTCAGATGCCTTCTTCCCGTTTGGTGACAATGTTGAGCGCGCAAATAAAAGCGGTGTCCGCTTTATTGCTCAGCCCGGCGGCTCTATCCGCGATGACCTTGTAATTAAGGCTTGTGACGAGCGCAATATCGCTATGGCGTTTACAGGAATGAGACTTTTCCACCACTAATACAAAAAGGACTGAATATCTTGAAAATAATGGTTGTAGGCGGCGGAGGCCGCGAACACGCTATTATAAAAAAACTCAAAGAAAATAGCTCGGTAACCGAGATTTTTGCGCTTCCCGGCAACGGCGGAATTGCCGCCGATGCCGTTTGCGTGCCGATAGGTGCCAAGCAAACCGATGAGATTGTAGCCTTCGCAAAGGAAAATCAAATTGATTATGCCGTCGTTGCTCCCGATGACCCGCTCGTTCTCGGAACGGTCGATAGGCTAAACGAAATAGGTATTGAATGCTTCGGCCCTAAAACCAATGCCGCAATAATTGAGGGCAGTAAGGTCTTTTCTAAAAACCTTATGAAGAAATATAATATCCCCACCGCTCGCTATGAGGTGTTTGATGATGCGTCCGCCGCCGCCGATTATTTAAAAACCGCACCCATCCCCACCGTTATCAAGGCGGATGGTCTTGCTCTCGGCAAGGGTGTTATAATCGCAAACACCCGCGATGAAGCGCTTGCCGCCGTTCATTCAATTATGAAAGACAAGCAGTTCGGCGAGAGCGGAAACCGCATTGTTGTTGAGGAGTTTTTAGAGGGCCCCGAGGTTTCGGTGCTCTCCTTCACCGATGGCAAAACGGTGGTTCCTATGATTTCCTCAATGGACCATAAGCGCGCAGGGGATAACGATACCGGTCTTAATACAGGAGGTATGGGCACTATTGCTCCAAACCCCTATTATACCGAAGCTATTGCAAAGGAATGTATGGAAAGGATATTTATCCCCACCATAAACGCTATGCGCGAGGAAGGCAGAGTTTTCAAAGGCTGCCTTTATTTCGGGCTTATGCTCACTAAGGACGGGCCTAAGGTTATAGAATATAACTGCCGCTTCGGCGACCCCGAAACGCAGGTTGTTCTCCCCTTGCTTCAAAGCGACCTATTGGATATTATGCTTGCCACCACCCGCGGCACGCTCACACCCGAAATGGTGCGCTTTAGCGATAACTCGGCCGCTTGTGTCGTTTTGGCATCGCGCGGATACCCCGAAAGCTATCAAAGCGGCTTCGCGCTCACCCTTCCTCAAGGTATAGACGGTGAAATCTATGTTGCGGGCGCCAAGCTTACGGACGGCACCTTGCGGACGGCGGGAGGACGCGTTTTAGGCGTTACCGCAACCGCAAAAACGCTTAAAGAGGCGATTGATAAGGCGTATAGCTTTGTTCCGCTTGTTCAATTTGAAAATAAATACTTTAGAACCGATATCGGAGCCAAAGCTTTGGCTAAGGAGGAAAACTAAGTGGTATACCGTATATATGTTGAAAAGAAAAAAGGCCTTGACCACGAGGCTCAAAGCTTGCTTAATGAGGCTCGCAGCCTTTTAATGCTCGAAAACCTTCAAAGCGTTAGAATTATTAACCGCTATGATGTTGAAAACATAGAAAAGGAGCTCTTTGATAAGGCGAAAACCACCGTTTTTTCAGAGCCCCAGCTTGATGACATCAGCGATTCTATCGAGCTTGATGCCGATATAGTTTTTGCAACCGAATATCTCCCCGGTCAGTTCGACCAGCGCGCAGATTCGGCGGCTCAGTGTATTCAGCTGATTTCCCAAGGCGAGCGCCCCACCGTTAGAACGGCCAAGGTTTATATGCTTTACGGCAATCTCACAAAAAGCGATATTAATGAAATTAAAAAGTATGTTATAAACCCCGTTGAATCACGCGAGGCTTCGCTCGAGGAAGTAACAACACTTAAAATTCCCTATGATATTCCCACCTCGGTTGAAACCCTCGCGGGCTTTAACAGCCTCAGCACGGCCGAGCTTGCACAGTTCGTTAAGAATTACGGTCTTGCTATGGATGAGGACGATATCGCCTTTTGTCAGCAATATTTTATTTCGGAAAAGCGCGACCCTACCATAACCGAGATTCGTATGATAGACACCTATTGGTCTGACCATTGCCGTCACACCACCTTTTTAACAACTATTGATAGCGTTCATTTTGAGGATAAGCTCCTTGAGGACGCTTATAACGACTATATTGAAACACGCAAGGCTCTCGGCCGCACAAAGCCCATAAATCTTATGGACATCGGCACCCTTGCCGCAAAGTATCTAAAGAGTGTGGGTAAGCTTGATAAGCTCGATGAATCCGAAGAAATCAACGCCTGCACCGTTAAGATGGATGTTGAGGTTGACGGGAAAATTGAGCCTTGGCTGTTGCTTTTCAAAAACGAAACCCATAACCACCCAACCGAGATTGAGCCCTTTGGCGGTGCGGCAACCTGCATAGGCGGCGCTATTCGCGACCCGCTTTCAGGCAGAAGCTATGTTTACGGCGCTATGCGCGTAACCGGTGCCGCCGACCCGCTAAAGCCGGTAAATGAAACCATCGAGGGCAAGCTCCCCCAGCGCAAGATAGTAACCACCGCCGCGGCGGGTTATTCCTCCTACGGCAACCAAATCGGTCTTGCAACGGGTATTGTTGATGAAATTTACCACCCCGGCTATGCCGCAAAGCGTATGGAAATAGGTGCGGTTATTGCGGCTGCTCCTGCCGAGAATGTTCGCAGAGAGTGCCCAAGCCCCGATGATATTGTTATTCTGCTCGGCGGAAGAACAGGCCGCGATGGCTGCGGCGGTGCAACGGGCTCTTCTAAATCGCATACTATGGAATCGCTCGAAAGCTGCGGTGCAGAGGTTCAAAAGGGTAACGCTCCCGAGGAGCGCAAGCTTCAAAGACTGTTTCGAAACAAGCGCGCCTCGCTTATGATTAAGCGTTGTAACGACTTTGGCGCAGGCGGTGTTTCGGTTGCTATAGGCGAGCTTGCCGATGGTATTGATATCGACCTCAATGCCGTTCCCAAAAAATATGAGGGACTCGACGGCACCGAGCTTGCTATCAGCGAATCTCAAGAGCGTATGGCGGTTGTTGTTGAGCCACACAATGTTGAAGAATTTATAAAAATTGCCGAAAGCGAAAACCTTGAAGCCACGGTTGTTGCGAAAATTAAGGCCCAGCCTCGCCTCACTATGAGCTGGAACGGCAAAAACATAGTAGATATAAGCCGCGAGTTCCTAAATTCAAACGGCGCAGAAAAGCATATTGATATAGCTCCTGCCGCTGTAAAGGACTTTAATAAGCAGGTAGGCGACGACTTTAAATCAGAGTATCTCCGCCTTGCCGATGACCTTAATATCTGCTCAAAGCGCGGCCTTTCGGAGCGTTTCGACTCTACCATAGGCGCGGGCACGGTGCTTATGCCCTTTGGCGGCAAGCATCAGCAAACCCCCATTCAAGCTATGGTTCAAAAGGTTTCGGTTGAGCAAAAGCATACCGATAACTGCTCGCTTATGGCTTGGGGCTATAACCCATTCATAACCGAAAAGAGCCCCTATCACGGCGCCTACTTGGCGGTGGTTGAATCGGTTTGCAAGCTTATTGCAACCGGCACCGATTTTAAGGATGTTTATTTAACCTTCCAAGAGTATTTCTGCCGTCCCGGTAAGGACGCGGCTCGTTGGGGCCAGCCTCTTGCGGCGTTGCTTGGTGCATTCCGCGCGCAAAAGGATTTCGGTATTGCCGCTATCGGCGGTAAGGACTCTATGAGCGGCACATTTGAGAATTTAGATGTTCCGCCAACCCTTGTTTCCTTTGCCGTTTCAACCGATAAAACCCAAAATATCGTTACGAACGAGCTTAAAGCCGCAGGCAACCGCCTCGAGCTTTTTGAGTGTGATTATGATGACTCGGGCCTTCCGAATCCCAAGTCCCTTATGGCACTCTTTGATAAGCTAAACGGCCTTATGCGAAGCGGTATTGCCGTATCAGCCTATGCTTTAGGCCTTGGCGGTATCGCAGAAGCGGCGCTTAAGATGGCACTCGGTAACCAACTCGGCGTTCGCTTTGTAGGTGACATTTCAAACGAAAAGCTTTTCGGATATAACTATGGCGCCTTCTTGCTTGAGGTAACCGAAAACGCAGGCGGTAAGCTTATCGCCACCGTAACCGATGACGGAAAAATCGCAAAAGGCGATGATGTTCTCGACCTTTGGGAGCTTCAAAAGATTTATGAAAACAAGCTCGAAAGCGTTTATAGCTGCAATATTGAGCAGGGCGGCAAAAGAATAGAAAACATTTCTTTTGAAAGCAAGCAAAGCTTTAGCTCAAATATTAAATGCGCGAAGCCGCGCGTGCTTATCCCCGTTTTCCCCGGCACAAACTGCGAATTTGATTCAGCAAAGGCCGTTCGTGATGCGGGTGCCGAGGCCGAAATCTTTGTTATAAACAACCTTTCTGCCGATGGCATTAAGCGTAGCGTTGAAAGCTTCGCAGATAAAACCCGCGATTCGCAAATTATATTTATCCCCGGCGGCTTCTCCGGCGGCGATGAGCCCGATGGCTCGGGCAAATTCATAACCGCGTTCTTTAGAAACGCCGCGGTTAAAACCGAGGTTATGCGTCTGCTTCGCGAGCGCGATGGTCTTATGTGCGGTATATGCAACGGCTTCCAAGCGCTTATTAAATTAGGCCTTGTGCCCTATGGTGAAATCATTGATACCGATGAGCATTGTCCAACGCTCACCTTTAACACTATAGGCCGCCACCAATCCCGCATTGTAAGAACCCGTGTTGCGACCGATAAGTCACCTTGGCTTGCCAATACCCGCGTTGGTGATATATATAATGTTCCGATTTCACACGGCGAGGGCAGATTTATAGCCGAGAGCGAGGTTTTAGATAGCCTTATTGCTAACGGCCAAATCGCAACCCAATATGTTGACCTTTCGGGCAACGCCACCGATGATATCCGCTTTAATCCCAATAACTCAAGCTGTGCTATCGAGGGTATTATTTCACCCGATGGCCGAGTTATCGGTAAGATGGGCCACTCCGAGCGTATCGGAAACGGACTTTATAAGAATGTTATCGGTGAATATGATATGCAATTATTTGCTTCGGCAGTTAAATATTTTAAATAAAAGGAGAATTTTAAAATGGCCTACTTATCAGATATTGAAATCGCACAACAGTGCAAGCCTCAGCACATATTAGAGATTGCTAAAAAAGCTCATGTTGATGAAAAATACATCGAGCTTTACGGCAATCACAAGGCAAAAATCGACCTTTCTCTGCTTCGCGAAACCGAGCGTGAGGATGGAAAGCTCGTTTTGGTTACGGCTATTACCCCCACCCCCGCAGGTGAAGGCAAAACCACTACAACCATCGGTCTTGCAGATGGCTTAAGCCGTATTGGCAAGGATGTAACCGTAGCTCTCCGCGAGCCCTCCTTGGGCCCCGTTTTCGGAATCAAGGGCGGTGCCGCAGGCGGCGGCTACGCTCAGGTTGTTCCTATGGAGGACATTAACCTTCACTTCACAGGCGATTTCCACGCTATCGGCGCCGCAAATAACCTTCTTGCCGCTATGCTCGATAACCATATTCAACAGGGCAACTCCTTGGGTATCGACCCCAAGTGCATCACTTGGAAGCGCTGCGTTGATATGAACGACCGTCAGCTTCGAAATGTTATCGACGGTCTCGGCGGCAGACTCAACGGCGTTCCGCGTGAGGACGGCTTTGACATCACCGTTGCAAGCGAAATTATGGCGGTGCTTTGCCTTGCAAACTCGATAACCGACCTTAAGGCTCGCCTTGCAAGCATAATCGTAGGCTATACCTATAATGATGAGCCCGTAACCTGCGGCCAGCTTAAAGCCGAGGGCGCTATGACCGCACTTTTAAAGGACGCGCTCAAGCCCAACCTCGTTCAAACCCTTGAGGGAACCCCCGCATTTGTTCACGGCGGTCCTTTTGCCAATATTGCTCACGGCTGCAACTCTGTAATCGCAACCAAAACCGCTCTTAAAATGGGCGATTATACCATAACCGAGGCAGGCTTCGGCGCTGATTTGGGTGCTGAAAAGTTCCTCGATATCAAGTGCCGTATGGCTTCTCTCACCCCCGATGCAGTTGTTATGGTTGCAACCATTCGCGCTCTTAAGATGCACGGCGGTCTTGCCAAAACCGAGCTCGGTGAAGAGAATCTTGAAGCCTTGGAAAAGGGTATTCCAAACCTTCTCCGCCATGTTTCTAACATTAAAAATGTTTATAAGCTCCCCTGCGTTGTTGCAGTAAACCGCTTCCCCACCGATACCGACCGCGAGGTTGAGTTTATCATTGATAAATGTCGCGAGCTCGGCGTTAATGTTGTTCTTTCAACCGTTTGGGCCGATGGCGGCAAGGGCGGCGAGGCACTTGCTCGTGAGGTTGTTCGCCTTTGCGAAGAGGAAAAGGGCGATTTCACCTTCTCCTACACCTCCGAAATGAGCCTTGAGGAGAAGCTCAACGCCGTAGTTACAAAGGTATACGGCGGCAAGGGCGTAACCCTCACCCCCAACGCTCGCAAACAGCTTGAAAAGCTTGAGAGTATGGGCTGCGGCAATATGCCGGTTTGTATTGCTAAAACGCAGTATAGCTTCTCGGATGACCCGCTAAAGCTCGGCGCCCCCGAAGACTTTATCGTAACCGTTAGAAATCTTAAGGTTTCTGCAGGTGCAGGCTTCGTTGTAGCACTCACGGGTGATATTATGACTATGCCGGGACTTCCTAAGGTTCCTGCCGCAGAAAAAATCGATGTTGATGAAAACGGAAAAATCACAGGTCTTTTCTAAAATTCTCAATAATTTCTCCCCCAAGGGCTACGCCTTTGGGGGATTTTTTAAAATTTGGGTTGAATAAAGTGACTTAAAATATTATAATATTATTAATTATTGCTGTTATGGGGATTTTACAGGGGGTGAAGAAATGTCCAAGAAAGGTAGCTGGATAAAGCGCAGACATCAGATAGTGAGAAATCTCGTTTATCTGCCGTTTTATATCTTTTCAAAGCTTAAATTCGGTATAAGGCTCGAAAGGTATAAGGGCGAGTACCGTCCTATGCTGATTCTTTATAACCACCAAACCTCTTTTGACCAATTCTTCATATCCCTGTGCTTTAAGCGTCATATATATTTTATAGCAACCGAGGATTTGTTTTCAAACGCGTTTGTTTCGCGCCTGCTTTCTTGGGCAGTAGCTCCCATTCCTTTTAGGAAATCGACTGCCGATGTTCGCGCCATTAGAAACTGTATCCGTGTTGCGCGTGCGGGCGGCTCGATTGCGCTCGCTCCCGAGGGCAACCGCACCTATAGCGGCACCACCGAAAACATAAAGCCGAGCGTAGCCTCGCTTGCCAAGGCACTTAAATTACCCTTGGCCTTTTATAGAATTGAGGGCGGCTACGGCGTTGAGCCGCGCTGGGCGGATAAACGCCGCAAGGGCACTATGCGAGGCTATTTTTCTCGCGTTTTAGAGCCCTGTGAATATATGAATATGAATGATGAGGAGCTGTATTCGCTTATATGCCGTGAGCTTTATGTTGATGAGCGGGAGGATAAATCCCTGTTTTTATCAAATCATAGTGCCGAATATCTTGAGCGCGCAATCTACTATTGCCATAATTGCGGGCTTTCGCGCTTTGAAAGCCACGGCAACCGCATCACCTGCCAAAAATGCGGACAAAGCATTTTATACAATCCCGATAAAACGCTTTCTTGCGAAAACGGTGATTTTCCCTATCTATATGTTAAGGATTGGTATGATGCGCAGTGCGATTACATAAACTCCCTTGATTTGTCTGCGCCCTGTCGTGAGCCTCTCTTTACCGATACCGCTCGTTTTTCGGAGAATATATACTGCAAGCGAAAGCTTTTGCTGGCAAAACGCGCCCGCCTTTCGCTCTTTACCGATAAAATCGAGGTTCAAACCGAGTCGGAGTGCTTAAGCTTTAGCTTTGATGAGCTTTCGGCTGTGGCGGTGCTCGGCAGAAACAAGCTTAATATATACATAGACGATAAGATTTTTCAGTTTAAGGGTGACCGCCGCTTTAACGCCTTAAAATATGTTAACCTTTATTACCGCGCCGAAGCGCTTAAGACCAAGGGCTCAGTGCAGGGCTTCTTAGGACTTTAAATTTTTAGGGGGATATTATGGAGAATATAGTAACCAATTGGGATTTTTCTCTCGCAAACTATAGCGGTGTTTGGTATTTTTTGGTCGAGATGGGACTGTTGCTGTTGTTTTTGCTCATCGGCAATACCCTTCGCAACCTCGTTCCGCTGTTTAGAAACTGCCTCATTCCGTCGGCGCTTATCGGCGGCGTTTTGCTGCTCATCTGCAATATGGTCGCAAAATGCTTTGATGTAACCCTGGTTGATAAGCACTTAATGCAGGTTGTAACCTATCACGGCTTGGGACTCGGCTTTGCCGCGATGACGCTCAAAACCGTTCGCAAAACCGATTCTCCAAAAGGCAAGGTGTTTGAGTTCGGTGCGCTTCAGGGCGGAAGCTATATGCTTCAAGCCTTTGTAGGACTGGGCGCCACCTTGATTTTATTCTTTTTAAGCCGAAAGGCAATTCCCTATATAAGCGGTCTTTTGCTGCCGCTCGCCTTCGGCCAAGGTCCCGGAAACGCTCTTAGCTGGGATATTAACTATACTAACACCCCCGAAACCGCCTTTGCAGGCAACGGCAGCTTCGGCTTGTCCCTTGCTTCAATCGGCTTTATCGTGGCCTCAATTATAGGCGTGGTTTATATAAACTACCTAAAAAGAAAGGGCAAAATCACCATTCGCGGCCTTTCCTCAAAGCGCCAAGCGGTTGACCACACTAACCCTTCGGGAAATGAAATTCCCGATAGTGAATCGGTAGATAAATTCACAGTGCAGATGGGCCTTGTGGTGCTCGCCTATGGCATAGCCTTCGGTATTATGTGTCTTCTCGGCGTGCTTTCGGATTTCACCAACAGCGTTGCTTGGGGCTTTAACTTTATGTGGGCGGCAATAGGTGCTATTATTGTAAAGCTTTGTGCTCGCCACCTTCAAAAGCAAAAAATTATGAAGCGCGAATATATAAACAACTACCAAATGGATAGAATCTCGGGCTTTTTCTTTGATTTGATGATAGTTGCGGGCGTTGCCGCGATAGAAATTAAGGATATCAAGGACTATATTTTACCCATTGTCGTTTTAACCGTCTTGGGCGGCGTTGCAACCTTCCTTTATGTTAAAAGGGTTGCCAAAAATAACTTTAGCGAATACGAGCACGAATTTTTCCTAATGTGCTTCGGAACGCTTACGGGCACCGCCTCAAACGGTATGATATTGATGAAGGAAATCGACCCCGAGCTTGAAACGCCCATCGCGAGCCTTTATGTCCGCTCAACCTTTCCCGCTATGGTGCTCGTAGCCCCCTTGCTTTTCCTCTTGGGCTTCGCAGGCGCCTCGCTTAAAAACGCGTTGATTGCCTGCGGCATCTTCTTTGTCCTTTGGGTTTTATATACCCTGTTTATATTCCGAAAGAAAATATTTAAAAAGAAAAAATAAGCATTAAACGCTGAGTTCCAATAAGGTGACAAGAGTAATCCGCCCGAGCCTCAAAGGCGCATATTTCGCGTCTTTTCACCCAATTTATTCTTGCAAGGCGTCAGCCTTGCTTCACCTAAATTGAGCAAAAATCCATTAAAATCTATCGCCCTTGAGGTCGAAGATTTTAAAAAGTGCGGATTTTTGGTCAATCAAGGCACAAAACGCAGTTCATCCTTTCGGTTGAACGAGTATTTTAACAAAGAGTGGCAAAATAATCCGCCTTTTTAAAACAGGTTCGGATTATTCTTGTCACCTTAATAACCGCATGGGCGGTATAATATAAAGGAGCTGGTATAAATGATTAAACTTATTATCGGAAACAAGGGTTCGGGCAAAACAAAGCGTTTGGTTGATATGGTAAACGCTGCGGCAGAAAGCAGTCTTGGCAATGTTGTTTGTGTTGAGAAGGGCGACACCTTAACCTTTTCCGTAAAATACAAGGCTCGTCTTATTGACGCTGACGCCTATGAAATTTCGGGCTATGACGAGTATTTCGGTATGCTCGCAGGCATTAAGGCAGGAAACAACGATATAACTCACATTTTCGGCGATGCAACACTTAGAATCGGCAGCCGCAACTATGATGAGCTTTCGGATTTCCTCTATCGTTTATCAAAGATTGACGATGTTGAGTTCGTGTTCACCGTTTCCTGCGATGAGGCCGACCTACCCGAGAAAATCTTTAACATAGCAGAGAAAATCTAAGAAAAGAACAAGCAAAACCCTCTGCCAACGAAATGTTGGCAGAGGGTTATTTTTTGCCCAAAAAGTTATTAGTTAATATAAAGGGTTAAAATTTCCTTTGCGCCGAGCGGTATGGTTATGTCGTCGCGGCCGATAAAGGAGCGCGATTTTTCGCAAAGCTCGGTTTTAAAGATTTTGCCGAGGGCCTTTATTTGCGCGTGCGTTTGGCTGTCCGAAAGATTGCAAAGGCGCAAAACAGTTCCGCTTTCGTCCTCCGAGCATTTAAGAGCGGTGACCGTAACGCCCTTGCCCGAAACCTCGATGGCGCTTTGGTTGTTCTCGATTGCCACGGTGGGATACTTATCGGGCAGGAAAAACTGCTCTGCGAGAGTGGTGTCCTGAACACAGGGGCGGCCGATAGCAAATTTTTTGGTATCAATCGGGGTGGCGACCGCAATAAGCGGCGCGCGGAAGGCGAGCGAGCGGTTTGGGATATCGGCTGAAATAACATCCTTTTTAAACGGGCAAACGCCGAACTCACCCTCAAGCCTTCTAAGGCATTGATTTTCGGGGGTTATCCAATTTTCCGTTGCGCCATCGTTAATGGTTCCCGTTGCGCGAACAATATCAAAGAGCAAGCGGGTGCCGTTTTGAAGCTCAAAGGCGTGATGGCCTATTGTAAAGACCGCGAGACCGTCGTCACCGTCCGAAATGCAGGCAAACGAGGTGTTGGGGAAAATCTTTGCGGGGGTGCCGGGGTAGGCGTCGCGGGGATTTCGGCGAACGATATCGAAGGGGGTATCTGCCTCGGCAAAATCCGAGGTAACGCCCGAATTAAAGCCTATGCGCAGCCTATGGTCGCGCGAGGCGTTATCAAGGCAGTAGCTTACTCGAACAAAATCCTCGCCGCGAGAAAGGGAGAGGGTGATTGAAAGGCGGCTTTGCGCACAGCTTTTGCTACGCGCGTTGACGGCCTTATCGAAATGCTCGGGCAAATTCATTAAATAATCTATCTTAACGGCGCTGCGAAGCGGGTTTTTCTCCGTCACACTGACGCTTGCTTCAAAGCTATCCTCACAAATCGGCTCGCCGAAGGGAATGGTTTTATAGGATTGCCCCTTATCAGCCATATCCTCTATGGTTATAAGGTGGGGGATTACTCTGCCTGAGCGCAAATCGGTGAGCGAAACGCCGCCGTTTTTATCGGCACGAAGGCTTAATATGCCGTTTGAAATTTCGGCAAGGCTATCTAAGGGCTCTTGACACTTTATAACGGCGCCCGCCTTTTTAGTGACGGTAAAGCCCTTAAGCGAATAGGCGGCAACCTCACCCGCGTCGAGCAAGAGGGTATATTTATAAACATCAACTGCCACGGGGAGATTAACAGGGCTAAATATATTGTGGCGGTCGGGGCGCTTATTCAGCACTACAAAGGGGACCTCTAGGCCCTTATCGTCTAAAATGCAAAACTGCTCTATATCGTCCGAGGCGAGCATCATAAGCTCAACCGAAACGGTGCCGCGAAGCGCGATAGAGAGGGTGTTTGCAACCGTTATGTTATAATCCTGAAGCCTGCCCTCGCGCAAGGCGCTTGTGTGACTTGCGGCATCTAAAAGCGCGCGGGAAAGCTGGTCACAGCCGAATTCAAAAAACTCTTCAAAGCGGTTTTCCATATGGCGATGAACACCATCGTGACTGCAGCCGCAGATAGAATCGTGAGGCTGGTTGCGCATAAGATTTTTCCAAGAATAAACCAAGCGGTCGTGGGGATAAATGCCGCGCATTCCCTGAAGCTCGAGCATAGAATAAAGCGGCTCGAGGCGGTTTTCAAGCAGAATTTGGGCGCGGTCGTTTGCCACCTTTAGATAGTTTCGAGAGGAAAGCGTGCCCTGAAGCTCGGGAACACAGCCGCTATGGCGAAGCTCGCCCTCGACCGTTTTGGGAGTTATATCGTTTTCATTTATATAGCGCTCAACATCGGCGACATAGTCCTCCATAGTGTATTGCATAATATACTTGCCCGGAGCCAACCTCTTTTGGAGCTCCTCGGCGATGTCAACTATATCGGGCTGTGCTTCAAGGTGGTCAACGCCGTTCATCAAGAGGATATAAGGGGTTAGGGTAAACTCATCGTTATAGTGGCTTTCGATGGATTTTAGGTAGCGAAGCGATTTATCTATATCGGCCGAGAAGCGCTGGGCGTTATTATACCAGTGGCGCATATGAATCGCGAGAGCCCGACTGCCATCGGGGCCCTGCCAAATGAATTCGGTTTCGGTCTTTTTTCCGTGAGCCGTGCCGTTTTCATCGAGCTCATAGGCCTTAACGCCTCTGCCGAAAATAAAGTTATTAATGCCGAAGCCCTTTAGGATTTGCGGAAGCTGAGAAATGTTTCCGAACTGGTCGGCGGCGTAGCCCGCTTTAGCGCACTCGCCAAATTCGCGGCAGAGCTTGCCGCCCTCAAGCAGATTTCTGATGGTGGCTTCTCCGCTTACGAGATAAAAATCGTTGGCGAGATACCAAGGGCCGATTATAATGCGGCGGTTTTGGATGTGGCGGCGGAGAACGTCGCGCCTATCGGGGCGCACCGCAAGATAATCTTCTAAAACGATGGTTTGAGCATCTAAATGGAAGATGTAGCGAGGCTCCTTATCGAGAATTTCAAGAAGCCTATCCATCAAGTCGACAAGTCTTTGACGGAAATTTTCAAGCGGCATATACCACTCTCTATCCCAATGCGTATGCGAAATGATACAAAAAATCTTGTTTTCGGTGTTCATAAAAATTCTCCTTTTTAACAAGTCCAATCAAACTCGTGTAGCTCAAGGTTTAGCAAATCTTTGCCTATATTAAGCAATCTAAAGCTGAGGGTTTCATAAGGAGTGCAGCTATAAGAAAGATTGCCGCAGTAAACAAGCGGAAACGAGCCCGAACGGGTGGGGAAAAGAATGTTGTTTTTGTGGGTGTGGCCCAAAAAGGCACACGGAACATCTGCACGTTTTAGGATTTTCCAAAGCTTTTTGTTTTCACTTTCGGGCATTATATCGTGGGCACAAAGGAAAAACCTGCCGCCGCGATTTTCTCGGATAACCTTTTTAACAAAGCTTAGGTTAACGCCTGAATAAGTGCCGTCGCTGTGCTCTGCGGGGTCTAAATTTCCTCCAAAGGTGTCGAGCATTAAGAAAACGTTGTTGCCGTAACGAACGGCAAATTCGCGCGGATAACCGGTAATGGATAAAAACTTCTCGTTGGAATACTGCTCGTGATTGCCGGGAATCATATAGCAGGGGGCGGGTAGACGAGGCTTCACTTCAGAAACAAACCGAGCGGTGTTTGAAAGCCCCTCTCGCAGATAGGAGCCGCCGTTTTCACAGCCCCAAAAATCAAGAGAATAATCTCCGAGGCACAAAATCATATCAAAAGGACTGCGCTCATAGACCTTTGAAATCTTTTCAAGCGCAAGCTCCATTCGCTCCTCGCTTGAAAGACCGTGCCACTCGGCGTGGCAAAAATGAATATCGGTTATAAGCAAAATCCGACCGGTTTTAAGCTCCTCATTAAAATACATTTTATACTCACCTTCGTTTGTGTAAGGTTTGGACTAGTAAATTATAGCAAAGCGGCAACAAAAAAAGCAACAAAAAAGCCGCAAAAAATTATTTAATGTTTGAAAAACGGCGTATCATCGCCTTGCGGTTGGTCTTGCCATTGGCGGTTTTTTCTATCTCATCAATCTCCTCGATAAAGCGGGGGAGCTTATATGCTTCGAGCGAGGCTGACAGGTGAGCAATCAGCGCTTCGGTATCAAGGCTATGGCCGGGGGTAACGCAAACCAGCATCTTAACCACCTGACCTTGAAGCCCATCGTTATATGGAATACAGATACATTCGTTAACGCTTTCGTGAAGCATAGCGCAGTTTTCAAGCTCAATCGGGGCAATCTTGAAGCCCTTTACATTGATAACATCGTCACCGCGTCCCGCAAAATGCAGACCGCCCTTTTCGTCTAAATACATAAGGTCACTGCTATAGATAAAGCCGTCTTTTAAAACAGAGGCTGTAAGCTCGGGCTCTTTATAGTAGCCTATCATATTCATACCGCTTCGAGTGCAAATCTTGCCTGCTACATTCGGTTCGGTGATTTCGCGGCCCTCCTCGTCCAAAAGGCGAACCTCAACACAGGAATAGGGCTTTCCGAGGCTATTAATGTTTTCGCCCGGCGCGTTATAGCAGCAATTGCAAACGCTGCCCGTTTCGCTGCTGCCGTAGCCTTGATACAAATGCGTATCGGGCATAAGGCTGATGAGCGTTTCGATATCTGCCACGGGGAAGGGTGCAGAAGCGGTGTATATAAACTCAAGACGGCCGTTAAGGCGAGCCAAATCCTTCTTTGCAAGGGTTATGAGAAGCTTAACGCTTGCGGGCGGAAGGTAGGTATGGGTTGCGTTATATTTATCGATAAGCGTGAAAAATGCGCGGAGATTGCGAATACCGTCAAGCAAAATAATCGCACTGCCCGCCGCCATACATTGATGAATACGGTGCAGACCGCCAACGTGGTTAAGCGGAGTGGTTAAAACGAAAACGCTCTCCCTCTTAAGATTAAAGGTAGGAGCCATAGCTTCGAGATAAACCTCAAGGCAACGAGAGGTTAGCATAACACCCTTGGATTTTCCGGTGGTTCCCGTAGTGAAGATAATCTCGGAGCAATCATTTGATACGCCCGTGGGCTCCCAATCTAAATCGGGACTTTCATAGTCAAGCGCATTTGGATTAACCCAAGCGGCCGCACAATCGGGCTTTTCTTCGG
>JAZNOY010000002.1:0-18425 GCA_045589375.1 Acutalibacteraceae bacterium | reverse complement strand
CGCATCCTCAACATCACCGAACGCCTTAAAAATGTTAGCAGAACTAACGATAAAAGGCATATACCTATCAATGATTTCTTGAAAATACTCAATATTTCCCGAATTGATAAGCAAAATTAACTCATCATCGGACATATTAGCGGCTTTTGCTGATAAAAATTGCGGCATTTTTGCTCCAAAAAAACATTTATGAAATCATTTTAAATGATATTTAGTAAAAAGTCAAGCATTTTAATTATAATCTACAAAATTCTCAAAAAAAGTGGATATTTTTCTACATTTTCTCCAAAAACTTCCTATATCCGTCACCGAACTGTATGCAACGCGAAACACGGCTTAAGGTTGCAGAAGATATATCTGTTTCTTCTATTACCTGATTATAGGTTTTTCCGCCCATCAAAAGCCTTGCAGCTCTAATCCTCTGCGCCATCTGCTCTATCTCCTTAACGGTGCACAAATCATTAAAAAGCAAAGCACAATCTTTTTTATCCCTAAGTGATAAAATTACCTCATACAGCTCATCTATCAGCTTTGAATCAATTTTTTTATTTGGAAGCATTAATTTCCCACCTTTATATTTTTTCAAAGGAACTCGCTAAAAACGCTTTGGTTTTGGGAGATTTGGGCTTTTCGAAAATTTGCTCGGGCGTGCCCATTTCCTCAATAATTCCGTCTGCCATAAAGATAATTTTATCAGATACATTTTTGGCAAACTCCATTTCATGAGTTACAACAATCATTGTTTTGCCCGAATCCTTTAAATCTCTGATTACCCTTAAAACCTCACCTGTGAGCTCGGGGTCTAAAGCCGAGGTTGGCTCATCAAAGCATAGAATAGAAGGCTCAAGTGCCAATGCTCGCGCTATGGCCACACGCTGCTGTTGACCGCCCGAAAGCTCGCACGGATAGTTATAGATTTTCTCAGTCAATCCGACCTTTTCAATAAGACTGAGTGCCTTTGCTTCGATTTCCTCAGGTGTTGAAAGTTTTAAAAGATTGGGGGCAAGTGTGATATTTTTCAGCACATTATACTGCGGAAACAAATTGAAGGATTGGAAAACCAAGCCAAAGTGCAATCTATTTTCACGCATTTTTTTCTCATCAAGCTTACTGCCATCAAACAGAACCTTATCATCAACAATTATTTGACCGCTTTCGGCAAATTCCAAGAAATTAAGGCAACGAAGCAGAGTGGTTTTTCCGCCTCCTGAGGAGCCGATAATAGATAAAACCTCCCCTTCCTCAAGAGAAAAGCATATATCCTTTAAAACTTCGGTTTTGCCAAAGCTCTTTGATAGATTTTTAACTTCTAACAACGACATTTATGCTTCCTCCTTAAACCTTAAAATATCCAAGCTTCTTTTCGATTTTTGCAAAAAGAAGTGTTAAAATTCCGCTGAAAACGAGATAATAAACACCCGTGAAGAACAACGGCCAAATCTGCCCTGCTATTCCCTGCGAGCCCTTAAGAAATGCTTGGCCCGCCCAAATAATCTCTTGTAAGGCAATAATTCGTGCAAGTGAGGTATCCTTAACAAGAGTTATGATTTCGTTTGACATAGGGGGCACTATTCTCTTAACCATCTGCAAAAGCGTTATCTTAAAGAAAATTTGACCGCGAGTGAGGCCTAAAACCTCGCCTGCCTCGTTTTGACCGCGCGGCACGCTCTGAATACCGCCGCGGTAAATTTCCGCGAAATAACAAGCATAGTTAAAAATAAAGGCCACAGCAGAGGCGGTAAATCTGCCCGCTTCACCACTTCCCCAAATATTATTGCCAAAAATAAGACCGGGGAAAAAATATATTATCAATAATTGAATCATAAGCGGTGTGCCGCGGACAACCCAAACTATAACCTTTACAAGTGCGCTGAGCGGCTTGAATTTAGACATTGAGCCAAAGGCAATAATCAAACCGAGCGGAATTGCGCCTATGAGCGTTACGAAAAATAATTTAAGTGTCTGTAAAAAGCCGACATTAAGCGCATCAAACACTATCGGGAACTGTTGAAAAAATTCTGATGAAAACATTATCTTATAATCCTTTATAATTTATGCCGAAAACAGAGAGTGCCGAGGCACCCTCTGTTTAGGACTTACTTAATGCTTAATTATTTTTGCTCAATGATAGAAGCCTGAACACCATATTTCTCAGCAATCTTCATCATAGTGCCGTCTTCGTAGGTTTTCTTGAAGAATTTATTAAGTTCATCGACAAGGTTGGAGCCCTTTCTAAAGCCAACACCATATTCCTCGCTATTGAGCGGAACTGTATATGTAAGGTCAGCATAGCCTGTGCCCTCGCCTACCATTGCTGCAGCCATAAGTGAGTCGATGATAGCAGCATCGCTTGTGCCAGCCTTAACCTCGGTTAAAGCGGTAGCCTGGTCCTTAACCTCAGTGAACTTAAAGCCCTTTTCTTCTGCCTGACCCTTACCTGCCGAACCTGCTTCAACCGCAAAGTTTAATTCCTTGCAATCCTCAACGGTCTTATAATTATCAGCAACATCAGCCTTAACGATAACGATTTGAGCATTGTTGCAATATGCGTTTGAGCAATCCATAGCAGCCTTTACTTCATCAGTAAGAGTCATACCATTCCAAACAACATCGATTGTTTTGCCATCAAGCTCAAAGGCTTTATTATCCCAATCGATCTCTACGAACTCAACCTCAACGCCGAGCTCTTTTGCAAAAGCAGTAGCCATATCAGCATCAAAGCCAATCCAATTGCCATCGGCATCCTCATAATCCATCGGTGCAAAATCGGTTATACCAACAACAAGCTTACCATTTTCCTTTACATAGGCTAAATCATCAGTTTTAGCACCGCAGCCTGCAAATGCAAAAAGCATAGCAACAACCATTAATAACGCAATAATTTTTTTCATTTTCAATTTCTCCTTTTGGCTCCCTTTTGGGAAGCGCTTTGTTATTTGATGGTCTTATTATACTTTATCGAACTAAAGTTGTAAAGTGTTTTTTTATATTTTTTTATCACTTTGTAGGAATGCACAAAAACAATTCACATTTTTGCACTTTATTGCTTCACTTTGCTAAAGTATTTCTATAAAACAACCCCCTGCCCTCGCAAAACGCGACAAGCAGGGGGAAAAATTAAATTACGCGAACACGGATAACACCATCAACCGCGTTGATTTTTTCAATAATTGTATCAACAACTGCATCTGCTACATCAAGCATCGTATATGCTATATCGCCGCGCGATTTATTAAGCATATTTTCAATGTTGACATTATTTTCAGCAACAATACCTGTAACGGCAGTAAGAATATTCGGAATATTCTTATGAACAACGCATACACGGTATTTACTGCTGCGAGGCATTGTGATTTCAGGAAGGTTTACAGAATTGATTATATTTCCGTTTTCAATATAGTCCATCAATTCTTTTGCCGCCATTGCCGCACAGTTATCCTCCGATTCGGGAGTTGATGCGCCAAGGTGCGGGATTGCAACCACACCGCCGACATCAAGCAGCTCATCAGACGGGAAATCGGTTACATAGGCTGCAACCTTACCGTTATCAAGAGCGGTCTTAATATCCTCGGAATTAACGAGTTCGCCACGCGCAAAGTTAAGAATTCTAACGCCATCCTTCATAGTTGATATGGTATTGGCATTAATCATATTCCTGGTATTATCGGTTAGCGGAACATGAACGCTGATATAATCACATTGCTTATATATCTCATTAATGTCATAAATATGAACGGCATTATGGGTGAGATTCCAAGCAGAGTTTACTGAAAGATACGGGTCATAGCCATAAACGGTCATACCAAGATGATTGGCCGCATTTGCAACCAAAACGCCGATAGCGCCGAGACCGATTATACCTAACTTTTTACCGCGAAGCTCGGGGCCTGCAAAGGCACCCTTGCCTTTTTCAACCAATTTGCCAACCTCTTTACCCTGACCCTTAAGGGTTTTTGCCCACTCGATTGCGGGGATAACGCGGCGAGAAGAAATCAACATACCGGCAATAACCAATTCCTTAACGGCGTTAGCATTAGCACCTGGTGTATTAAACACAACAATTCCCTCTTGGGAGCAACGCTCAATCGGAATATTATTAGTGCCTGCTCCTGCACGGGCTATTGCTTTAAGGCTTTTAGGAAACTCAACATCGTGAAGCGAAGCCGAACGGACAATCGCGCCATCGGCATTATCAACCTCATCGCCTATCGTATATTTATCATCAAATACCTCAAGGCCGCTTTTAGAAATCTTATTATATGTTTTAATCTTATACATTATATATTATCCTCTTCAAATTTTTTCATAAAGTTAACAAGCGCCTCAACGCCCTCAATCGGCATAGCATTATAAATAGAAGCGCGCATACCGCCAACTGAACGGTGGCCCTTGATATTGACAAAGCCTGCCGCCTTTGCCTCGGCAACGAATTTAGCATCAAGCTCATCATTACCTGTTACAAAGGGAACATTCATAAGTGAACGGTCCTCAGCAACAACGGTACCCTTAAAGAGCTTACTGTTATCGAGGAAATCATAAAGGATTTTTGCCTTCTTTTCGTTGATTTCCTTCATCTTCTCAAGACCGCCCAATTTTTTAATCCACTTAAGAGTAAGACCTGCAACATAAATGGTATAGCAAGGGGGTGTATTGAACATTGAGCCGTTTTCAGAGTGGGTTACATAGTTAAGCATTGTAGGAGTAATATCCATAGCATTCCCAAGTAAATCCTTACGGATAATAACAATGGTAACACCTGCAGGCGCAACATTCTTTTGCGCACCTGCATATAGCATACCGAACTTGCTGACATCAATCGGCTCTGACAAAATGCAGCTTGAAATATCTGCAACGAGCGGAACATCACCCGTATCGGGAAGCTGATTGTATTTCGTTCCGTAGATAGTATTATTCATACAAATATGAACATAATCTGCCTCAGGGTCGAAATCAGCGGCGGTAGTTTTAGGTATGTAGCTAAAGGTTTTATCCTTTGAGGAAGCAACCTCACGAGCAGCGCCGTAGCGAGCCGCCTCTTTATAAGCCTTATTCGCCCACTGACCTGTGATTATATAATCGGCCTTGCCGTTTTTAGTCATAAGATTTAGCGGAACCATAGCAAACTGGGTTGAAGCACCACCCTGCAAGAACAAAACCTCATAATTATCAGGGATATTCATAACCTCTCTTAAATTTGCTTCGGTTTCATCGAATATAGCTTGATATTCTTTTGAACGGTGCGACATCTCCATAACCGACTGACCTGAATTGCCGTATTCAAGCATTTCTGCTGCGGCGGTTTTTAGAACCTCTTCGGGCAGCATTGAGGGGCCTGCACTAAAATTATAAACTCTTGCCATAAAAAATTTACCTCCATGAGCAGCTAATCTGCAAATAATGAACCTATTATATAAGATGGAAATAGCTTTGTCAATATGATTGTTAAAAAAATATCATACTTTTTTAGAAATTTGCCGTTTTTTATGCTTTAGATTGTTAAAACATTAACAATTATATCAAAAAGTAAGGCGCAGCCGCAGCTACGCCTTGATTTATTCTTCCTCTTCATCGGATTCTTCGGGCAAGATTTCCACCGAAACCTTTAAAATACGGTAGTCCTCAAGCTCTAAAACGGTTATTTGAAGATTTTTATAAATTAATACCGAGCCTTGCTCTACCTCACCCTCAAGCTCATTAGTAATAAAGCCGCCGAGGGTTGATACCTCACCTTCAAAATCCTCATCGCGTTCAATATCAATATCAAACTCATCAAAGAAATCATAAACCCGCATATCCCCGAGCGCTTCATAATGGTCATCATCAATACAAACAAACTCGCGCTCAATATCATCGGTTTCATCAAAGATTTCGCCGACAAGCTGCTCGAGCACATCCTCCATTGTGAGAATACCAAAAGTGCCGCCATATTCATCGAGAACAATTACCATATGGCATTTGGCTTCCTTCATCTTTTCAAGAACATCGGGAAGCGGCATTGTTTTATGAACAAAAACAGCCGGAAGCAAAAGCTTTCTGATATTAATTTTATTCTTATCAACAAGGGATTTAAAGGCGTGATTTAGGTGAAGAATACCTATTATATTATCAGGAGTATCTTCATAAACGGGCATTCGCGAATAGGTGCTTTCGAGAATTTTTTTGAGGTTGACCTCATAGGCATCGCGGATATCAATTGCCTCCATATCCAATCGATGAGTAATTATTTGATAAGCAAGAACCTCATCAAAACCAAGAGCATTTTGAAGCAGGTCGCACTGCTCCTCATCGAGAACGCCCTCATCCTCAACAATATCGATTATTGTTTCAAGGTCATCCTCTGATACAGAATCGGTATCGGTTGTTTTATTACTCCACAATTTAGAAACTAAATTTATAAACTGCATAACCAACCAAGTGATTGGCATAAACACAACCGTTAACATATAAATGGGTATTGAAAAAGCAAGGGTTGCCTTTTCGGTAAACTGCTTCGCGAGCACCTTAGGCACGATTTCACCGAAAATCAAGACGAGAACAGTCATCACCGCAGTTGAAACCCATGCATAGTTATCTCCAAGCAGTCCGATAACTATAACGGTTGCAACAGCAGAGGAAGCACTGTTAGCCAAATTGTTTCCAATTAAAATGGCACTTAAGGAGTTTTCATACTTTTCTTTAATACGCAACGCAAGCAGGCTCGATACTGATTTTTTGTTTTCGTTTATTGATTTTAATCGCAAAGAGCTAATGCTTGAAAATGCCATCTCGCTTGATGAGAAAAACGCCGATATTACCAGCAACACCGCTATGGCGATATAGGAAAGTGTATTATTCATCGACTACACCTCCGATATCATCCTCATCATAAATCTCACCGACCAGCTCCTCAAGAATATCCTCAATAGTGACGATACCGAGTATGCCGCTATCATCGCGAACTATTGCGAGATTTCTTCTATGATTGCTAAGCTGCGACAACAGCTCATCAAGCATAACATCGGGCTTGACAAAATAAGGATAATCCATAACCGAGGCTAAGATGACATGCTTATTTTTAATATACGCCTTTAAAAAACGGCGAATTTGAAGAATTCCTCTAACATTTCCATCGCGACCTATAACGGGAATACGCGAGTGGACAGAATTTTTAATGATATTCAGAATTTCGTCGGTCCTTGTTCCGACAGATATTTTAACGACATTATCCCAAGGGACAATTATCTCACCGACGGTTAAGTTTGAAAACTTTAAGGCCGATTTAACAAGCTTACCCGTTTCCTCATCAAAGCCATCGTCCTCTGATATGTTTTCGACGATATCGTGAAGCTCGTCCTCAGTCATTGTGACCTCGGGGACTGCGTTTTTAGTGAAGGGATAGGTAATCGCCTTTGAAATCCAAGAAAAAGCCGCGGCAAATGGCTTAAGAACTGCCATAAAAAAGCATATAATGCCGGAAAAGCTAAGCGCAAAGCTCTCATTACACGAGCGAGCCAAGCATTTGGGGAGCATTTCGCCGAATATGAACAAAACAACAGTTGTTACCACCGTTGCAACAGAAACCGCTTCTGAATTAGGTATTCCTCGCCACAGGCGCTCTGCTATAACAACCGACAGGGTTGCACAGCCGATATTAACAATGTTGTTGCCGATAAGGATTGTAGAAAGCGCTTCATCAAAATGGTCAAGCACGAACAAAACGCGCTTTGCTCCTTTATTGCCTTTATCTGCATAATTCATTATATGAATTCGATTGACAGACGAAAGAGCAATCTCGGTTCCCGAAAAGAAGGCACTTAATACTACAAATGCGATATAAAGCACAAATAAATACATCGGACTCCCAGGGTCATCCATTAAAAAATCAACTCCTAATGTATGTAATCATATATATTATATCACTGTAAATATTATATTGCAAGAAAAACTGCTAATAATATTTCGGGGTGGTTTTTTGATTTCTACAGTTTTTAGAACTTTTATACTTTATATTGTTGTAACATTTGCCATTAGGCTGATGGGCAAAAGACAAATCGGTGACATGCAGCCAAACGAGCTTGTTATTACCCTACTTATTTCTGAGATTGCCGCTATTCCGCTTCAGGATATGAATCAGCCAATACTAACAGGTATTGTTGCAATTTTTGTTCTGATAATATTGGAAATCGTGGTATCTATTCTTGCCATGAAATGCTTTACAATCAGGAAGCTTATAAACGGCAAGTCGGTTGTTATAATCAAAAACGGCATCATTGACCAAAACGCCATGAAAAGCGTTAGAATGACCGTTCTTGACCTAATAGAGCTATTACGATGCCAAGATGTTTTTGATATAAGCGAAGTGGCCTTTGCTGTTCTTGAGGTGAACGGCGACCTGAGCGTTTTACTACGAAGCGAAATACAGCCGGTAAAGCCGAAGGATTTAAATCTCAGGCTTGACAGCGCCACACTCCCCCTACCCGTTATAAGCGATGGCAGGGTGGTTTTTGAATCACTCAATGCCCTAAATATCAGCAAAAGAGAGTTGACAACTATGCTTAATGAAGCAAATCTTAAGCCACAAGATATTTTTTTAATGACGCTTGACCGTTCGGGTAACAGAAGAATTGTTAAAAAGGCGGTTTTATAATGAAAAGATTAATTCCTGCAATTGCTTTGCTATTAACTATTATTGCTATTTGTATTGCCTCTAACAAAACAACAAAGCATATATGCAACGATTTTAAGGACAAGCTTTCAATTTTGAATGCGAGCTATAAAAACGGAAATTTTATGTCGGCTCAACAAAAGGCCTTGGAATTTAAGGAAAAATGGAAAAACAGCGAGGAAACACTAATATTATTTTTAAACCATAATCCCATAAGTGAAATTTCAATGCTTGTAAGCAATCTTGAAGTTTACGCCAAAGAGCAAAACGACGTTTTATTCAAATCGACCTGCAGTTCTATTTATTCTCTTCTTGAGCAAATAATTAAAGAGGAGAGCTTTTGCGCCGCCACTCTATATTGACATTTGTAAGGCTACCTATTGGTAGCCTTTTTTGTGTTTTTATTGATTTTTTAAAAAAGCGTGATATAATTTATCACAAGTGATGGGAAACAGGTGAAATTCCTGTGCGAGCACGTCGCCGTGATGCAAATATTTAAAAATTCTATATTCCCTACCGCAAGGAATGAAGTGCCATTGGTTTATGCCGAGAAGGCGGATTTTCATTGCTAAGCCGAAACACCAAAGCTTAAAAAGTCCTTAAAAATTATCGCGAGTGCCGAATACAAAAGGACATATAAATTTAAAAGGAGAAATGTTTTATGAAAGCTAGAAAATTATTACCTATGCTTTTATTGAAGTGCGTTTTAGTAATGCTTATTGCGGTTATAGCATTATCGTTCGCAGCCTGCGGTAAGAGCGAAACACCAAACCGAGATGACAACAGTTCAATCATCTCAGCCGTTGCCGATGCAAAGACGCTCGGCGAAGGAAGCTTATGCTTTGATTTTAGCGTAGTAGACCTATCGGGCAAGGAATCCAAATTTAAAATCAAAACGGATAAGACCACACTTCGCGCCGCTTTGGAAGAACAAAATTTGATTGCCGGCGATGAAAGCGAATATGGCCTTTATGTTAAAACGGTAAACGGAACGACCTTGGATTATGACAGTGACGGCAAATATTGGGCGCTTTATATTGACGGAGATTATGCTACCGCGAGCGTTGACAAAACTCAAGTTGAGGAAGGTAAGGCTTATTCCTTTAAGGCAGAGTAATGAAATCTATTAAACTAAGAGAGCTGCTGCTTTTCACAATGCTCGGCTGTATTATGTTTGTTTCAAAGCTTTTGCTTGAATTTTTGCCGAATTTTCATTTAGTTGCTGTTTTATTGGCCGTATACACGGTTGTTTACCGCAAAAAAGCAATATTTCCGCTAATTGTCTATATACTGCTTGTTACATTCCAAGGCGTCCTTTCGGGGATGGGGCCTTGGTGGATACCTAACCTTTATATTTGGCTCCCCGTTTATTTCGGTATTCTTTTAGTGCCCAAAAGTCTCCCGATGAAATTCGCAGCAATTATTTATGCAGCGATTTGCGGATTGCACGGCTTTTTATATGGCATTTTATACGCTCCCGCTCAAGCAATAATTTTTGGTCTTAATTTTAAGGGAACTATTGCTTGGATTGTTGCGGGCTTTCCGTTTGATTTAATTCACGGCATTTCAAACATAATTTTAAGTATTCTTATTCCGCCGTTATCGATTGCGCTTAAAGGTCTTTCAAAACGAACACATAAATAAGTAAAACCCTCTTTTATTGATTTAAAAGAGGGTTTTTTTCACCTATTTTAAATTTCACCATAATATGTATTGAAGTGATACTTCAATAATAAATAGGAGGATTTTATATGGCTGATTACAATGAAGGATGCCAGACCAATGATGGTTTTAAAGAAGCAGTCTGCATTTCAGGCAACAGGGTTTTTGATTCCTGCTGCGACAGAGATTGCCTCGAAGACCTACGCTGCTACTTTACCGCCACAACACAAACGCTGGTTGAACAGGCTATAAGCGTTAGAATTAAAAACGCACAGGTACTTAATGTTGCAATTCAAATTGAGCCCGTAAATTTCAACAGGGGCTACTATTCGTGCGATTTGACCTTTTTCTTTAATGTAACGCTTGACCTTTATACAGCGGCGAACGCCTGTCCCACAACGGTTAGCGGTATATGCTGTTATAACAAAAAGGTAATTCTTTTCGGAAGCGAGGGTAATGTTAAAACCTTCTCAAACGAGCTGGGAGCCACCAATTGCGATTCCTCATCGACCGTTATAGCCGGCAACAACACCCCCGTTTGCACAGTTCAGTGTGTAGACCCTGTTGCACTTTCTGCAAGACTCGGTCGAGTAAGAGAAAGCTACTGCAACAACTGCATGCCTAACAACCTTAGAGACTATACCGACTGTGCGCTCGTTACAGACTCGCCTGTGGGGACTCCGACAGTATATGTCACCTTAGGGTTGTTTACAATCGTTGAATTAACCCGTAATGTTCAAATGCTGATTCCCGTTTACGACTACTGTATTCCCGAGAAGCATTGCTGCGGTGACACCGCAGACCTGCCCTGCGATATTTTCAATAAAATCAAGTTTCCAACCGATGATTTCTTCCCGCCTAAGCCCGAAGACATCAACGGCTGCGGTTGCTGCTGATAAAAATGCCCAAGTGCTATTTCGCACTTGGGCAAACAATTAATTAAAATTCAAGCTCATAGCTGACAATTTTCTTTTTAGGCACGCTAAGCTCAATGCAATCAACCGCCTCGCCCAGCTTTTCCTCACGTTGCTCCGCAAGATTAACAAGCCAAACCGCTTTTGCTTTTTTACCAAATGATAGATTTAGCCTTTGCGCCTTGCTATCGGCGTTATAAAAGCGGATAACAGCACTATTGCGCTCCTCGGATTTTTTAAATGCGACAAACGGCATATACGATGCTTCGGCACTAACCGTGAGCTTATTCGCGGGGAGACTCCCCTCTTGACGATAGCTATACCTTGCATCAAACGGGTCGCCGTTAAAAGTATAGGCTTCGCTAAAGGCCTGTGCTCTGTTTTGCGCGGCAAACGGAATAATTGAATACGAGAATGTATGCTTCCCCTTGCACTGCGCATAGGGGGTTGGGAAATAACCCCAGTCACCCATTTGGTCAATTGCGCGTAACAGCGTTAACGCCATTGTGTTTTTGCCATCGCGCAAAATTTCATATTCATTATTTCCGCGAACCGAAACAAGCAAACCGCGATTTTCTTGCTCAAGGCCGAAAAACGCTTGATGGCGTTGACAATAGCAAGGATTTTTCCAAGTTTTATAGGGTATTATCTCCCTTTTGATAACCTCAAACTGTCCCTCGGCGAGAGCATATTCTGTTTTTATATCAGGACAGAATAATGCGCGCAAGCGGTGGTTTTCACTTTGGTTATTGAAATCGGTTTCAATATCAACTCTATGTATTCCTGCGGTAATGGTAACGCGAGTTATAATATCGTGACTTATTTTTTCTTCTGTTCTGGTTTTATCTACCTTTGCGGCAGGGATATCCATACAGCTTTTAATTTCATAGGTTGCAGAATATGAATTTGCATTTAAAAGTCTTATTTGAGCCTTACTATCAGCCGTAGTGATAGCTATATCGTTTTGGGCAGGACGGAAATTATAGGATTCACCAACATCTCCTAAATCCTCATAAAGAACATTATTGCGATAAACCTCCCCTGTTAAAAGGTCGGTAATTGTAACCGAGCCATTTTGCTCAATCTTAAAAGCTATGCTTTCATTAGAAGCACCATTCTCGCCAAGAGAAACGAGCGGCTTAATATCGGTCTGCTCATTTATAACCTTATATGTTGTATAGCCTATGCCCTTGGCGGTAACAAGCAGCTCGGCTTCTACGCGCTCGACATACCTTGGCTTTCTAAAGCTATCCTTTGGCAAAGTATATGTAAAGGTTCTGCCGAGCTTTTTAAAGCTTGCGGGAATAGCTGTGCCATTCTCTGAAATGACAGTTAGCTGCCCAATATCAGTCCCTTCGGGATAATCGAGGTTTACCCTCACCTTACCCGTAGTTTCTTCGGGAACGGTATGGAAAACCGTTATATTCATATCGGAAAGCTCTGAAGTGTCGATATTCTTCATAACCGAATCAAGCGCTTCATCCTTTATAAAGCGTGCCGCCTCATAGCTTTTCTCGAAACGGATTTCCATTTCCTTTGCAACCGCATCGTTAGAGCAGGTGCAGATAGAATCGTGCGGATGGTTTTGCATCAGCATTTTCCAAGCAAAGAGCAATTGGTCCTCACGGTAATTATCAACACCCATAAGATATGCAATCGTGCTTAGCGGCTCTGCAATTCGCTCAAGAATGTTTTGTCCTCTATGATTTAATTGCTTAATCTTAATATGAGTTGAAGCGGTATCAATGAGCGGAACGGCGCCCGCAGTGCGCTGACCATTGATTTCTCCTTCAATCAGCGGGAATTTTTCTTTATATTCACTGACTGATGCCAGAAAATCCTTGAAATTTGAATGCTTAATTTCGAGCTCTTCTTGGTCATACAGCGTTTTCGCAAGACTAACTGCTTCGTGGAGATTTGCTTGAACAGGCTGATGGTCACAGCCATTCATCCCTAAAATATGTGGGGTTGCGGTAGCGGCGCAAAGTCCCGGAATGATTTTATCAAGCCGTGCTTTGAGCTTTTCCTCAACTGTCGGCAATTCCATAGCATTATGATACCATTGAACAAACATAACGCCAATTACCTCACTGCCATCAGGAGAACGCCAAATAATTTCCGAGGGGTTATTACTGGCATTAGGGTCGACCTTATTATCCTCAAGAATGGCACCTACTCCCCTGCCAAAAACCGCCGATTCAACTCCAAACCCTTTTAATATTTGAGGGGCTTGGGAAATATTTCCAAAGGCATCGGGAAAATAACCTGTCATCACAGGCTGGGCACCAATTTCGCGACAAAGCTTTATGCCATAAAGCATATTCCTAACATTTGCTTCGCCCGAGGTTAAATACTCATCCTGGAGAACATACCAAGGGCCTATTTGAATTCTATCCTCATTGATGAGTTTAAACAAGCGCTCACGCATTTTAGGACGAACCTCTAAATAATCCTCAATAACAACATACTGACCGTCCATATGATAGTATTTATACTCAGGATGGTTTTCCATTGTTTCAATTAGGGTGTCAAACAGCTCTACCAAGCGCATTCTATGCTGCTCAAAGCTCATATACCATTCTCTATCCCAATGTGAATGAGGGATTATATGTAAGGTCTTTTTCTCCATAATAGCATCTCCTATTTAAAAATTCTCAGGCGCCACAAGATATTCAAACGACGAGAAAAATTGCTTTAATTCGCCCTTAATAATGTTTATACCATCATTAAAATCGCTTTCAAAATTTATGGGCATAACGGGGTCATGGACACTTAATCTTAATAAAAACCATCCGTTTGGCGTTGAAACGCGAATACCCTCGCGATTATCATCAGCAATAATATAATCATTTTTATTTTCGGCGAATTTTTGAAGCTCATCAATTACCAAATTGCCATAGCTTTTGAAATCTTCCGTTGTGATATTAAAACGGTATTCCTCTTCCCTTGCCGGCATTTTAAGGGTGCTAAGCAATCCATCAATATCTACACCCTTTGCAAGCTCGATTACCACCTTTGTTACGAGATAAGCGCCATCATCAAGAAAATAATTTTCTTTAAAAGCGGCGTGGCCCGAGGTTTCAATTGCGAGAGGACAGAAAACGCCCGCGTTGCAAAGCTCGACCGCTTTATCTATAACATTTTTATAGCCACGGCGGTAACGATAGTGAACACCGCCCAAGTCCTTTTCAATATATTCTTTTAAGCCATCTGAGGTAACCGAATCGGTAACAATGGTTCCGCCTTTTTTACCACCAAGCGCTATATATGAGGCTAAAGCTATCAAACGATTGCGGTTTATTTCCTTACCGTCCGAGCCGACACAGCCCGCGCGGTCGACATCGGTATCAAAAATTATACCCAAATCAGCTCCGCTTTCGGTTACAGCCTCGCAAATGCTTTGCATCGCCTCTTTATTCTCAGGATTAGGTATATGATTCGGGAACATACCATCAGGCTCCAAAAACCTACTGCCCGTAACATCAGCACCTAAGGGAATCAAAACCTCCCTTGCATAAAAGCCGCCTGCGCCATTGCCCGCATCAACTACAATATGATAATTTTCAAGCGGCTTTTCGCCCTTGCCTACCTCGCAAATTATCATATCTCTAAGTCGTTTGGCATAATCTTTCATATAGTCACAAGGCAAAACCTTGCCTGATTTATCACACAAAATTTCCTCTTCGTTTGAGGCAATATTTAAAATTTCACTTATATCCTTACCATCAAGTCCACCTGTAGAAATAAAGAATTTTAATCCATTGCGGTCGAAGGGATGGTGACTTGCGGTTATTTGAATTGCCGCATCAGTATGTAAATCAACCGTAGTCATAAACATTGCAGGAGTTGAAGCAAGGCCACAATCTAAAACGGTTATTCCCGCTTGAGTGAGCGCCTTTTTAACAGCATTTGATATTCTTTCTGCTGTTATCCTGGAATCGTGACCTAAAGCAATTTTTAATGCCTCAGGTGATTTCTCAAATTTATTAACAAACCAAACAACAAAGGCCGCAGTTATATCATAAACGGTCTTATCATCGAGCTGAATCGGATTACCTGCGAGGTCACTTGCAAAGCCTCTGATATCGGTTCCGCTCTTTAAAAAATTATAGTCCATTTTTTACTCCTAAAAGTTATTTGCCGAAAAAATATCCGACAGAAAAATATCCGACAAGTATTAAGAAAATAACAGATGCCGTTATAACCATTGATTTAAACAACAGCTTATAAAACCTTTTTTGCTTAGAATTCCTTCCTTCAACCGCCATCAAATCACCCGTTAAAATTATTGGCAGAATCAAAGCACTTATACATACAACATCGGGAGGCAGAAATATGGAAATTGACACAATCGGCCGAAACAAGCTTAAAATAAGTCTATCCGATGAGGAGATATTTGCCATTTTCGGAGGATATGAAAATTTTTGCAAACAAGACAGCCGCACAAAAAAAGCCATAAATTTACTGATAAAAAGCGTAGCGCCAAAGGAAATGCTCCCACTCAACGAAGCACAAGCGCTAATTGAAATAAAGCCCGAAATAGATGGTTGCGCGATTTACTTCACAAAGCTTTATGAAAGCAACCTTAAAAAGCTTAGACGCAATATTGAAACAAGGCAATATACCCTATGCTTTGATTGCATTGAGGATTTGATTGCATTTATCGTTTGTTATGGTGATGAAGCACAAGAAAGCTCCTTATACAAATATGAGGACACATACTGCCTTATAATAAAAAAGGAACAACCGATAAAGCAAGGCGCTTTCGCAAAAGAATTTTGCTTTATAAGTGAAAGCGGCGTTTTGGCAGAAAAAATTAAGGAATACGGAACAAATCTATGCAAACAAAATGCACTTGAAAAGCTAAAGGAAACCTTTAAAAAGCTTTAATTTCAGCAACCCGAGCGCCCATATCCTCGGCGCTAAAGAGATAGTTGCCTGCAACCAACACCGTAGCGCCTGCGGCAACCGCAAGCGGTGCGGTTTCTTTATTTATACCGCCATCAACCTCAAGCTCAATATTTATGCCTTGGCGAATGCACTGGGCTTTAATAGCAGATAATTTATCAAGTGCCGACGGCATAAACTTTTGGCCTCCAAATCCCGGCTCTACCCACATAACAAGCACCATATCACAATAAGGCAGCAAATTAAAAATTTCCTCTGCCGCGGTGGCAGGCTTGATGGTTATATAAGCTTTGCAGCCGAGCTCTCTTATTTTTTTAAGGGTTTCAACATTATCGGAGCCCGCCTCATAATGAAAGCCCAAATAATCGGAATATTTAGCAAAATCCTCGATATATCTATGCGGTCTATCAATCATTAAATGAACATCAAGCGGCAAATCGGTATATTCTCTTATCGATTTTATTATGGGATTTCCAAATGAAATATTAGGCACGAAAATACCATCCATAACATCCAAATGGAGCATATCAACTCCAGCTTCTTCGAGTTTTTTTATGCTTTCTCTAAGTTGCAGAAAATCAGCCGTTAAAATTGAGGGTGAAATCTTTACCATATAAGCATCTCCTTACCAATTAATTTTAATCTTTTCGATACACTTTGTCAACACAAAGGCGGTTAATTTGTTTACAAAATTGTAGTATAATGTAATTTGCAATTATTATAAAATAATGATATTATTATTAATATCAAACATTAGGAGAATAAAATGAAAGCTACTTATGCAAAAGTCACCCCATACATTGAGCAGCTCGCAGAAAAGTCCTGCACAAATAACAACATCTCAAGCGAAATGTATGGCGAGCACGAGGTTAAGAGAGGACTCAGGGACCTTGACGGAAAGGGTGTTAAGACGGGACTTACCGAAATTTCATCCATAACCTCAAAAAGAATTTTACCTGACGGGAGCGAAGAGCCCTGCGAGGGCGAGCTTTGCTACCGCGGTATTAATATTAAAGATTTAACCGATGGTTTTTTAAAGGATAATCGCTTTGGCTTCGAGGAGACGATATATCTATTGCTTTTCTCAAAGCTTCCTACAAAAACCGAGCTTGAGGATTTTAAAGAGGCAATTTCCGACCTTAGAAGTCTTCCCTCCTCTTTTGTTAGGGACATTATTTTAAAGGCACCCGGTAAGGATATGATGAATATTCTCTCGCGAAGTGTTCTAACCCTTTATGCCTATGACAATGACCCCGACAACATATCAATACCGAACGTTTTAAGGCAGAGCCTATTTTTAATTTCGGTTTTCCCAATGCTCGCGGTATACGGATACCACTCTTTTAACCACTATCGCAACAACGAAAGCCTTTTTATACATATTCCGCAAAGAGAGCTATCAACCGCAGAAAACATTTTGCATTTACTGCGCGAGGACAGCAATTTCACCGAGCTTGAGGCTAAAATTCTTGATTTGGCGCTTGTTCTCCACGCCGAACACGGCGGTGGCAACAACTCCACATTTACAACCCATGTTGTAACCTCATCGGGAACTGACACCTATTCTTCGGTCGCAGCGGCGTTGGGCTCGCTAAAAGGTCCACGCCACGGCGGAGCAAACATTAAGGTTGTTAAAATGTTTGAGGATATGCAAAACACTATCAACACTAAAGATGATGGCGCTATAAAAGATTATCTTTCAAGGCTGCTTAAAAAGGAAGGTTTTGACCATTCGGGACTCATATACGGTATGGGGCACGCAGTTTACTCTAAATCCGACCCTCGAGCCGATATACTTAAAGGTTGTGCAAAAAGTCTATCAATCGAAAAGGGCTGTGAGGACGAATACAATCTTTATGAAAAGGTTGCGAAATTTGCGCCCGAGATAATTGCCGATAAAAGAAAAATTTACAAGGGCGTTAGCGCTAACGTGGATTTTTATTCAGGACTTATTTATCGTATGCTGAATCTCCCTGCCGAGCTTTACACCCCAATTTTTGCTATTTCAAGAATAGCGGGCTGGAGCGCTCACAGGATAGAGGAAATTCAATGCAATGGTAAAATTATTCGACCGGCTTATGTTAATGTTAAGCCAAAACAACCCTATGCCCCTCTTGATGAGCGATAATTTAAACCCCCCACTCGAAAGTGGGGGGTTTTGTTAGATTAATTAGCTAATCTTGTAAGCCTTAACCGTTGACCAAGCGCCGTAAATCTTCTTGCCGTCAACTGTCTTGAAAGCGCGAACCTTATAGTAATAGGTCTTGCCCTTTGTTGCAGCGATTGCCTTAGATGTG
>JAZNOY010000001.1:0-3904 GCA_045589375.1 Acutalibacteraceae bacterium | reverse complement strand
CGTCAGCATTATCGGGGATTTTTTTCTCTTCTTGCACTCAAAATTTTCATTTTAAAGTGCTTCGCAGTTTCGTAAAACATTAAAATTTCTTGTATTGAAGCCATAAAACGCAGCAAGGCTGCCGCCTTGCGAGGCTTTTGGCAATAATACAGGGAATTTTGTTTGAGAAACAAATACTGCCTTATCGGAACTCAGCGAAATGAAAGGGCGTTTTTTCGCGTTTAGAAGGAAAAGCCTTACAATCTTAAATAAAAACATTGTGTTTGTCGCAAAGTGGTGGTAAAATAGAACGCAAGGGGAGAACGGCATGCGGGATTTACACAAGGAATTTTTACATAGAAAAATAAAAAAGCCAAGCAAATTAGTTGCTTGGCCTGTTTTGCTTGTGTTCAATATAATAAGCCGAAGGCATAACACCCGTTTTATATATGATGAGAGCTTTCAAAAATACCGCAAAAAACAGATGCTTATTCTCTGTCAGCACAGGTCTAAAAATGATTATATTTATACCTTTGCGGGATTAAAAAGCACCAATGTTCATATTCTTTGCGGATACCAAAATATTTTTCAGCCTGTAGTATATACCCTGCTTAAGCGGCTCGGAGTTATTGCAAAAATGCTGTATCAACCCGATGCTCACGCGACCAAGCAGATATTTCGCGCCAAAAAACTGGGCGGCTCGATAATGGTTTTTCCTGAGGGTATTCAATCGACGAGCGGCTCAACCCACCCGATAAACCCCGCTACAATGAAGCTTATTATGAAGCTTCGTTTGCCTGTTGCGCTTGTAACGCTCAAGGGCTCATATTTCACGAGAACGCGCTATTGCGCCGACAATAAAAAGGGGCAAATAGAGGTGGGCTATTCTATGCTTTTTGAGCCCGAGGATTTTGATGAGTATACTCAAGAGCAATTATATGAAAGAATGCTTGAGCGCTTTAGCTATAACGAGTTTTTGGAGCATAGCGGCGAGAAAATCGCCTTTCGCGGCAAAAAGCCCAATATATCGGGGCTTGATAACATAATATATAAATGTCCTGCTTGCGAGGCGGAGCATTACTTTTCGGTGGAAAACGACCGAATGCGCTGTGCGGCTTGCGGCTTTGAAATCTCGATGAATGAATATTACGATATATCTGCTACCTGCGGCGAGCTTCGGTTTTCAAATATCGACGAATGGTTTAAGTGGCAGAGAAAAATGGTGGCAAAGGAAATTTTAAGCGATGATTTTTCACTTTGCTCACGGGTTTTAATAGGCAGAATTAACACAAAACGCCTTCATAAGAACTATTCGCTTCAATACTATGGCGAGGGCATTCTAACGCTTACGAACAAGGGGCTTACATATAAAGGAATTGCCGACCGAGAGGAAACGGTTATTGAGTTTAGTCCTCAATCGGTGTATTCATTAACGATGTCGCTTCAATATGACCTTGATTTATACTATCAGGGCAAATATTATAATTTTAAGCTGTTAGAAAATGAAAAGCAGGTTATAAAATGGACCATTGCGGCCGAGGAAATTCATAATTTATATGACACCGCTTGGCGCACGGTGAGCAGCGAGGTGTATTGATGAAAAGCAGAAAAGAAAAAACCCTCGTTTGCATAACATTTTTATTGTTAATTTCCGCCGCCGTGTATGCAGTATTTAACCGAGAAACCCTCGTGTTTTTGTTTGAACAAATAATATCGGGCGTTACTATAGTTAAGGAATATGTGCTCTCCTTAGGCGTGGCAGGAGTATTCTCGATTTCATTTATCATCATTGTTTGTTTCTTTTTTCCGCTGATTTCTTCGGTGCCTGTGCAGTTGGCCGCCTGCGTGAGTTATGGCATAGGCTTTGCCTTTGTTCAGGTTGTGCTCTCGCTTTTTATTGCGAGTCAGCTCGCGTTTTTGTTTAACCGCACGGTTAGGGTTTTTAAATCCGAAAAGCAAAAAGAGAAGCAGAGAATAATCGAGGAAAAAATTGCCAACAGCAGTCGAAGCATATATCATTTTTTGTTTTTGGCATACCTTGCGCCCTTTGTGCCCTTTATGCTGATTCATATGATAGCCGCAAGCAGCGGAATAAAATGGTGGAAATATGCACTTGTAACATTTTTCGGCCCTATGCCCGATGTTATAATAACCCTTTGGATTGGCGAAAAGATAACAAGCGCATCCTCTCCGATAGTGTCGCTTGGGTTTATCCTTCTAATTATAGCCTGTGTTGCCCTTTCGCTGATATACAAGGAAAAGGCGGTTGATTTGATTTTCAAACCGAAAAAAGAAAAGAGGGGAAAGAATGGGAAATAAACAGCTTAACCGCGAGGTTAAATTCGAGAAAAAGAGTTTTCTAACCATCTGCGCTATATTGTTGGGCGTGATTATTTTCGTTGGCGTTTTAACCTATGTTATTCCCGCGGGGTCTTATAGCTTTGACACGAACGGAGAAATAATACCTAATTCTTTCAAGCTGATAGAAGCTTCCAAGCGGCTTCCGATTTACCGCTGGTTTTCAGCGCCTATTGAAGCATTGCTTTTCGGCAGCGGAAACATAAATGTTATTCAGATTATAGCGGTGCTTTTGTTTCTCGGCGGCAGCTTTAAGGTGCTCGATATGAGCGGCGGACTATATGCTATTGTTCAGGTAATCATTAAAAGGTTTTATAACAAAAGGTTTAAGCTTATTTGGATTATTACCCTTATGATGATGCTCCTTGCGTCCTGCTTTGGTCTGCAAGAGGAGCTGCTTATTCTTTTTCCCGTGTTTTTAAGTCTTGCCGCGGCGATGAATTGGAGTAATGCCCAAGCGGTGAGCTTGATTCTTATAACAACCGGCGTTGGCTTCACAACGGCACTTTTTAACCCCTTTACAATCGGTATAGCAAGCGAGCTTGCAAAGGTGAAGATAACCAGCGGAATTTGGTTTAGAGCGATTATTTTCTGTGTTCTTTATGTTCTGACCTCGCTTTATTTAACCGTTATGGCAAAGCGGGATGAGAAATCACATCCCGAGCGCCAAAACGAAATGGTCGCGAATGAATATTCAAAAGAGGAAGGCGCGGAAATCGGCCGCAAAGCCAAGATGATATTTGCGCTTTTTATTGCGGTGCTTGCGGTTATCGTTGTATCGTCGGTCGTTCCCTTTATTGCCGACCTTGGAATAGGTATGGTGCTTATGGCGCTCACCTTTATTATAGGTGCATTTATCATAGGTCGCAGGGAGCTTGGAAGCTTTTCGCGTGCCGCAAAGAGCTTCTTTTTGGGGGCAAAGGATTTATCGCCCTCAATAATTATTATTCTGCTTGCGTTCAGCGTGAAATATATAGCCGAGCGCGGAGAGATATTGCATACAATGTTTTATTATTGCCACCAATATATAAGCGGTCAATCGCCCTATGTTGCGGTGATTTTGCTTTATCTGCTCATTTTGGTTTTCGAGTTTTTTATTCCGGGCTCACTTGCGAAAGCGTTGCTTCTTATTCCGCTTCTCACATTGGCGCCCATACCGCATATAAGCACTAATATAATTCTCTTGGCGTTTTTATTCGGCGACGGATACACAAATGTGCTTTACCCCACCTGCGGAACGCTGGTTGTGGGATTAGGGCTTGCAGAAGTGGGCTATACCGAATGGCTTAAGCGAACGGCGCTCTTTCAGATAATGTTATTTGTTTTTTCTGCCCTTTTCTTACTGCTTGCCGTAAAAATCGGGTTATAGGTCATAAGCTAAAATTAAAGCCGATGGATTCAAAACGAATCCATCGGCTGTTTCGCTGAGTTCCGATAAGGCAGTATTTGTTTCTCAAACAAAATTCCCTGTATTATTGCCAAAAGCCTCGCAAGGCGGCAGCCTTGCTGCGTTTTATGGCTTCAATACAAGAAATTTTAATATTTTACGAAACTGCGAAGCACTTTA